>JARRKQ010000061.1:5119-11486 GCA_037387885.1 Alphaproteobacteria bacterium | reverse complement strand
TTCACCACATCGGTGCAGGTGATGAAATAGGCGTAGCGCAGCCGCAAGGTTCCCTTCGGTCGCGAACTCTGGATCGAGCGCGAGGACTTCATGGAGGATCCGCCCAAGAAGTTCTTCCGCCTCGCCCCCGGCCGTGAGGTGCGGCTGCGCTACGCCTATTTCATCACCTGCACCGATGTGGTGAAGGACGACGCTGGCGAGATCGTCGAGATCCGCTGCACTTACGATCCCGCGACCAAGGGCGGCGACGCGCCCGACGGCCGCAAGGTGCGCGGTACGCTCCATTGGGTCTCCGCCGCCCATGCGGTCGAGGCCGAGGTGCGGCTCTACGATCATCTCTTCGCCAATCCCGATCCGGGCAAGAACCGCGATTGGCTGGAGGATTTGAACCCGGATTCGCTGAAAGTGGTCGCGGCGAAGCTCGAGCCGGCCTTGGCCGAGGCGCCGGTCGGGCGCGCGGTCCAGTTCGAGCGCCTCGGCTACTTCACCCCCGATCCCGACAGCAGCCATGCCAAGCCGGTCTTCAACCGCACCGTGGCGCTCCGCGACAGCTGGGCGCGCATGCAGGCCAAGGGCAAGGCGGGCTGAAACGCGCCGGCCGGGGATCGGAAGCCATGACCGAATTCGGCCGGCATTTGCTCGACCACTGGCTGCTCGACCCGGAGGTCGCCTATCTCAATCACGGCACGGTCGGTGCGACGCCGAAATCCGTGTTGGACGTGCAGCGCGACTGGCAGGAACGCATCGAGCGTCAGCCGGCCGCCGTCCTCGCGCGCGAGATCTCGCCCCTCATGGGCGCGAAACCGCGCCCGCCCGGCGCCTTGCGGGCGGCGGCGGATAGGGTCGCGGCGTTTCTCGGCGTTAAAGGCAAGGACCTCGTCTTCGTCGACAACGCGACCGGCGGCGTGGTTTCGGTTCTGCGCTCCTTCCCGCTCGGGCCGGGCGACGAGATCGCGATCACCGATCATACTTACGGGGCGGTGGCGAATGTCGCGCGCTATGTCGCGAGGGAAAAAGGGGCGGAGGTCCGGATCGCCGAGATCCCCTTCCCCGCCCCCGGCGCACAGGCCGTGATCGACGCCTTCGCGGCGACGCTGAGCGACAAGACCCGCATCGCGGTGCTCGACCATGTGAGCTCCGACACCGCGCTCGTCATGCCGGTCAAGGATATGGCGGCGCTCGCCCGCGCGCGCGGCGTCGCGGTGCTGGTCGACGGCGCCCATGCGCCCGGTGCGATCCCGGTCGACATCGCGGCGCTCGGCGTCGATTGGTACACCGCGAACATGCACAAATGGGCGATGGCACCGCGGCCTTGCGGCGTGCTGTGGGCGGCGCCCGACCGGCAGGAGGGGCTGCACCCGCCGGTCATCTCTTGGGGGCTCGACCAGGGCATGCTGGCGGAGTTCGACTGGGTCGGCACGCGCGATCCGACGCCGTGGCTCGCCGCACCCGAGGGTATCGCCTTCATGGAAGAACTTGGGATCGAGGCGATGCAGGCGCACAACCATGCGCTCGTGCTTGAGGCGGCGCGGATGCTGAGCGAGCGCTGGGGCACGCCGTTCGAGGCCGACCCCGCGATGATCGGCACCATGGCGAGCGTCGCCCTGCCCGATAGCTTGAGCGGCGATGAAGCAACGGCCGATGCGCTGCGTGATGCGCTCTGGTTCGAGGACCGGATCGAGGTGCATATGGCCCGCCGCGACGGACGTCTTTGGGTGCGGCTCTCCGCCCAGGTCTATAACGAGCTTGCCGATTATGAGCGTCTGGCAGTCGCTGTCGCGGCACGGAGCTAGGCGCGGCCGCCAGAAACCCCCTTATATATGTGTCGTGACGGCGTCGACGCGGCGCCGGCCGCGAAACGGCGGATTTCCTGGGGTTGCGCGGCCAAAATTAAATATGTATTAACTATACATCTTATTTTCGCTGTTCGATGCCGAATTGATGCGAGTGCATCGAATGGCGCAACCGCCCTCGGAAGGCCGCACCGCATGCATCTGACGCGTCACACCGATTACGCACTGCGCGTGCTCATGTATCTCGGCGTGCGAAACGGCAAGCTGGCCACGATTGCGGAGATCGCCGAGCGCTACGGGATCTCTGAAAACCATCTGATGAAGGTGGTGCACCGTCTCGGGCGTCTCGGCTACATCCGCACAATTCGCGGACGCCAGGGCGGCATCGTGCTGGAGCGCGATCCACGCGAGATCAATCTTGGCGACGTGGTGCGCAACTGCGAAGACGACGTGGCGGTCGTCGAATGCTTCGATCCCTCGACCAATCAATGCCGCATCGCCGGCGCCTGCGTGCTCAACTGGGTGCTCGACGATGCGCTGGGCGCTTTCATGAGCGTGCTCGACCGGCACACGCTGGGCGATCTGCTCGCCCCCGCTGAGCGCATCGCCTGGCGGCTCGGCCTACCCAGCCACTGACGCGCTCTTTTTCTTCGCATTTGGCGTTGGGGGCCGTGGCCGGATCAGCATCGGGCCGCACACGGCGAGGAACGCCACGAAGGCCGTACACCAGCTTGCCGCGGCGAGGGCCAGCAATACGTCGCTTGCCTGGTCGGTCAGCGCGGCCGCGATTCGCAACAGCGCTGCGGCGCCGACCAGAAGATAGGCGCCGGCGAGCCCCGTCCCCGCGGTGAGCGGCCGGCCGGTATGGCCGAGCGTCGCGCGACTCATCACCGCGAGGATCATGGTTCCGAAGGCGCCGGCGGTGAGCGCGTGTATGCCCGCCGTGACCAGGATCGCCTCGCTGAGCGCCGCCGCGCCCAAGAGCGCCAGCGCAGCCGCCAGCCACAAATATCCGAGATGGAGCGACCAGAGGAGCGGTTCGGACAGCGTCCGCATTCCTCGCCAGCGCGCAAGCCGAACGAGGCCCAGCGCCGCCGCGAGGAGAAGCGCTACTCCGGGAACCACGCCTTCGGGCATCGCGGCCCAGATCAGCATGGCAATGACGGTCGCCGCCATATGAAGCGCGTCGAGCGGGCCCATCGGTGCCGGCAGCACCTCCTCGCCCGCCTTGGCGAGCGCGTTCCGCGTGAAACTCGGCACGACGCGCCCGCCGATCAGCGCTACCAGCATCGCGATCACGGCCAGCCCGAGGCGAAGCGGCAGGCCTTCGCTTACGATCGCGTCTGCGGCTTCGAGATGAAAGAGAATATTGGCGATAGTCAGTGCGCACAGCGCCGCGACGACCGGAAGGTTGCGCCAGTTGCGGCCGGCGAGCACCTCGCGCGCTACGGCCGCGACGAGCACGACGAGAAATGCCAGGTCGATGACGCTCGTGACAGCAACCCCGAGCACGTCGCCGAATGCCATGGCAAGACGGCCAGCGAACCACAACGCTACCAGAATTGCCAAGGGCAAGCCCTGCAGCGGCAACCGGCCTGTCCAATTGGGCACGGCGGTCAGGATGAAGCCGGCAACCGCCGCGGCGACGAAACCGAACAACATTTCATGCGCATGAAAGCTCGTTGCCGCGCCATTGATTGGCAGATCAATGAACCCGAACAGCAAGGCCAGCGACAGCAGAAGTCCCGCCGGCGCCCAGATACCCGCAAGCAGAAAGAACGGACGGAATCCCTGGCTGAACAGTAATGGCCAGGTGGTCATTTTGTAGCGCGGCACGGGTATGTGATTGGTCGGCATGCGCGTGCGCTCCGGATCGGATGGACGCGCGGAAACACGTGTATTTCCCTGCGCTTCCAATTAAAGATGTATTTTCTATATATCTTATAATTCTGATAGCTGGCGCAGACAATATGACGCTTTCGAATTCGCGCGCCTTGATATGCGGCAAGTTGCCGCGTCAACCGTCGCCGGCCGGTGCAGGGCCTGCATCGCGCTGCCATTGCCCGGTTTTGCGCCAGCGTTCGAAGGCCGCCCAGTCGCCGTTGAAGACGTTGAGGTCGACGCGGCCGTCGATACCGTCGCGCGCGCCGCGGTCGTGAAACTGCCAGAAGAGCCACGGCCGGCCGGGCAGGTCGGGCTGGAAGTAGATGCTGCGGATCCAAAACCCGTACTCGGTGAGCGCGCCGGTCAAATAGCGGTCGTGAAAACGGCGCGTGACGTAGAGGATCGGTTTCTTACCGGCGTGGTTCTCGACCGCGCGGAGAAACGCGATGAGTTCGGTCAGGAACGCCTGCTTCGTCGGCCGCGCTTTGCAGTTGCCGCCGAATTCGAGATCGACCGCGGGCGGCATCGCGCTCGCATCGACGCGCACGGTCCGCATGAAGTTGTGCGCCTGCGCGATCCCCGGCTTGCAGAGCGTGAAGAAATGATAGGCCCCGCGCGCGATCCCGGCGCGGCCGGCGGCGCGCCAGTTCTCGGCGAAGCGGCGGTCAACATGGTCGCCGCCCTCGCTCGCCTTCATGTAGACGAAGCGGACCTTGGCGCGCTTCAGCGCGTCCCAATCGATGGCGCCCTGGTGATGCGAGACATCGATGCCGCGCACCGGGAAACGCTCGGTCGCCGGCTCATAGCCGAGGTAATGCGTATACCCGCCACCGAGCGCGATCGCGACAAGGGCCGCCACGCCGAGAAGGATTACCGCCAGTCTGCCGCGCTTGCCGATTCGCATCGCTCGTCCGTTTGGGCGAGATCTCCATGGCCTCGCAGGGTAGGCGGAAAACATGGCGCGAATGGGCGAAAAACGCGCCGATACGACGCCGACACCGTGCCGAATGCGTGGCCCGCCCTAGCCCTCGATCACGGCGAGACGCTGCCCCTCGCCGATGGTTTCGCCCTCCTCCACTAGCAGCTCGCGCAGCGTGCCGGCGGCGGGTGCCGGCACCGGCACCTCCATCTTCATCGACTCCAGGATCATGATCGTGTCCTGCGCCGCGACCGTTTGGCCGGCCTGCGTTTCGATCTTCCACACCATGCCGGCAACCTCCGACGTGATCACGTGATCGGCCATGTCGTTTCCTTGTTGTTGTGAGGTCCCGGCGGGCGTCCGTTAGTGCCCGACCACCTTGGCGTCGCGCAGCGCGGCGATCTCGTCGGCGCCGAGGCCGATCTCGTCGAGCAACGCCTCGGTGTCGGCGCCGAGCTGGGGGGCGGGGCGCCGGATAGAGGTCGGCGTCTTCTCAAAGCGCGCGGCGGGCATTGCCTGGCGCAACAGTCCGGCGTCGGGATGCTCGGTCTCGACGATGATCGTGCTCGCCTTGATCTGCGGATGATCCAGCAGGGCGGAACGCGTCAGCACCGGCGCGCAGGGCACGCGGAGCGCATCGAGCTTTTCCATCCACGCCTCGGTCGTGTCGGTGATGAGCCGCGACTGGATGAGCTCGAGCCGCGCATCGATGTTGATGTCGCGCAGCTCCGGCGTCTTGAAGCGCTCGTCCTCCAGCCATTCGGGGCGTTCGGCGGCGTGGCAAAACCCTTCCCATTCGCGGTCATTCATCACCGCGACGCTCATATGGCCGTTCTTGGTCTCGTAAATGAGATCGATGAAGCTTGCGGCGCGCGCCTCGGAAACCTCCTTGCCGATGAAGGTCTGCCCGCCCATGTCGGACGACCACAGGAAGGACAGGATCGCGTCGAGCATCGAAATTCGCACATGCTGTGCCGTGCCGGTGCGCTCGCGGGCGAGGAGCGCCGCCGCGATCGCCTGTGCGGTCGTCACACCGGTCAGCTTGTCGGGAAGGATCGTTCGCACGAGCCGCGGCCGGTTGCGGTCGCCGCCGCCCTGCACCGAGGCGAGGCCGGAGAGCGCCTGGATGATCGGATCGTAGACGGGCTTGTGCGAGAATGGCCCTTCCTCGCCGAAGCCGCTGATCGAAACGTAGACGATGTCGGGCGAGACCTTGCGGATGTCGGCTTCGCCGATGCCCATGCGGTCGACCACGCCGGGGCGGAAATTCTGGATGAAGACGTCGGCGCTTGCGGCGAGCTTCTTCAACACATCGATGCCGCGCTCGCTCTTCAGGTCGATGGTGATCGAGCGCTTGTTGCGGTTGTTGTTGAGGAAGCTGGCCGGCAGCCCGCCTTGGCGGTTGCCGCCCGCGCGCACATGGTCGCCGCGTCCCGGGATCTCGACCTTGATCACGTCGGCGCCCTGATCGGCGAGGATCATGGTCGCGTAGGGGCCCGAGATCATCGCTGTCAGATCGATGATGCGAATTCCGTCGAGGGGTCCTGCCATATCAACCAACTTCGTTGGGTTTTCGTGGGGAGGTCGATTTTCGAGGAAATATGGGCTTCTCAAGGCCCGTTGGCCACGCCCAGCGGGGGAATCAATGTGGGTAGGAGCGGCTGCACCCGCGCGATCCAGTCCGCCAGCGCCGGGCGGGTTTCGCGCGGATCGATGAGGTCGTGCATGGAAAAGGATTCTGCCCGCGCCGCCGGCGACTGGCGCGCCGCCA
>JARRKQ010000061.1:0-5037 GCA_037387885.1 Alphaproteobacteria bacterium | reverse complement strand
CGCCGGCACCGCGCCCAGCTCCGCCGAGGGCCAGGCGAGCACGTAGGCGCCCGGCCCGTAATGTGCGGCCGAGGCGACGCCGAAATTCTTGCGCACGACGATCGAGGCCCAGGGCACGCGCGCATCGGATGCCGCCAGCACCGCCTCGGTGCCGTGCCGGATGGTCGCGGCGCGCTCGGCGTCGGGACCGATCATGAAGCCCGGCTCGTCGATGAAGGTGATGATCGGCAGATGAAAGGTCTCGCACATGCGGATGAAGCGCGTCAGCTTCTGCGCGCCCGCCGCCGTCATCGCGCCCGCATAGTGCATGCAGTCATTGGCGAAGATGCCGACGGGCTGGCCCGCGATCCGCGCCAGCACGGTGATCATGCCGCGGCCGTGCAGCTTGCCCATCTCGAAGACCGAGCCCTGATCCGTCACCATCGCGACGAGCGCGCGCATATCGTAAGCGCGGCGCCGACTTTCCGGCACGATGGTCAGCAGCGCCTCGTCGCGGCGATCGGGGTCGTCGTCCGAGGGCCCGAGCGGCGGCACCTCCCAGGCGTTCTGCGGCATGTAGCTCAGGAAATCGCGGATCTGGGCGAGCGCCTCCGCCTCGTCCTCGGCCAGATTGTCGACGGCGCCATTCCGCGCATGGATCTCGGGTCCGCCAAGCTCCTCCTTGGTCGGCCGGTGGTTGAGCGCGCGCTCCACCACGGCCGGGCCCGCCACCATCACCTGGCTGTCCTTGGTCATCACCGAGAAATGCGAGGCGACGAGGCGCGAGGCCGGCAGCCCGGCCACCGCACCGAGCGCGGCGGACGCCACCGGCACGGCCTTCATGGTGCGCGCGACCGAGCGAAAGCGCGGCGGCGTCGCCACGCTGTCGCCCACCGTTCCCCCTTTGCCCGAGCCGGCAACGCTCCCGCCGCCGCCCTCGTGCAGGCGGATAAGCGGCAGGCGGTATTGCAGCGCCAGCTCCTCGGTGTAGACGCTCTTGCGCAAGCCCGCCGCGTTGGGCGAGCCGCCCTTGAGCGTGAAATCCTCGCCGCCGACGATGCATGGACGCCCCGCGATCGCCCCGAAGCCGAGCACGAAATTGGCGGAGATAAAGTCCGTGAGCGTGCCGTCCTCGTCGCGCACCGCGCCGCCGGCGGCCCCACCAACCTCGCGGAAGGAGCCCTGGTCGAGCAACGCCTCGATGCGCTCGCGCACTGTCAGCCGGCCCTTGGCGTGATGGCGCGCGACCGACTCCTCGCCGCCCAGCGCCTTCGCCCGGCTTCGCTTGGCTTCGATATCCTCGACGTGCTTTTCCCAGGCCATATCCGCCGGTCCGATTCCCGCCGTTCCGCAAGCCGCCTTTCTATCAGGCGGCGGGGGTTGGGCCAATTGGCCGGTGACTGCGTGATGACGGCCCGCGCTTGCCGCGCCCGGCGATTCGCGATACCCCGGATGGCGGGCAGTACGGGCCAAGAAGAAAAGGAGAAACCAATGCCGGACAAGGCGCAGGACGGCGTGATCCTGGTCGATCATCCGCTGATCCGTCACAAGCTCAGCTTGATGCGACGGGCCGATACGCCGACCAATCTGTTCCGCCGCCTGCTGCGCGAGATCGCCGGGCTTCTGACCTACGAGGTCCTGCGCGACGTCAAGCTCGAGACCGTGACCATCGAGACGCCGCTGGAGACCATGGAGGCCGAGCGCCTGGCCGGGCCGAAACTCTGCTTCGTCTCGATCCTGCGCGCGGGCAACGGCTTGCTCGACGGCATGCTCGAGATGGTGCCCTCGGCGCGGGTCGGCACGATCGGGCTCTACCGCGACGAGGCGACGCTGCAACCGGTGCAATATTACCTGAAGCTGCCCGAGGGGATGGCCGGGCGGCTGACCATCGTGGTCGATCCGATGTTGGCGACCGGCGGATCGGCCGCGGCGGCGATCCAGCGGATCAAGGACGCGGGCGGCCGATCTACACCACGGCCATCGACCGGCAGCTAAATGACAAGGGCTATATACTGCCGGGCCTGGGCGATGCCGGCGACCGCATCTATGGCACGCGCTAGGCGCCGATGAGGGCAGCGGTCCCGACGATCGATCTGCACGGGCTCGGGACGCCCGAGGGGTGCGCCCGGGTCGGCCGCGACCTCGATCGCGCTTACGGCGCGCTGGGTTTCGCCTATGTCGTCAATCACGGCGTGCCGCAAGCGTCGATTGACGCGGTTTTCGAAGCCTCCGCGCGCTTCCACGCGCTGCCGGACGCGGCCAAGGCGGCGATCGCGGTCAACCGCTTCCATCGCGGCTATCTGGGCTTCGCCACGGCCACCGACCGGGCCTCGAGCGTCGAGGCGGCGGCGCATCCGAATTTCAGCGAGTCCTTCATCAAGCTCCACGAACCGGCGCAAGGCGCGCCCAGAGCTCCCGGCGATCGCGGTGGTCCGCTCGACGGTCCCAACCAGTGGCCCGAGGGCCTGGCGGGGTTCAAGGACGCCGTGCTTGGCTACGAAGCAAACGTCGAACGGCTCGCCCGGGCGCTCGCCGGCGCGCTGGCCGGGGCGTTGGCGGGTGATGCCGCGGCGCTCGACGATGCGTTCGCCCGGCCGACGACCTGGCTTCGTTTGCTCCATTATCCAGCGCGGCCGGGCGATGCGCCGCCGGGTCTCTATGGCTCCGCGCCGCACACCGACTTCGGTGCGCTCACGATCCTGGCCCAGGACGCGGCGGGCGGATTGCAGGTCCGCGATCCGGACGGCGCCTGGATCGACGTGCCGCCCAAGCCCGGCGCTTTCGTCGTCAATACCGGCGATGCGGTGCCGATCTGGAGCGGCGGGCGCTGGCGCTCGACCCCGCATCGCGTGGTGAACCCGCAAGGCCGCGAGCGCTATTCGGTCGCCTATTTCTTCGATCCCAACTTCGATGCACACATCGCGCCGCTCGATCCCGCGAACGCGACGGCGGATATGGCGGGCTTCCGCTTCGGCGACCACGTGATGGCCCAGCTCGACGCGACATATCATTATCGCGAGGCTGACGCCCGCGCGTGACTACCGCGAAGCGTGTGCCGGCCGGTGATGCCGCACCCTGCTCAGGTTTCCGCGGCGATTAGCCTGGCGCGACCTTTCGGCCCGCGGTCTCCGACAATGTTGATGGCGAGCGCCAATGCCAATGCGCCAGCGCCGAGCGCAAAGAGGATGAGCGCCGAACCGGTCTGCGCGAAGACGAAGGCGAACGCATAGGCCGCCACGGCCTGGCCGACCGAAAAGGCGATGGTCGCGAGACCCCAGGCGGCGCGCTGCTGCTCCGGTGCCTCGGCCAACAGCTCGCGGACGCGGCCGAGCACCAGCGCCACGGTCCCAGGCACGAAGGCCCCGGCCAGCAAGCTCGAGACGATAAGCGCCCAGAGATCGGAAACGACCGCGATCAAGCCGACGCTCGACGCCAGGACGACGAGGCCGATGCGCAGGGTGCGGGCGAAGCCGGCCCGGTCGGCGAGGTGGCCGATGGCCATCGGGCCGAGCACCGCGCCGAGGCCGAAGACGACCCAGATGAGCGCGCCGGCATCGATGCCCCGGCCGAGCCCGCGCGCGACGAAATCGACCAGGAAGACCATATGCGGCACCAACCCCACGGCGCAGAGCGCATAGACCAGAAGGATCGCGATCAGCGTCCGGTTCGGCCGCAGCGGTGCGCGGCGCTGGCGCGCGGGCAAAACGCCAATCACCCGCCGCCGCCAGCCGGGCAGGGCGAGTGCGGCCAGAAAGATCGTCAGGCCGCCGAGCACGTGCCAGGTGGTGGCCAGTCCTAAGCGTAGCAGCGGCGGCACCAGCGTGCCGGACAGCACGATGCCGACTCCGACCCCGGCGAAGATGATGCCCCCCGCAAGCCCATGCCGCTTTGCGGGCACCTGCGCCAGCGCCGCCGTCGGCGCCAGCACCATGAGGACGCCGCCCGCGAGCCCGGCGGCGAAGCGCCATCCGGCATACCACCAGAAATCGAGCGGGAAGGCGGAGGCGAAGAATGTCGCGGCGGCCAGGACCATCATCGCGCGGAGCGTCGGCGCCGTGCCGGTTCTGTCGGCGATCCGTGCGGCGAGCAAGGCCCCGGCGAGATAGCCCGCGAGGTTGGCCGCGCCCAGATATCCCGTCTCCGCGGCGCTGAACCAATCGGCCTCGATCAAGGCGGGGATCAGCGGCGAATAGGCAAAGCGGGCCAGGCCGATTCCGACCAGGATCGCGCACAGGCCCGACACGGTAACGGCCCAAGTGGCAATCGGTGATTGGGCAGTGATTTTGATTGGCCGCTGGGATTCGGCCTCAGAGCTGCTCATGACCACTCATATAGTGGAAAAAAGCGGCCTAAAAAAACGAATTTAAGTGAATTAACTTATCTGTTTTGACGATATCTAAGCTCTTAGCCGTTCCGGCGGGCGTTCGACCTGGGGCAGGCGGGCGGTTTCCAGAAATGCGCGCATGGCGCTGGACAGAAAGCCGTCGCGGCGGCGGATGAACTGGGTCTCGACGATGGCCTCGCCGGGTGGCAGGTCGTGAACCGCAACGCGTCCCTCCGCCTCGGCCGCGGCGAGGATGCCCTTCGGCATGAGGGTCACGCCGAGCCCGGCGGCCACGCAGGCGATGATGGCGTCGATGGTGCCGAATTCGAGCTGGCGCAGGCCGACGATGCCGCGGCGGGCCAGGATCGCCTCGAGGCGCTGACGGTAGGAGCAGCCGGCGCGCAGGACCACGAGCTTGAGCGTCTCGACGTCCGCTAGATCGTCGAGACTCTCGATCCCCGGGGCCGTTGCGATCGCCATCGCCTCCTCGAACGTCACGGTCGCATCGAGAGCCGGATGGTCCACGGGGCCCGCCACAAATGCGCCTTCCACGGTGCGGTCGAGCGTCATTTCGACGAGTTCGGCGGTGGTGCCGGTGCGTAAAGTAAGGTCGACCTCCGGCCAGGCGGCGACGAAGCGGGTAAGCACGGGCGACAGCCGCAGCGCCGCGGTCGTCTCCAGCGAGCCCACGGTCAGCGGCCCCTTCGGCCGGCCGTCATCGGCGGCCGCGCGCC
>JARRKQ010000060.1:0-19809 GCA_037387885.1 Alphaproteobacteria bacterium | reverse complement strand
CGCAGGCGCGGCCCCGGCCGGGACGGCCGCCGTCGACGATGCGAATCTCGCGCACCGTGGCCGCAGTGAGCCGCGCGAAGAGGCGCACCGCCCCGCTCGGCGGCGAGACCCGGCAGGCGTCGTTCCGGTGGTGGACCACCATGACCGGCTTGTTGAGCTCGCGGACTTGCGCGTCATAAACCGTGGCGGGACGCCGGCCCGGCTTGGTGACCGATGAAGTCAGCACCACGCCGGCGACGATCGGCACGCCCTTGCCGCCCGCGGCCGCCGAGATCGAGCCGCGGCTGGTGCCGATCAACCAGGCCGGAACCGGCCACTGTTCGCGCAGATGCCGCACGAGCTTGGCGATATCGGACACGTGCGCCCGGCTCGTGCGCCAGCCGACGAGGCCTTCGCGGCCGCGGTCCGACGGCGCGTCGGGCAGCGCCACGACAAAGCCGCGCCCGGCGAAGAACCGCCGCGCGCGCACGAGAAAGTTCTTCGACGTGGGCTCGGGATTGCGCGCCAGCCGCAAGCGGCCGTTGCCGCCGATGAAGAGGATCGCGATCCCGCGCACCGGCCCTGGCGGCAGGGTGACGTGATAGCGGAGCACGCTGCCCCGGTCGGTTCGAATGCTGTTGACGCCTTCCTGCGCGGCGACCGGATTGGCCGCGCTGCCAATCGCGAGCGCCAGCAGGCAGACAAGTAAACGAAGCCTCATCATCCGTTCTCCCACCAACGAACCCGCGCCCCAAACGTGGTGTCTAGCGTGGCCCCTAACGTGGTTTGTGCTCGGTCCCCTCTCCGGGGGTCACGAAAAGACAATCGCCGGGCTCGCGGACCACCCCGCGATGCCAGACGCCCGTCGGCATCAGGACGCCCTTCCCCGCATTGAGGCTTACCGTGTGCTCGCCCGCCGGCAGATCGAGCACGAGATCGAGCGCGCCGGAGAGGCAGTAGACAAGTTCATCGCCCGCGGGGTGGCGCTCCCAGTGCGGCCAATCCTCGCTCATCGGGAAGACCGCGACCATGCGACCTTCGACCTGCTCGTCGCCGCGTTCCAGCGCCGCCCAGAAATCGGGCGTCACCACGATCTCGCGGGCGCGGCCGTCGCTCGACAAATCGAGATACGTCGTCGTGAGGTCGAAGGCGGTCGGCGGCGTTCCGGTCATGATCAAGTCTTTTGCGTTTAGGTGATCAGCACGTCGGGTGAATTGGGGTTGCCCCCTGCGGCCATCGGGCCTATCACGCCACTGTGACGCTAGGTCGCGCATTTTCGTGGCTCCCCCCTCTTCAAATTCACGGGCGAATGGGGCACATGTGTCGGATAATCGACTTCGTGCGCCGAGACGCGGGGGGCGTTGCACGAAGCCACGGCGTGAGAGCCAGGGGGACAATCAAGCCGCGATGAAGCTTGCGATACCGAAGGAACGGCGTCCGGGCGAGAACCGAGTCGCCGCATCGCCCGATACCGTCAACAAGTTGAGCGCGCTGGGCTTTGACGTCGCCGTCGAGACCGGCGCGGGGCTGGACGCGGCGGTGAGCGACGACGCCTTCAAGGAGGCGGGTGCTGCGATTGCCGCCGACGAGGGCGCGGCGCTCAAGGACGCCGACATCGTCTTCAAGATCCAGCGGCCGACCGACGACGAAATCAAGCTGATGAAAAAGGGCGCGATGGTCGTCGCCATCATGGCCCCGCATAACGACCCCGACACCGTCGCGGCCTGCGCCAAGGCCGGGCTGACCACGGTGGCGATGGAGCTGATGCCGCGCATCACCCGGGCCCAGTCGATGGACGTGCTGTCGTCGCAGTCGAACCTGGCCGGCTACCGCGCCGTGATCGATGCCGCGAGCGCCTTCCCCCGCGCCTTCCCGATGATGATGACGGCCGCCGGCACGGTGCCGCCCGCCAAGGCTTTCGTGATGGGCGCGGGCGTCGCGGGCCTGCAGGCGATCGCGACGGCAAAACGTCTGGGCGCCATCGTCTCGGCAACCGATGTGCGACGGGCCGCCGCCGAGCAGGTGCAGAGCCTCGGCGGCAAGTTCATCATGGTCGAGACCGAGGCCGACATGGAGACCAAGGGCGGCTATGCCAAGGAGCTGTCGCCCGAGGACCAGAAGAAGCAGGCCGAGCTCGTCGCCGAGCACATCAAGGGCCAGGACATCGTCATCACCACCGCCCTCATCCCCGGCCGCCCCGCGCCGCGCCTGATCACGCAGGACATGGTGAAGTCGATGAAGCCGGGCTCGGTGATCATCGACCTCGCCGTCGAGGCTGGCGGCAACGTCGAGGGCGCAAAGGCCGACGAGACGGTCGATATCGACGGCGTCAAGGTGATCGGCTATTCGAACATGGCGGGCCGCGTGGCGGTCAATGCGAGCGCGCTCTTCGCCCGCAACCTGCTCAATTTCATCCAGCCGCTGGTCGACAGTGAAGGCGACAAGCCCGCCCTCAAACTCGACTGGGAGGACGAGATCCTCAAGGCCGTGGTGCTGACGCGCGACGGCGAGATCGTCCATCCCGACCTCAAGAAATGACGATCCACGGCAGCTAGCCCAAACGGAAACGAAAGTTATGGACGCCAACACCCCGGTTCAGATCGCCGCCGAAGCCGCCAAGGGCGCAGCCATGGGCCATGGCGGCACCCCGCTCGACCCGCTGGTGATCGGCCTCACCGTCTTCGTGCTCGCCGTCTTCGTCGGCTACTACGTGGTCTGGAAGGTGACGCCGGCGCTGCACTCGCCGCTGATGTCGGTGACCAACGCGGTCTCCTCGGTGATCATCGTCGGCGCGCTGATCGCGGCCGGTCCGCTCGAGGTCCACTTCTCCAAGGTGATGGGCTTCGTTGCGATCCTGCTCGCCTCGATCAACATCTTCGGCGGCTTCATCGTCACCCAGCGGATGCTGCAGATGTTCAAGCGGAAGCCGAAGGCGTAGGCGGGCGCACAAGCGATGCATCTGACCCCGAACATCACCGCGCTTCTCTACCTGGTCGCCTCGATCTGCTTCATCATGGCGCTGCGCGGCCTCTCCTCGCCGGAGACCTCGCGCGGCGGCAACATCTACGGCATCGTCGGCATGGTGATCGCGATCGCCACCACGGTCGCCCAGGATGATGTTTTGTCCTACGGCTGGATCGCGGCGGCGATCCTGATCGGCGGCGCCATCGGCACCTTCATCGCGCTCAAGATCGAGATGACCGCTCTGCCCCAGCTCGTCGCGGCCTTCCACAGCCTGGTGGGTCTGGCGGCGGTGTTCGTGGCGGCGGCGGCCTTCCACAACCCCGACGCCTACGGGCTCGTCGGGGCGGACGGCGCGATCAAGCCGGCGAGCCTGATCGAGATGTCGATCGGCGCGGCGATCGGCGCCATCACCTTTACGGGGTCAGTAATTGCATTCGGTAAGCTGCAGGGCCTCATCACCGGCTCGCCGCTCGTCTTCCCCGGCCAGCACCCGCTGAACGCGCTGCTCGGCATCGCCATGGTTGCGATCACGGTGTGGTTCGTGATCGAGCCGGAGCCGCAGTGGTTCTGGGTCATCACCGGCATCGCGCTCCTCCTCGGCTTCCTGCTGATCCTGCCGATCGGCGGCGCCGACATGCCGGTCGTGATCTCAATGCTGAACAGCTATTCGGGCTGGGCGGCCTGCGGCATCGGCTTCACGCTGCAAAACAACCTGCTGATCATCACCGGCGCGCTGGTCGGCTCCTCGGGCGCGATCCTCTCCTACATCATGTGC
Source organism: Alphaproteobacteria bacterium (assembly GCA_037387885.1). Taxonomy (GTDB): domain Bacteria; phylum Pseudomonadota; class Alphaproteobacteria; order JAPULJ01; family JAPULJ01; genus DATKZM01. Next base: position 16,091 of record JARRKQ010000060.1, on the reverse strand, counting down.
AAGGGGATGAACCGCTCGATCTTCAACGTGATCCTCGGCGGCTTCGGCTCCGAAGGCGGGGCGGCGCCGGCGGGCGCCAGCGACAAGCCGGTCAAGGCCGGCAGCGCCGAGGACGCCGCCTTCATCATGGAGAACGCCTCGACCGTCATCGTGGTGCCGGGCTACGGCATGGCCGTCGCCCAGGCCCAGCATGCGCTGCGCGAAATGGCGGACTTGCTGAAGGCCAAGGGCATCACCGTGCGCTACGCGATCCATCCGGTCGCCGGCCGCATGCCGGGTCACATGAACGTGCTGCTGGCCGAAGCCAACGTGCCCTATGACGAGGTCTTCGAGCTCGAGGACATCAACCGGGATTTCTCTTCGGCCGAGGTCGCCTTCGTGATCGGCGCCAACGACGTCACCAACCCCGCCGCCAAGACCGATCCGCAGAGCCCGATCTACGGCATGCCGATCCTCGATGTGGAGAACGCGGGCACGGTGCTGTTCGTCAAGCGCTCGCTCTCGCCCGGCTATGCCGGCGTCGACAACGAGCTCTTCTACCGCGACAACACGATGATGCTCTTCGCCGACGCAAAACAGATGTGCGAGGACATCGTCAAGGCGCTGGACTAAACGCCTTACGCCGGCGTCGCGCCGAACCGGCCGGCCAGCAGGTTGTAGAGCCAGGCGAAGATCGCCCCGCCGATCAGGCCGTCGAAGAAGCCCCAGACCAGGCCGATCACGCTACCGAGCGCGTCGAGGCGATAGCCCAGATAGACGCGGCCCAGAAAGGTCTGCTCGGCGGTGGCGCCGCCGGTGGCGATGATCCACCAGGTGATGACAAAGAGCCCGAGGCCCCACAGGAGCCCGCACGTCAATGCAAAGGCGCGGACGTTGAGTTTCATGGGTTTCCCCTTCTCGTCCCGTGCCCGCCGTCCATCTTTCATATCGGCGCACGGCAATGCCGCCGCAACCAGACATGTCCTCCGATATGATCGTGGATCGCGATCAGCGCCTGGCGGTGCTGGGTCGACCGACCACATGATTGTGGAGCCAGACGAAAGCAGCCCCTCCGATCACGCCGTCGATGAAACCGCCGAACAGGCCCATAAGGCATGCAAGCGGTGACAGCGTGTAGGTGAAGACCACATTACCGTTGACACTCAATACCGTTGGCGATCCATCGTTGCCAATCAGCCATAGCAGGAGCAGGAGCAGAAACAGGAAAAAGCCCAAGAGAAGGCCGCAAGTGAGCGCGAAGGTGCGGACATTACGAATCATATCGACCATTCTTCCCCCAATGCGTGTACCCTTCATTTCAAGACATCGGGTCGCTTACGGAAAAACGCAACCGCAATACAGCCATACAAAACAAAAGCGCGCCCGGAAGGACGCGCTTCAACCACAAGTCAGGACCCACGAAGTGGGCTAGTAGCCCTCGCGCTCCATGCGCTTGCGGGCGAGCTTGCGGGCGCGGCGGATCGCCTCGGCCTTCTCGCGGGCCTTCTTCTCCGAGGGTTTCTCGTAGGACCGGCGCAGCTTCATCTCGCGGAAAATGCCCTCGCGCTGCATCTTCTTCTTGAGCGCGCGCAAGGCCTGGTCGACGTTATTGTCGCGAACAACTACCTGGACGATGGGACCGCCCTCCTCGATTACTCAGGTTTTCGGCCAAAACGAAAGGCCCTCGCCGGGGCTGCCGACGGGACCGAACAGAGTTTGTAGCACATGGGGAGGGGGATGTGAACCGTCAAGCGGTGGAATCGGCGTGAGCGGCAGGGCCGTTTTGACGGTCGTGTTTGCATTTTCTTCACCATAACCACCATCTCATGTCGTCACCCCCGCGAAAGCGGGGGTCCATGATTGGGCCGGGACGGACTTGGATCGTCTATGGATTCCCGCTTTCGCGGGAATGACGATCGGAGGGAAGCCCTCGCCCAGGCGTCCGTCCCTTTACCCCACCGCCCGCCACCGCCATATTTGATCTCATGGCCATACTCAAAATCGCCCGCATGGGGCACCCGATCCTGAGCCGCCGCGCCGACGAGGTCGACGATCCGACCGCGCCGGAGGTCCGCGCGCTCGTCATCGACATGCTGGAGACGCTGGCCGATATCGACGGCGCCGGCCTGGCAGCACCCCAGGTGCATGTCTCCAAGCGCGTGGTGCTGTTCCGGGTGCCGGTCGAGCGCGTCTCCGACCATGCGGACGACCAGCCGATGGGGCTCACCGCGCTGATCAACCCTGTGATCGAGCCGATCGGCGACGAGATCGAGCGCGGCTGGGAGGGCTGCCTCTCGGTGCCCGGCATGATGGGCGAGGTGCCGCGCCACGCGCGCATCCGCTATTCGGGGCTCGATCTGGAGGGCAAGCCGGTCTCGTGCGAGGCCTCGGGCTTCCACGCCCGCGTGGTCCAGCACGAATGCGACCACCTCGACGGCATCCTCTATCCGATGCGCATGGACGACCTCACCCGCTTCGGCTTCGAGGCGGAGATGCGGCGGCTGGCAGCGGCCGAGTCGGCCCTCGCCGCCGAGGCGCGGAACAACCAAGCGGTGCCGGAACTCGACCTCGAGGACGTGCCCGAGACGGTCCCCGAAGAGGTCAAGGCGGAGAAGGTCGGCGCATGAGCGGCAGCACGTCAGGCACCGACAAACCGACGCTCGACGCGCTGCGCGAGACCTTACTGCTCGCCACCCTGCCCCATGTCGCCTTCGATGGCTGGACCGAAGCCGCGCTGCGCGCGGGCGCCGCCGACGCCGGGCTAACCGCGAACGATGTCGTGCGCGCCTTTCCCGGCGGCGCGATCTCGGCGATCGAGACCTTCAACCGCCGCGCCGACCGGCGCATGGTCGAGGCCGTCGAAAACATGGACACCAGCGGCCTGCGTACGCACGAGAAGATCGCCGCTGCCATCCGCGCCCGCCTCGAAGACGTCGCCCCGCACAAGGAAGCGGTGCGGCGCGCGCTCACGGTTCTGGCCTTTCCGCTCAACGCGCCGCTGGCGCTTCGCATGCTGCATCACACGGTCGATGCGGCCTGGCACGCGGCGGGCGACCGCTCGACCGATTTCAACTGGTACACCAAGCGCGGCCTGCTGGCCGGCGTCTATTCGGCGACCGTGCTCTTCTGGCTCAACGACAAGTCCGAGGGCCACGCCGACACCTGGGCCTTCCTCGACCGGCGGCTGCAAGAGGTCATGCGCGTCGGCGGGACGTTCGCGCGGGCGATGAAGGCGATGAGCGAGTTCCGCAGCCCGTTCGGGCGACCCGGCGGGCCCTATCCCGGCCCCTTCTCGGGACGGCGCTAAACCACATTCAGTTCAGGACAGACAGGGGGAGGACCGGATTTGCCGGGATCGGATACGGTCGTGCATCGCGATGCGCCATTTGCCATTCGCTGGGTCGAGGATTTCGTGCCCGGCGATGTTTTCGAGTACGGCGCCTATCCCATGGAGGAGGACGACATCATCGCCTTCGCCAAGCGCTACGACCCCCAAGAGTTCCACACCAATCCCGACGCGGCCAAGGCGACGCCCTATGGCGGGCTGATTGCGAGCGGGCTGCAGACGAGCTCGGTCTTCATGCGTCTCTTGATCGACGCTTTTCCGAACGTCGCCTCGCTCGGCTCGCCCGGCTGGGACGAGCTGCGTTGGCCGGCCCCCGTACGGCCGGGCGACGTCCTCTCCGCGCGCACAGAGATCGTCGAGCGGCGCTTCTCCAAGTCGCGGCCCGACCGCGGCATCGTCACCGGCCGCCACGAGATGAAGACGCAAGACGGCACCCGCGTCTTTTCGGTACAGAACTACTGGTTCGTGCTGCGCCGCGAGCCCGGCGCCTGAGCGCTATTCCGCCGCGACGCCGATATAGGGGAGATATCGGTACTTCTCGGCGTAGTCGATGCCGTAGCCGGCGATGAAGAGATCCTCGATCGAGAAGCCGACGAAATCGGCCGTCACCTCGACCTCGCGCCGGCTCGGCTTATCGAGCAGTGCGCAGGTCCATAAACCCGCCACCTCGCGCTGCTTCATCAGCGCCATCGCGTAGGCGATCGAGCGGCCGGTATCGACGATGTCGTCAACCAGCAGGATCTGACCCTTGGCGATATCGGTCGGAATGTCGCCGAGCAGGTGCACTTCGCCCGCGCTCTGCGTGCCCATGCCGTAGGACGAGAGCCGCATGAACTCGATGCGCGGCTCCCGGCCCTTGCGGTAGAGCGCGCGCACCAGGTCGGCGACGAAGATGAAGCTGCCCTTGAGCAAGCCGACGACGACGAAGTCGCCCGCGATCGCCTGGTCGATCTCCCCGGCCAGCGCGTCGACGCGCGCGGCGATCGTCGCCTCGTCGAACAAAGGCTCGATGTCTATTGCCACGGACCGCCCCCTCCTCCGGCTTTACGCCGATACCTGCTAGCACCGGAGGCCGGTCGGCGGAAGGGGCCGGCGGCTAACGCTTGCGTTTGCGGAAGTCGCGATGACAGCCGGAACAGCTTTGACCGACCCGCCGGAATTGCCGCGCCACATCGGCGCGCCCGCCGGTCGGCGCGATCTCGGCGAGTTTGCGCGCCTCGATGTGCAGCGCCTTCAACGATGCCTTGAAGCCGTCCCAGTCGCTCCAGATCTCCGGCAACGCTTCGCTTGGATGCGCGTTCGATCCTTTGGGGAAAAGCTTGGGCAGCTTCGGCACATGCGCGGCGATCTCGTTTGCCAACCGCGCCAGATGAGTTTTGTTATAGGCGCGCTTGCCGGTCAGCATGGCCTGGATCGTCTTTGTCGCCGTACCCATGGACTTCATGATCTCCATGCGGTGCTTGACGGGACCGGCGGCGCCGCTGTGCGGCACCGCCGGGCGGCCGGACAGTGCCAGAACGCCAAGCGCGACGAATACCGTGGCCGCGGCTGCCTGGCCGCGGCGTGCGGACGATATGGACGTCATTCGGGAGAGCCCTCGTTGCTTCGATCGGCGGCGACCCTAGGGCCTCCAGCCGCTGGAAGGTCAAGCCGCTGTTACCCGTGCGAGGCCGGATCTATTCGGGCTTTTCGGGCACCTTGGCGGCCTGGCGGGTGCGGAACTCGTCGAGCGCGGCCTTCACCGCCGCATCCTCCACGGAGAGGATTGCGGCGGCCAGCAACCCCGCATTCTTCGCCCCGGCATCGCCGATGCCGAGCGTGCCGACGGGAATACCGCCGGGCATCTGCACGATGGAGAGCAGCGAGTCGAGCCCCTTCAGCGACTTCGATTCGATCGGCACGCCGAGCACCGGCAGCGTCGTGTGCGCCGCGACCACGCCCGGAAGATGCGCAGCCCCGCCGGCGCCGGCGATGATCACCTTCATGCCACGCTCGCGCGCCGGGCCGACCCAGCCGGCCACACGTTCAGGCGTGCGATGGGCCGAGGCGACGATCGCCTCGTGGCCGATCCCCAGCTCGTCGAGCACATCGGCGGCTTTTTTCATTGTCGGCCAGTCGGATTGGCTTCCCATCACGATGCCGACGGGCGGCGCGGTATCACTCATTGGAATGCTCTCTTGCTGCTGATGCTGGATCGGTCGTCTTAGGTTGCCTGGGGAAGGGGCGCGATTATAGGGACGCCGCCGAAGTCGACAAGCCGGATGCTGTGATATCAGGCGACGGCCAACCGGCGATTGCCAATGAATTCAAGCTTGTAACGGTATGCTATGCTTAACAGATAATTAACTGTGGCTGCGGAGACTGCCCAGCGGGGGGCCCGGATTGGTCGCGTCGGGCCGATAATGACCGCAATCGCGACCGACGAGGCCGTCCGTATGAAGATTACCGACCCATCACCGGTTGCCGCCCTGACGCCCACGCGCGCCCGCACCGGCAAGGCCGGGACGCCAAAAACGCGCAAGACCGCAGCGACCGCCGACACCGCCTCCGTCATGGGAATTCCCGAGGCCGAGCTCACGCCCCATGTACGCGCCGCGATCACCATGCTGATGGAAGAGGTTGCGCGGCTGCGCGACGAGCTCCGCCTCACCAAGCGGCGCATCAGCGATCTGGAAGAGCTGGCCGACACCGATGCGCTGCTGCCGGTGATCAACCGGCGCGCCTTCGTGCGCGAGCTGAGCCGGATGATGTCCTATGCCGAGCGCTATGGCACGCCGCACACGCTGATCTATTTCGACCTGAACGGCATGAAGGCGATCAACGACAGCCACGGCCATGCGGCGGGTGATGCCGCGCTCATTTATGTCGCCGGTATTCTGAACGAAAGCACCCGCGAATCGGATGTGGTCGGCCGGCTCGGCGGCGACGAGTTCGGCGTCCTGCTCGCCCAGGCCGACGAGACGACCGCGCGCGAAAAGGCCGAGGCGCTGGCGGAGCGGATTTCGTCGGAGGGCGTTCCCTGGAAAGACCAGACCCTGCCGCTCAGCGTCGCCTACGGCGTGCATCCGATCCAGCGCGGTCAGGACATCGATGACGCGATCCAGGCGGCCGACCGCGCCATGTACGCCAACAAGGGCGCATCGCGGCGAAGCGCTTCGGGCGGCGCGCGCTAGCGCAAGCCCTTACGCGATGATGTCCGGCAGAAGCTGGCTCTCGATCTCGGTGATCTCGTCCTTCAGCTGCAGCTTCTCTTTTTTCAGGCGCTGCACCTCGATCTGATCGAAGGGCCCGTCTTCGGTCAGCTTTCTGATCTGCTCGTCGAGCTCGCGGTGGCGGTCGCGAAGTTCGATGAGCTTGACCTTGAGCGCTGTCTTCTCGTCTTCGCTCAATTGCATGATGCTTGTCCCCGCACGCGGGCAATCTTATCCGATTTCGTGCTTCGTTCTCAATCGCAGCTCACATCCGGATCGGTTTTGCGCGGCTAAGCGTTGAACCCCCGCGCCGTTTCGCCGAAAGTGTGCACTGCAGCGAAGCCGCGCATAAGCGCGCGCATGCGGGAAGGGCCGAAACGACGTGGCCGGAACCATCGGTATTCTGACGAGCGGCGGCGACTGTCCCGGGCTGAACGCGGTGATCCGCGCCGCCGCCTATCGCGCCGTGCGCGGGCACGGCTTCAAGCTGATCGGCATCGAGAACAGCACCGAGGGGTTGGTCGAGCGGCCGGTTGCCGCGCGCGAGCTACTGCCCGAAGCGCTCGAGCCCCACAGCCTGCGCTCCGCCGGGACCATGCTGGGCACGACGACGCGCGGCGATCCCTTCGCCTATCCGATGCCCGACGGGACCACACAAGACCGCACCGCGGAGATGATCGAGGGCGTGCGCACGCTCGGTCTCGACGCGCTGATCGCAATCGGCGGCGACGGCAGCCTGCGCATCCTGCGGCGCCTCGCCATGGCCTGCGAGCTCGACATGGTCGGCGTGCCGAAGACGATCGACAACGACGTGGCGATGACCGAGGTCTCGGTCGGCTTCGACACGGCGATGCGGGTCGCGACCGAGGCGCTCGACGCCCTGCAACCCACGGCCGCCAGCCACCACCGGGTGATGATCCTGGAGGTGATGGGGCGCGATGCCGGGCACATCGCGCTGGCCAGCGGCATCGCCGGCGGCGCCGATGTGATCCTGATCCCTGAGATCCCCTACAAGATCGCCGGTGTCGCACGAAAGCTCGAACGCCTGCGCAAAGCCGGGCGCACCTCCGCGCTCGTGGTCGTCGCCGAGGGCGTGCCCGACGAGAACGGCAATCTTGTCACCACGCGCCAGCCCGGCGGTCAGGATACGTTCGGCGGCATCGGCCAGCATCTGGCGCACCGTTTGTCGGAGGAAACCGGCGCGCGGACGCGGGTCACCGTGCTCGGCCACCTGCAGCGCGGCGCGGCGCCCAGTCCCCGCGACCGCATGATCGCCAGCGCCTTCGGAACGCACGCGGTCGACCTCATCGCGCAAGGCCGCTTCGACCGCATGGTCGCCTGGCAGAACCGCTCGGTGATCGACGTGCCGCTCGCCGACGCGGTCGCGCAGACCCGGCGCGTGGAGCACGACGGCTCGCTGGTCGCAACCGCGCGCGGGCTCGATATCTCCTTCGGCGACGGGCCGGAGAAACCTTAGCGCGGGCGGAGGTGGCGCGGCCGTTATGACCGGTTTCCCCGACCATCCCTTCTGGGATTTCTCGCTTCGCGTCTATGGCAGCGAGGGCGTGGCGCCGGCCTGCCTTGAGCTGCAGGAGGCGCACGGCATCGACGTGAATGTTCTGCTCGTGTGTTGCTGGCTCGGCGCTTCCGGGCGCGGTGCGGTTGGGGCAGAGGACATCGCCCAGATCGTCGAAGCGGCCTCCACCTGGCATGGCGAGATCGTCCGCGGCCTGCGGGCCGTGCGCACGCGTCTCAAGGAGCCGGTCGCCGGCGAGGACCGCGATCTCGCGCTTTCTATTCGAAAACAGGTCCAGAAAACCGAGATCGACGCCGAGCATATCGAGCAGCTGATGCTGGCCGCCGCGACCGAGGCTCTGCCGGACGCGGCCCCCGGGGACCCTGCCGAAGACGCCCGCGCCAACGCCGAGGCCTACTTCACGCAGCAGCATATCAGCCTCGATGACGAGGACCGCGCAGCACTTCAGACAATCGTCGCCGCCGCGGTTGGCAGCCCGTCGGATCGTGATTAGACTGGACCCGTCCCGGGGTTGAGGATGTCACGATGATGTCACGATATTGAGGGAGGTGGCGTTGCCCAATGACGAGCGCATAGACGCACTCAAGGCAGAGCACGCCGATCTTGAGTCCAAGATCGAAGAAGAACTCGGCCGTCCCATGCCGGACGACGCGCTTATCGGAAATTTGAAGAAGCAGAAGCTACGCATTAAAGACGAGATCGCCCAGCTCGCTGACTGATCGGGCCCCAGCGCCCGTATTGAAGACCGCCCGCCATATGCGGGCCGATACCGAAACTTTTTCGCCGCACGATTTCCGTGCGGGCGAGCGGTGGTTTTTGACACCCTTTCCCAATTTCTCCCTACTTCCCTGCGATCATCGATTGCGCGAGCTCGCGCAGCTTGCCGCGCTGGACCTTGACCCCGTTGGCGCTCTCGGTCACGGGAAAGGCCTCGACCGCGAAGATGCGGGCGGGCACCTTGAATTTCGCGAGACCCGCGGCGCAATGCGCCTGCAGCTCGGATTCCGAAAACGCCCCAGACGCCCCAGACGCCGAAGACGCCGCGGGGATGACGAAGGCGACCGCCTGGGTGCCGCGACGGCCCGGTACGCCGTCGACCCCCACAACCTGGGCGCCGGCGACGCTTACATGGCCCTCGAGAAAGTTGGCGATCTCTTCCGGCGCCACGAGGTAGCCGCCGAGGCGCAGCGTGTCGCCCATGCGCGAGAGATAGGTGAAGGCATTCCTGCCGACGTCGTCACCGTCCATGGTGCCGAGGTCGCCGGTACGGATGAAGCCGTCTTCGGTCAGGGTGTTCGCGGTGGCCTCGGGGTTGCCCAGATATTCGAGCATCATGCTCGGCCCCTTCAGCTCGAGCTCGCCCTGCTCGCCCGGCGGCAGAAGCTGTCCTGATTCGGGATCGCGTACACGGACGGACGTCTGCGGCGAGACCGGCGTGCCGCCGCCCCGCATCCGCACGTCGGCCGGCGCAGCCGGATCACGCATGGCGAAGAGCGCCTGGACCTCGCTCATCCCGTAGGCACCGATCAGGGGAATGCCGCGTGCGTCGCAGCGCCTGACGACGTCCGCCGGATCACCCGTGAAGGCCGCGAAGCCACAGGCGCGTAAGCTCGCGAACGACGTGTCGTCTTTCCCTTCGTCGAGCATGCGCAGGTACATTTCGTCAGAGCCGTTCATATGCGTGACGCCATACGTGCGGATGCGCCGCACCGCCTCGCCCGCCTCGAAGGTCGGCATCAGCACCGCCGGCCGGCCGGCCGCGAGCGCCGCCATGGCCGAGGCCATGCCGAAGGTTCCGGCGAGCGGCAGCGACAGCAGGCTCACCGCGTCGTCGGCGTCCATGCCCAGCGCCGGCGCCACGGCGCGGGCGTGGTCGACATGGCTTCGTTGCGGATGGAGCACGAATTTGGGCTTGCTCGTGGTGCCCGAGGTGGTGAAGACGATGCAGCCGGCATCGGGCTCGGCGTGGTCCGGGCCGTAGGGCTCGGCCGCCTCCAGCTCGGCATAGGCCCGCACGGGGCGGCCGGCGATCTCGCCCTGCGCCCAGGTCTCGCCCTCTTCGTAAACGATGACCGTCTGAAGTGCGGCCAGCGCCTGCGGATCGACCCCGGCCAGGATCCCCGGGAAGTCGATGCCCTTGAAGCCAGGCCACATCACCAGAAGCTTGGCGCCCGAGCGCCCGACGATGTCGGCCACCTCGTGCGCGCGAAAGCGCGTGTTGACCGCGACCACGATGGCGCCGAGCCGCGCGCAGGCGAAGAAAAGCGTGAGCCAGGCCGGGGCGTTCGGCAGCCACAGCGCCACCCGGTCGCCGAACCCAACGCCGACGTCAGCCAAGCCTTGCGCCACGCGGCGCGCGCGCTCGTCGAGCGCGGCGAAGCTGAGGACGTCGTCGCCGTAGTAGAGCGCCGGGGCATCGCCCCCGCGAGCGACCAGGTCGGTCAGAAAATCTGGAAGCGTGCTGCGGGACATGGATGGGGTCGTGCCTTCGCGCCGCAGCGGTCAGCCGCTCAGACACCGTGCTCCAGCCACCAGTCGAGATGCTCGACCCGGTCGTGGCCCCAGAAGGGCTCGCCGGCGACGATCATATACGGGCTGCCGAAGACGCCGTCGGCGATCGCCTGCTCGCCCGCCTCGACCATGGCTGCGCGCGCTTGCGGATCGTCGGCCGCGGCGGTGATCTCGGCCGGGTTGGCGCCGACCGCCTCCGCGCAGGCCTTCAGTACGCCCGGCTCGGTGATCGTCTCGCCGCGGCCCCAATAGGCGTTGAAGACCTCGGTCGCAAAGGCGTTGGCGAGCGGCCGGTCCTGCGCCGCCAAGCGCCAGAAGCCGAGCCGCGCGCCCTCGGCATCGAGGGGGAATGTCTCGGGCATAGTCAATTCCTGGCCCTCGATCACCGCGCAGCGCTGGAAGTCGCGCAGGATATAGCGCGCCTTCTCCCGCGGCTTACCGAGCGGGTGGTAGTCGATCGCATCCCAGACCTGCATGAGCGAAAACGCGCGCCACTCGATCTCGCGGCCGTGCTTTTCCGCCACGCGGCTCAGATCCCTGATCGCGAGATAGGTGTTCGGCGAGACGAACTCGGCATAGAAGATGATCGGATCGGGCATTTCGGTCTCCGCGGTCGGTCAACTTAGGTTGGCAGCAAGTCTCGGCCGCATACCGGCAAAGTCACAGTCCGTCGTAATCAAAGCGCCTTGGCCTCCTCGCGCAGCTTGAATTTCTGGATCTTGCCGGTCGAGGTCTTCGGCAAGGCGGTAAAGACCACCGTCTTCGGCGATTTGAAGCTGGCCAGATTCTCGCGGCAGAAGGCGATGATCTCCTCCTCGCTTGCCTGCGCGCCGTCCTTGAGCTCGATGAAAGCGCAGGGCGTCTCGCCCCATTTCTCGTCGGGCCGCGCGACCACAGCGGCATCGAGCACCGCCGGATGGCGGTAGAGCACGCCCTCGACCTCGATGGTGGAAATGTTCTCACCGCCGGAGATGATGATGTCCTTGGAGCGGTCCTTGAGCTCGATATAGCCGTCGGGATGCATGACGCCCAGATCGCCCGAATGGAACCAGCCGCCGGCGAGCGCTTCCTCGGTCGCCTGCGGGTTCTTCAGATACCCCTTCATGACGATGTTGCCGCGCATCATCACCTCGCCGATAGTCTCGCCGTCGGCGGGCACCGGCTCCAGGGCGGGCGGCGCCGAGGCTGCGGTGAAGCACTTGATCTGCTGCTCCCATTCGGTGCGGTCCTCGTCCTTGGCGTTGACCAACAGGCCGAGCACGATCGGCGCGCCGCAGAAATGCGTGACGCCATGGTCGCGGAAGGCCTCGTAGATCGGTTTCGCCTCGACCCGGCGCAGGCAAATGGATGTGCCCGCCACCGCCGCGAGCCCCCAGACGAAGCACCAGCCGTTGCAGTGGAACATCGGCAAGGTCCAGAGATAGACCGGGTGCTGGGGCATCGACCAGACGAGCAGATTGCCGAGCGAATTCAAATACGCGCCGCGATGCGAATACACCACGCCCTTGGGGTTGCCGGTGGTGCCGCTGGTGTAGTTGAGCGCTACCGCGTTCCACTCATCGTCGGGCATGCGCCAGGCGTAATCGGGATCGCCGGTGGCGATGAAGGCCTCGTAGTCCGTCTCGCCGATCAGCTCGCCGCCCTGGGCGAGGTCGTCGTCGATATCGATCACGATCATGTCGCGGCCGCTGATCGCCAGCGCCTCCTTGATGACGGGCGAGAATTCGCGGTCGGTGAGGATCGCCTTGGCCTCGCCGTGATTGAGGATGAAGGCGATGGTCTCGGCGTCGAGGCGGATGTTGAGCGAGTTGAGGACGGCCCCGCACATCGGCACACCGAACGTCCCTTCGTAGAATTCCGGAATGTTGGGCGCCATGATCGCCACCGTGTCGCCGACGCCGATGCCCCGCTTGGACAACGCCGAGCCGAGCTGCCGGGAGCGGGTATAGGTTTCCAGCCAGCTATAGCGCCGCTCCCCATGGATCACCGCCACCCGGTCCGGAAAAATTCCCGCCGCGCGCTCGATCAATGTCAACGGCGTCAACGGCTGAAAATTCGCTGGCACCTTGTCCAGCCCGACGTCGTAAATCGATGTTCCGGCCATTGCCTGCCTCGCCTCCCTCAAATACGCCGGGCCTGCCGACCCGTCGCGCTCTTTTATCGGATTCGCCCGGCGGGGCGAAGAGGCGGAAGAGGAGATTCGACACGCCTTGGCAGCGCGGGCCACCGGCCGACCTGGCGCCGATGAGCCGGTTTGGATATGTGGAATGGCGGCTGACCGGCGATTTCACAATTGTACAGGCCAGACACGACGTCCATAGGCACCTTAAGCAAGTGGCCTCAATATTATTGTGATGACAATGACTTGCTTGATTGAGCTCATACAGCAATGCAGGGTCGGCGCTCCTCAGAGCCACCCGAACGACTGTGCATCAAGTGAATAATTGTCGCGTCATGTATACGGTGTCAGGTGATCAAATCGAATGGAGGCGAATCTCGACATTGGGGACTTCGGCAAGATCCGCCTCCAATCCAGGTCCACTTACAGCTCCCGCCGGGTGCCTCGAATGATGAGGTAGTCGCGCGGCACGGTGAGCCCCATCGGCTCCATGTAGTGCGCGTGATAAGCATCGACATCGGCTTTGAGCGCGGCCCTGCCCGCGTCGTCGAGGCTGTCCATCACGTGGCGGATCGGACCGAAGCCCTCGCCGTACCAATCCCAGATCGCATCGGGGCTATCGTGATAGGCGATGTTCTGGCCATCCTCGAATTCGAGCGCGAAGGCGTCGCCCAGCAACCGCGCCGCTTCCTTGCGGTCGCCCCAGTTCATCGGCGAAGCGAGCGGCGGCGGCGCGTCGCTGTGCTTTGCGATGACGCCGAAGAACGCGTCGACCGCGCCGCCGGGCACCCAGGCGGCAACGACCAGCCGGCCGCCCGGCTTGCAGACCCGCGCAAGCTCGGCCGCGGCCTGCTCTTGGTTCGCCGCGAACATCACGCCGAACGTGGAGATCACGCCGTCGAATTCGCCGTCCGCGAAGGGCAGCGCTTCGGCATCGCCCTGAATGAAGGCGATCAGCGGCTCGATATGCGCCGACAGCGCGCGCGCCGCCTCGAGCAGCCCGTCGGCAATATCGACCCCGGTGACCTGAGCGCCGGTGCGGGCAACGTTGCGGGCCGTCCAGCCGGTTCCTGTCGCGACATCGAGTATGCGTTCGCCGGCCTTCGCGTCGAGACGCTGGGCCGCGTGGGCGAGCGCGTCGGAAATTGCGTAGCTGACATTGTCGTAGCCGGCCCCGCCCCGGCTCCACAGCGCCGCAGCAATATCGTGGTGCGGCAGCACGGCGGACGGCACGGTATCGTTGCTGGTCGTCGGGCTCGCTTGGTCGGTATGCGTTTGCATTGGGTGTAGCTCCGTCTTGCTGAATGGGACTTGCGACGTGCCCGCGAGCGTGCGCCGGCCAAGGCCGCCAAACCAGTTCAGAAAGTGGAGTCTTCGCGCAAGTACCGGGTTAACCTTTGGGTGCGGTCCCGTCTCGCGCACCGTCGAGAAACCACGTTTCCATGGCGCCCTTGCCCTTGATCTCGACGCTGCCTCTGGGCGACAGCGCGAAAGTATCGTCCAGCAGCGCCCGCGTGGCCTCGCTGACCTGCACCCGCCCCGGCAGACCGGTCGATTCCATGCGCGAGGCCGTATTCACCACGTCGCCCCAGAGATCATAGGCGAACTTGCTCGCCCCAATGATGCCGGCGACCACCGGCCCGGAATGGATGCCGGCGCGGATCTGAATGGGCCCGTCGACCCCACCGCTAAGCTCGGCGCAGGCGGCGTTCATGTCGATCGCCAGGCGCGCGATCGCTGCCGCATGGTCGGGCCGCTCGCGCGGCATGCCGGCGACGGCCCTGTAGGCATCGCCGATCGTCTTGATCTTTTCCACCCCGTGGCGCTCGACCAACGCGTCGAAGCGCGTGAAGACGCGGTTCAACAGTGCCACTAGCCGGTCGGGCGGCATGGTCGACGAGCGCTCGGTGAAGCCGACGATATCAGCGAACAGTACCGTCACTTGGGCATGGTCGTCGGCGATCACGCCCTCGCCCTTATTCAGGCGCTCGGCGACCTCGACCGGCATGATGTTGTGGAGCAGGCTTTCCGAGCGCGCATATTCGCGCTCCAGCGCGTCCTCGGCCCGCCCCATCTCGCGCATGAAGAACCACATGACAATGCCGACGCCGATGCTGACCCAGACGCCGTTGGTAAAGAGCAGCCATCGGGTGAACTCGGCCCAGAGCGGGTTCGTCGGCCCCACGCGTATCACATACGCGCCCGTCCCCACCGTGATCAGCGTCGCGACGGCACAGGCCGCCGCGCGCACCGGCAGCGCCGCGAACCGCACCGGCGCGGCAACGCCGATGGCGAACAGCGGAATGATCGCAAAGCCCGTGCCGACGCCCAGGATGATCGTCGCCAGCGCGCCATGAACGGCGAATTCGAACTGCTCGTGCACCAGGCGAGAGTGACGAGCTTCCAGCGGGAGAGCAGGACGGAGAGAACCACGAACAGCATCGTGGAGAAGACGTTGTAGAGCGCCAGTACCGGACGGTCGAAGAGATAGAAGACGCGCCCATCATCGCATGAGCGAGCGCGCTGAAGCCGGTCAGCGCGAGGCCCATCGCATAAGCGCGCTGTCGGTCGTTCTCGGTCATGGATGTATGTATCGCCATCGATCCCGCGACCAGCATAACGCCTTAACCAAACCCCGCGAGCGCCGATTGCGCACGGTTCGCTGGCGCGGTGGTTTACTCCACAAATTGGAGTATTTATCACGGACCGACGATGTTAGCGTCCGCGCGGATACGAACCAGCAGCGGCGGAGAGACGCACCCCAGATGAAGAGCCCGAGATGAAGAGCCCGAAATGAAGAGTTACGGCCAGTTCTGCCCGGTCGCCAAGGCGGCCGAATTGTTCTGCGAGCGCTGGACGGCGTTGATCATCCGTGATCTCGCCGGCGCGCCGCGGCGGTTTTCGGCGCTCCAGCGCGGTGTGCCGCTGATGTCGCCGACCCTGTTGTCGAGCCGCCTCAAGACGCTCGAAGCCGAGGGCATCATTGCCCGCAAGCGCGGCGAGACCGGCGGCCATTGGGTCTATCACCTGACCCCGGCAGGCGAGGAATTCGTCCCGCTCGTCATGGCGCTCGGCACCTGGGGCCAGCGCTGGGCGCGCCGCGAGCTCGAAGAGCACGAGATCGACTTGAGCCTCTTCATCTGGGCGATGGAGAATTCGGTCGATCCGACGGCCTTCGGCGAACGCCGCACGGTGGTGCGTCTCGAGCTCACCGACCAGCCCAAGGCCAAGCGCGTCTGGTGGTTCCTGAACGAGAACAGCCGCGTCGAGCTCTGCGTCGATCCACCGGGCCCCGATATCGATCTCTACAACACCGCCACCCTGCCCGACATGATCCGCATCTGGCGCGGCGATGAGAGCTTTGCGCCCGGGTTGGAAGACGGCCGCCTCGAGGTCCATGGGACCACC
>JARRKQ010000059.1:0-31034 GCA_037387885.1 Alphaproteobacteria bacterium | reverse complement strand
GCCCCGAGAATACTGTCGTTGGACGGCCGGGCGGGGGAGCGGGCTGGAACGGAAAAGATAGGCTTTCCGTTAGGCGGGCTCCGGCTCCGCCGCGCGCTCGATGCGCGGATACCACATGCCGAGCGTGATGGCGCGCACCACCATGAAGATCAGCAGCGCGATCCAGAGCCCGTGATTGGCATAGATCGGCGTCAGGATCCGCTCGGCGGCGATGAAAGCGGCGAGCGAGATCATCATCGCATTCCGCATCTCCGCCGTCCGCGTGGCACCGATGAAGATGCCGTCGAGCTGATAGCTCCACACCGATAAAAGCGGCGAGACGATCACGTAGACGAGATAGACATGCGCGGTCGCGCGCACCGTCTCGATATTGGTGAGGATCGCCACGATCAGCGTGCCGCCGGCGAGATAGACGAGCGCGAAGAGTGCTGCGACGATCCCGGCCCAGATCGTGGAGACTCGGACCGCTTCCCGTACCGCCGCCCGGTCGCGGGCGCCGATGGCGCTGCCGACGAGGGCTTCGGCCGCATGGGCGAAACCGTCGAGCCCGTGGCCGATGAAGGTCTGGAAGATCAGCAGCACGGCGTTCGCCGCCAGCACCGTATCGCCGAACTTCGCGCCCTGCGCGGTGAACCAGGCGAAGGCGGTGAGCAGGCAGAGCGTGCGGATGAAGATGTCGAAATTGACCCGCACCATACGGATGAGCCGCTCGCGCGCGCGAATGAGCGCCCAGCGCCAATCCCCGCCGACATGCTTCAGGCGGGCGCCGATCAGCGCAAGCGCCAGGAGCGCTGCGCTCCATTCGGCGATCAAAGTGGCGGCGGCGACGCCCGCGATGCCCCAGCCGAAGCCGATGACGAAGAGCAGCGACAGCACGATATTCGTGCCGTTTAGGAAAAGCGTCAGCACGAAGGTGGCGCCGGTGCGCTGCATGCCGATCAGCCAGCCGATGGCGACGTAGTTGGCGAGCGCTGCCGGCGCCCCCCAGATGCGGATGAAGAGGTAGGTCTCGGCCAGGCCCTCGACCTTGGCGCTCGCCTCGATGATGGCAAAGGCGGCGAGCGCGATGGGGAGCTGCAGCGCGATCACCAGCCCGCCGAAGCCGCCTGCGAGCAAGAGCCCGCGCGCGAGCACGGCCCGGATCTCGTCAGCGTCCTTGGCGCCCTCGGCCTGCGCCACGAAGCCCGTCGTCCCCCTGCGCAGGAAGCCGAAGCCCCAATAGATGTAGGAAAAGACCAGCCCGCCGATCGCCACGCCGCCGATATAGGCGGAATCGGGCAGGTGGCCCATCACGGCGGTGTCGACCGCGCCCAGGAGCGGCACCGACAGGTTCGAAAGGATGATCGGCCCGGCGAGCCGCCAGACGCGGGCGTGCATCGCGTCTAGCGCCCGGCCGCGTAGCCCTGCATGAAGCGGGGATTGGCGGCGGCTTTCAGCATGCCGTCCGGCTCGCGCGCGACGGCGGCGAGGCGCGAGAGCGACCAGTCGTCGGTGATCTCGATCTCGTGTCCGCGGCGCTCGAGCTCGGCGATCGTGTCCGCCGGAAAGCGTGCTTCCATCTGCACCAAGCCCGGCCGCGCGGTGCGCGGATAGAACGAGTTCGGCCAGTGGAAGGAGAGGAACTGCGGCGCGTCGATCGATGCTTGCAGGTTCATGCCGTGATGCAGGTGGCGCAGCAGGAAGGTGAGCGCCCACTGGTCCTGGCCGTCGCCGCCGGGTGAGCCGAACGCCATGGCGGGCGCGCCGTCCCTGAGCGCGAGGCCGGGGGTGAGCGTCGTGCGCGGGCGCTTGCCGGGAGCGAGGCTCGCGGGCAGGCCTTCCTCGAGCCAGAACATCTGCGCGCGCGAGCCGAGCGGAAAGCCGAGCTCCGGGATGATCGGCGAGCTCTGCATCCAGCCGCCCGATGGCATGGCTGACACCGCGTTGCCATCCTTGTCGATGACGTCGATGTGGACCGTGTCGGAGCGGACTTCACCTGCTGCTGCTGGGCCGGCGACCGCCAGACCCGGCTCGCCGACACCGGCCGCGGCCGCGCCGTCCGGCGGGGCCCAGTCGACGGTCTCGGGCAAACGGGGCGAACGCCCCTCCGGCGCGCCGGGCCGCAAGTCGAGCGAGGCGTCGTTGCCGATCAGCCTACGCCGCTCGTCGGCATAGGCCTCCGAGAGCAGCGCCTCGATGGGCACGTCGATGAAGTCGGGATCGCCGTACCAGGCCTCGCGGTCGGCATAGGCGAGCTTCAGGCATTCGAGCATCGTATGCACGAAGTCGGGACCCACCGGGTCCATGCCTGCGAGATCGAAGCCCTCCAAGAGCGCCAAGGTCTGCAGCGCCGCCGGTCCCTGGCCCCACGGCCCCGTCTTGCAGATCGTCAGGCCGTTGTAGTCGAGCGTCAGCGGGTCTTCGTAGTGCGGGCGCCAGGCCGCCATGTCGTCTGCGGTCAGCAGCCCGCCATGTTTTTCGCCGGTCGAATCGAGCCATTCGGTTTCGCGGCAGAAGCGGTCGATCGTCTCGGCGACGAAGCCCTTGTAGAAGGCGTCATGCGCCGCCTCATACTGCGCTTCGCGGGTGCCGCCGGCCGCTTCGGCTTCGCGCGCGAGGCGGCGGTAGAAGTCGCCGAGCGCCTCGTTGCGGAACCGGCTGCCGGTCGCGGGCGGGCCGCCGCTTGCAAGATAGACCGCCGCACTGGTCGGCCAGGCCTCGCGGAACAACTCCGCCACGTTGGCGATATAGGCGGACAGCACCGGCACCACCGGATAGCCGCCGCTCGCATAGCCGATCGCCGGTTCCAGGATATCGGAGAGTTTCATCGTGCCATGGTCGCGCAGCAGGGTGAGCCAGCCGCCCACCGCGCCCGGCACGACGGCGGAGAGCAGCCCCGTGCCCGGGATCAGATCGAGGCCGAAATCCTTGTAGCGCGCAATCGTGGCCGCCGCCGGCGCCCGACCTTGGGCGCACAGCACCTTCGGTGCCTTTTCCTTGGCGCTCCAGAAGACGACCGGCATGTCGCCGCCCGGCCCGTTCTGGTGCGGCTCGACGACCTGGAGGACGAAACCCGCCGCCGCCGCCGCGTCGAAGGCGTTGCCGCCGCGCTCGAGCATGGCCATGCCGGCGGCCGAGGCCAGCCAATGCGTGGAGGCGACCATGCCGAACGTGCCGCGCAGCTCCGGGCGGGTGGTGAACATTGGCGCGCGCCTTTCTGGTCCTAGTCGTCGATCGGCACCTGGTCGGCCTCGCCGCCGCGGTGCTTGTGGATGAAGTAGAGGTTGCGGGCATAGATGACCAGCCCGCCCGCCTGGCCCGCGATGAACACGGGATCGCTGCGGTAGATCGCGTAGGACAGCAATGTGACGCCGCCCAGCACGCTGAAATACCAGAAGGCGACGGGCACGATGCTTTTCTTGGCCCGCTCGGAGACGAACCACTGGATGATGAAGCGCATCGAGAACAGCGCCTGACCGATGAATCCGACCGCGACCCAGATGATTTCCGCGGTGGTGAGCGACGCATTCATGGAGCTTCAGTCCTCTTTTGCATTTTGATCGCTTGTCTTCAGTTCTGTCGTTTCGCCGGGATAGCGCGAGCGGCGCTGCAGCCACATCACGCCGAGCAGGTCCCAGATGCCGACCCACAGGCGGTCGAACACGCCGTATTTCGAGACCCCGCGCTCGCGCGGCCGGTGCTTGACCTCGACCGAGACGACCTCGCGGCCTTGGCGGAGGAAAAGCGGCGGCAGGAAGCGGTGCATGTGGTCGAAGCGCGGCAGGTCGAGGAAGGCCTCGCGCGCGAAGAGCTTGAGCCCGCAGCCGGAATCGGGCGTGGCGTCCTTGAGCAATCCTGAGCGGATCCGGTTTGCGACCTTGGAGGCGAAGCGCCGCCAGCCGGTATCCTTGCGGTTCTTCCGGTGGCCGCAGACGACGAGGTTCATGTCGGGTGCCCCCGAGGCGGTCATGCGCAGCCACAGCCGGACGATGCCCTCGGGGTTGTTCTGGCCGTCGCCGTCGAGGGTTGCCACGACCGGCGCGCGTGCTGCTTTCACCCCGGTAATGACCGCGCGGCTCTGGCCGGAGCAGACGCCGTGGCGGATCACACGCAGTTGCGTATGTTTCTTTGCGGCCTCGGCCAGTGCCTCGGCGGTGTCGTCGGTCGAGCCGTCATCGATATAGACGATCTCGAAGTCGAGGCGGCCCTCGAGCCCGTCCGTGAGCGCCGCCACGATCTCCGCCGCCAGGGGCGCGATATTCTCCGCCTCGTTGTGGACGGGCACGACGACGGACAGATCCATAAGGCTTGGCCTCGGCCGGGGATGGACAGGCGGGCAGGCGTCCGGACGCCCGCCCGAATTGACCGGTCCCCGGCAGCTGTCATACTTAACGCGCGGAAATCGGGCCGCTCCTTAGCACGTCTGCGCGCAGGTTTTCCAGTCGGCGTCGTCCGCGCGTGAAGGCGATCATCAGATAACCGGCGCGCGGGCCACGCGCCCCTCGGAGGTTCGCGCCCCTAAGTGCCCAGCTTTCTGACCGGATACCGGCCATACATTCTGCTTACGCTTCTGTGCCTTGCCTTGTTTGCGCCGGGCCAATCGGCGTTGCCACCAGTCGACCGCGACGAGGCGCGCTTCGCCCAGGCAACGCGGCAGATGCTGCAAACCGGCGACTACATCAACATCCGTTTCCAGGACACACCGCGCCACAAGAAGCCGGCGGGGATTTATTGGTTACAGGCCGCCTCGGTGGGCCTCTTCGGTGAAACCAATGCGAACGTGATCTGGCCCTACCGGCTGCCTTCGGTCCTGGGTGCGATCGCGGCCGTTCTCCTCACCTTCGCGCTCGGCTGTGCGTTGTTCGAACGGCGCGTCGCATTTCTGGGCGCGGCGATCCTGGCCAGCTCGTCTTTGCTGGTCATCGAGGCGCATCTTGCCAAGACCGACGCGGTGTTGCTGGCCACCATCCTGGCGGCGATGCTGGCGCTGGCACGGATTTATGCTGCCGCCCGCGAGGAGCGGGAGAGCGGCCTGTCAGCGCCGCTGGTGTTCTGGGGCGCGCTCGGCGTGTCCGCCTTGGTGAAGGGGCCGGTCGGGCCCATGGTCGCGCTGCTCACCGTCGCAGCACTTTGGGTCACCGACTGGCGGGCGGGACGGGCGACCCGATTGATCGCCCGCTTGAAGCCCCTGATCGGCATTCCGCTCGCCATCGCCATCTTCGCGCCCTGGCTGATCGCCATCATGAGCGCCACCGGCGGCAGCTTCGTCGGCGACGCGGTCAAGAACGATCTCCTGCCAAAGCTCGTCTCGGGCCAGGAAAGCCACGGCTTCCCGCCCGGCTATTTCCTGCTGCTCCTCACCGCCACCATGTGGCCCGGCTCGCTCTTCGTCTGGCACGGCATCGTCTGGGCTTGGCAGAACCGCTGGGAGTGGCCGGTGAAGTTCTGCGTCGCCTGGGCGCTGCCGTCGTGGATCGTCTTCGAGCTCGTGCCGACCAAGCTGCCGCATTACGTCCTGCCGCTCTATCCGGCACTGGCGCTGCTCGCCGTGCGTGCGGCCTTCGCGCTCGCCGAGGGCGGCATCCCGCGCTTCCGAAGTTGGGACAGCCGCCTGGCGCTCGGCGCTTTCGCTGGCATCGCGCTCGCCATCGGGATCGGTCTGGTTGCGCTCCCGATTGCGCTCGACGGCAGCTTCTCCTGGGCCGCACTGATCCCGCTGGCCGTGGCGCTCGCGCTGCCGGTCCACGTGCTCGTCCAATGCCATCGCGCGCGCGTCGTACCGGCGCTGGCGGCCGCGATCGTCGGTGCTGCGTTCATCTTCGGCCCCGCCGCGCAGTGGGTTTTGCCCGGGGTCCAAGCGCTGGGCCTCTCGTGCGCCGCCGCCCGGCTCGTCGAGGCGCAGGCCGGGGACGCACAGACTGCAAAGCCCGCAAAGCCAGTCGTCGCCGCCACCGGCTATCACGAACCGAGCCTCGTCTTTATGCTGGGCCGCCAGACCAAACTGATCGGACCCGAGGCGATCGCAACGGCCATGCGCAGCGACCCGTCCCTGCTCGCGCTCATCGGCGCCGACAAGGAAGCCCGCTTCCGCAAAGCCCTCGCGGGCGATGCGGTACGGCTGAAGGCGCTCGGCAGCGCGCGCGGGTTCAATTACTCCAAGGGCGACTGGGTGACCTTGACGCTCTATCGCCTCATGCCGCGCGCTGCTCATGCGGGCGATGGCGCGAGATGACGATGCCTGACAAACCGGCTAGCGGCGGCGCGGCGGTCTCGTTCACCGCCTTCGTACTTGCGACGGCGGCGGTCGTCGTGCTGTTCCGCGTCGTCCCTGAGATCGACCTCTGGTTCCAGCATTTCTTCTGGAGCGAGGCGGACGGCTTCTTCCTGAAGAGCAGCGCCTTCGCGACGTTCTTCTACAAGGGCATCCGCTGGGCGACGCCGGTGGTGGGTGGCATCCTCGCGGCAATCATCCTGCACGGCCTCCTCGGATCGTCCCCGCGCACCAAGCGCTGGCTGAAGCCGTCGCTTGCCACGCTGGCCACGATCGCGATCGGCGCCGGGCTGATCGTCAATGTGATGCTGAAGGACCAATGGGGCCGCGCGCGGCCGAGCCAGATCACCGAATTCGGCGGCGTGATGCAGTTCACCCCGCCCTTCACCATGGCCGAGCAATGCGTGCGCAACTGCTCCTTCGTCGCGGGCCATCCGTCAATGGTTTTCGCCTTCTTCGGTCTGGCGCTCTTCGCAACGCGGTATCGCGGACTGGCGCTCGCCGCGGTGGCGCTGGGCGGCGCGCTGGCCGGGCTCGGGCGCATCATGCAGGGCGGGCATTTCCTGAGCGACGTGATCTTCTCCGGCGTCGTCATGTTCATCACCGCCTGGCTGATCCACCGCGCCGTGGCACCCCTGAAGCTCGAAGCATCGATGTCGCGCGCCGAAGCCCCTGTCGGCCTCCAGAAGCTCGCCGGCGATACGCTCGCTTTCCTGCGCGATCTGGCCGACATCGCCATGGCCAAGCCGGTCTCGCCCACGCCCTCGCATCTGCAGGCGATGGGGACGCGCCGCCTCACCCTGGCGACGCTGGCCGTCGTTGTCGGTTGCGCGCTGTCGATCCTCTGGATCGACCGGCCGCTGGCCTTGGGGCTCAAGGCGAGTGCGGGCGAGCTCGAGCGCATCGCGGAGGCGGTCTCGGCCTTCGGCACGTCGGCGATATGGCTTGTGGCGTCCGGCGTGATGGGCATCGCCCTGTGGACCGCGAGTCGGAGCGCAGCGAGCGAGGCGGTGGCGGCGGCCTACCGGACGACGTCGCAGCGCGCGCTCTTTTTCTTCGTTTCGGTCGGCGGCGCGGGGCTCCTAGTCAATCTCCTGAAGTTCGTCTTCGGCCGGACGCGCCCGCGCCTGCTCTTTCGCGAGGACGCCTACGCTTTCGAGTTCTGGGGCGGCAACGCCGATTTCTGGTCCTTTCCGTCCGGCCATACGGTGACCGCGGTGGCGGTCGCCACGGCGGTCTATTTCCTGTGGCCGCGCCTTACTGCACCCTTCGCCGTGCTCGCGATCTTGGTGGGTTTCGCGCGCGTGGTCCAAACCGCGCATTACTTGAGCGACGTGATGATGAGCGTCTACATCGGCGTGCTCTTCACACTCTCCACCAAGGTCTGGCTGGAACGCCGCGGCTACCACATCTTCGCCGCGCATAGACCCGGCCATGACCGGCTCGCCGGCGAGCCGGCGGAGTAGGCGCGCACTCGTTCAGCGGCCCCCGACCGGGGCCGTTGATCAGCGGACGGTGACCACCGTGCAGGGCGCGCTGTTGGCGATCTTGTGCGAGACGCTGCCCAGCATCAGGCCCTTGAAGTCGGAAAGCCCGCGGCTGCCCATCACGATGAGATCGGCGCCGACCTTCTCGGCGTATTCCAGGATCTTGTCCTGAATGTCGCCCATCACGACGGCGGTCTCGACCGACTTGGCGCCAGCCTCGTCGGCGACCTCGCAGGCGCGCTCGACGAAGCGGTCGCTGATATAGGTCGCGACCTGCGCCTCCGCGCCGGTGATGTGTTCCGCCTCGGCAAAGCGATGCAGGCCCGGGGCAAGCTCCGTGCTTTCCATCACTGTGATGATGTGTAGGGTGGCGCCGTATTTGCCGGCCAGGTCGGCGGCCACCGACACCGCCTTTTCGGCGTGGTCGGATCCATCGATCGGCACCAGGATCGTTTTGAACATGGGTTGCTGACCTCCCTTGCGCGGGCTGGGACATGCGGATCATCCAGCCTATAAGGGGATGCCGTCGAGCCGCAATTGACCTTTGTCAATCCGGGACCTTCGTCAAATCGGAATGAATGTATGTCAATGGGGTCCGGCCGGGGGCATGGGCGGGTTTGGACAGAGTAGCGAGGCGTTGGGTGGACGCAGCGGAAATCGACCTCGATCAATGGATCGGCAAGAGCGAGACGGCCGAGGACGTCGTTACGGCGCGCATGCTCGACCACATGGCCACCACGCTGGGCCGCGAGGACGCGCCGGCGAAGGCCGGCGATCCGATGCCGCCCGCCTGGCAGTGGATGGTCTGTGCCTCGGCCGTCGGTCCGAAGGACACCGCAACCGACGGGCTTGCCAAGAGCGGCGGCATCCTGCCGCCGATCCCGTTGCCGCGGCGCATGTGGGCCGGCGGGCGCATGACGATCCACCAGCCGCTACGTGTCGGCGAGGCGGTGCGCTGCCAGACCACGATCAAGTCGGCCGTGCAGAAGGTCGGCCGCAGCGGGTCCATCGCCTTCGTCACCATCGCCTATGACTATTCAGGGGAAAATGGGCTCGCCGTTGCCGAGGAGCTCGACGTCGCCTACCGCGCCGCCGCCCAGCCGGGCGAAACCCCGCCGCCGCCCACCCACGCGCCGATGGAGGCGGTCTGGCAACGCACGGTGACGCCCGATCCGGTGCTGCTGTTCAAGTATTCGGCGCTGACCTTCAATCCGCACCGCATCCACTACGACCGGCCCTACACGACGGATGTCGAAGGCTATCCTGGATTGCTGGTGCACGGGCCGCTGATCGCGACGCTGTTGCTCGATCTCGTCCGGCGCAACAGCGACCGGCAGATCACGTCGCTTTCCTATCGCGCGATGCGGCCGCTCTACGACACGGCGCCGTTCGAGCTCTGCGGTGCGCCCACCGAGGACGGCAGCGGCTGCGTCGTCTGTGCGCTCGACCCCGAAGGCGCGGTCGCCCAGCAGATCGAGGCTGAGTTCAGGGATTAGCCCGGGCGCTTAGCCGCCATCTGCGGCGAGACCGTCAAAGGTCGCGGGGCCGGGGCCATCGAAATCGCGGTCGTGGTCGAGCGAGGGGATGCGTTTGCGCGCGCTGGCCACTTTTCCCATGTCGATCTCGGCGAGGATCACGCCTTCCTCCTCGCCGGCTTCCGCGATGATCTCGCCCCAGGGATCGACGATCAGCGAATGGCCGTAGGTCTTGCGGCCCTCGGCGTGCTCGCCGCATTGCGCGGGCGCGATCACGAAGGCGCCGGTCTCGATCGCCCGGGTGCGCATCAGCACGTGCCAATGCGCCCGGCCCGTCGTCACCGTGAAGGCCGAGGGAATGGTGAGGATGCCGGCGCCGGCATGGGCGAGCGCGCGGTAGAGCTGCGGGAAGCGTAGATCGTAGCAGACCGAAAGCCCGATCAGCCCCCAGGGGCTCGGCGCGATCACCGCCTCGTGGCCGGGACGGATGCGGTCGCTCTCGCGGTACCACTCGTCCTCGCGCAGGTTGACGTCGAAGAGGAAGATCTTGTCGTAATGCGCCGCGATATTGCCGGCGGCATCGATCAGGAAGGAGCGGTTGGAGAGCTTCTCCGCCCCATGATCGCGGATCGAGAGCGAGCCAAGCAGGATCCAAGTCCCCGTCTCCTTGGCCAGCGCGCGGAAGGCCGGCAGCGCCGGATGCTCGTCTTCGGGCAGCCCCTTCTCAAGCGCGAGCTTGGTGTCGGGCTCGATCAGCGTGGCGTTCTCGGGCAGGGTGATGAAGTCGGCGCCTTTGTCCACGGCCTCGCGCGCCAGCTCAAGGCCGCGCGCGACATTGGGCTCGATCTCGCGCCCCGCGGTGATCTGGACGCAGGCGGCGGTGAAGGTGGCGGGCTCGCTCACGCCGGGCTCTCCAGCAGCGCGTCGAGCTCGCCGGCTTGCTCCAGCGCATAAAGCTCGTCGGAGCCGCCGACATGGTGCTCGCCGATCCAGATCTGCGGCACCGAATTCGTTCCGGCCTTCTCGCGCATTTCGGCGCGCTTCTTCGGATTGAAGGTCACATCGACCTCCTCGAACGCCACGCCCTTGGCCTCCAGCAGCGCCTTGGCGCGATAGCAGAAGCCGCACAATCCGGTCGTGTAGATGGTGACGTCGGGCATGCCTCTATGCTCCGTGCGAACGCTTGACCCGTCCTTATCTTATAGGGTCGCGGGCGTAAATTTTCCATGGGGGACCGGAACGGCCTTGGTTTCCGCCGAAAATGATGCAGGCAAAAAAAGGGCCGGCGGTGCCGGCCCAAGTTTGGGGTCTGGAGAGAAGGCTCGAACGAGCGAACCTTGAGGGAGGAAGCCGGAAGAGAGGACCCGATCCGCGATCCAAGGGAGGGAGGTCGGCCGCATGGGGGATACGGCTGGTTGATCGCGTTTCGAGGTCCTCCTCCGTTCTAACTCCGCTCGACGGCGACGCCGTCGATGAGGGGGACTTTAGGCGGGCCCGGTGCGGCTGGCTGTGACGGCTGTCACAGGGGGGCAAAAAAAGTTAACGCGGGGGATGGAAACTTTTTGTCGGTGCGCCGTCGGGCAATCCGGCCGCCGGACAAACAAAAAAAGGGGCCGGCCAAAAGGCCGGCCCAAGTTTGGGGTCTGGAGAGAAGGCTCAAATGACGAGCCTCGAGGAGGAAGCCGGAAAAGAGGACCCGGTCGGCGATCCAGGGGAGGGAGGTCGGCCGTATGGGGGATACGGCTTGAATGATCGCCTCTCGAAGTCCTCCTCCGTTCTTGCTCCGCACGACGGCCAGGCCGCCGATGAGGATGACCATATGCGCGGGCGGCCGGGGACGCTGTGACGGACGTCACAGGGATGCGAATATATTTCGGGCCCGCCGAGGCGAGCCCTGAAAAGCAAGAAAAATCAGCAGGTTATATCAAAAGCGCGGGCAAAATGATTTTTGCCCACGTACCCTTTAGACCCTTTTAGGCCCCTTAGGCCCTTGTCAGGCGTCGCCGTGGCCCTCGACGATCTCCTCGAGCTCCCACATGTCGAGGATGGCGAGGTTGTCGCCGTCGCGCTTGACGATGTCCTTGCGCGAGAGGTCGGAGAGCGCGCGGGCCACCGTCTCGCGGGTCGTGCCCGAGCGGCTGGCGACGTTGGAGTGGACCGGCGCCGGCTTGATCACCGCCTTGCCGTCCTCGTCCTCCTCGGCCTCGCGGGCGAGGCGCAGGATCTCCGCATAGACGCGGTTGTAGGCGCCCAAGGTCGAGAGATCCATGATCCGGTCGGTCGAGCCGCGCACGATCTGCACCAGGCGGCGCATGATCGAGAGCGCGAATTTCGGATTGTCGGCGAGGAGCTGCTGGAACTGCGCCGGGCTGACCGAGGCGACGGTGGTGTCCTTGAGCGCGATCACGTTGGCCGAGCGCGGCGCCTCGTCGATCGCCGCCAGCTCGCCGAAGACGCCTCCCTCGACGATCTCGTCGTAAGAGACCTCGCGGCCCGAATAGGAGAAGTTGACCACGCGCACGCGCCCGCGGGTCACGAAATAGACGTCGCGGCTGTCGCTGTCGCGGTCGATGATCTGTTCGTGGCTGGAGTAGTTACGCCACTTGGCGATGCCTTCGAGCTTGGTGAGCTGATCCGCTGGCAGCGTCTCCAGCATGCCGATATTGCTGAGCTTCTGCTCACCGCCTGCGCTCATGGCAACCCGAATTATTTTGAAGCGCTACCTGACCTTAACCCCTCCCAAACATGACCGCTGCGCACGACGCGGGTGAAGACGAGAACATCGACCTGCGCGGCGCCGGCGCGTTTGAGCGTGCGGGCGCAGGCCTCGGCGGTGGCGCCGGTGGTCAGCACGTCGTTGACCAGGATCAGGTGCTTGCCGGCGATATCAGGGCGTTTTGCCTTGGGAACCTCGAAGGCGCCCCGCAGGGTGCGGCGGCGCGCGGACGGGCTCATATGGCCGAGCGAGGCCGTGGCCTTGCGGCGGATGAGCGCGTCGGTCCGCACCATCACGCCGCTTTCCTTCTCGATCGCCTGGGCCAGCAGCGCCGACTGGTTGTAGCGCCGCCGCCAGAGCCGCCAGCGATGGAGCGGCACGGGGATCAGCGCGTCGGCCTCGCGGGTCAGGTTCGCGCCCGCCCGTGCCATCAGCGCGCCAAACGCGGGCGCCATATGCGTCTTGTCGCCATGCTTCAAGCCGAGCACCAGCGCCCGGCTGATCTCATCGTAGGTGAGCACCGCGCGGGCATGATCGAAGGCGGGCGGCTGTCGCGTGCAGGCGCCGCATTCCGCCTCGCCGCCCAACTCGAACTCGAAGGGAAAGCCGCAGCAGCTGCAAAAGGGCTCGCTCAGGAAGGCGAGCTCGCGCCAGCAACCGGCGCAGATCGCGCCCTGGCGCTCCACCGCCATGCCGCAGGAAAGGCATCGCGGCGGCAGCAGCGCGTCGAGCGCAATACCGCCGGCGCGGCGGATGACGGCAAGCGCATTGGATGTGCGGTCCATGGGCGCCGAGAGTGACGGCGTTGCATGGACCAAGTCAATTCGCCATGCTTGACCGATCTCCGTCCCAGACTGCCACGAAAGGCCCGACGCGCCATGTCCGACCACCCTGATCTCCAAGGAAAATCCGTCATCGTCACTGGCGCCGCGCGCGGGCTCGGCCAGGAATATGCCTGGCAGTTCGCCGCCGCCGGTGCCAACGTGCTCGCCGCCGACCGTGCCGATTGCGCGGCGACGGTCAACGGCGGCAAAGGCCCCGGCCGCATAGAGGGTTGCGAGGTCGATGTGAGCGACGCGGCGAGCGCGGCGGCGATGGCCAAGGCCGCAGTCGATGCCTTCGGCGGCATCGATGTGCCGGTGAACAACGCGGCGCTTTACGGCGGCTTGAAGGGCGGGCCCTTCGACAAGCTCGACGAGGCCGAGTGGGACGCCTGCATGACGGTCAACGTCAAGGGCATCTGGAACGCCTGCAAGGCCGTCGTCCCGGCGATGAAGGAGGCGGGCGGTGGCTCGATCATCAACATCTCCTCGCTCGCGGCCGTCTACGGCCTGCCCTTCGCGCTCCACTACACGACCTCCAAGGGCGCGGTGATCGGCTTGACGCGCGGTCTCGCACGCGAGCTCGGGCGGAGCTGGATCCGGGTCAACGCGGTCGCGCCGAGCGGCGTGATGACCGAGGGCACCGACGAGTTCTTCGGCGACAAGAAGGAGCGCGCGGTCGAGGTGATCCGCGAGGCGCAGTCCCTGAAACGCAGCCTGGAGACGGGCGACCTCGCCGGCACGGTGCTCTATCTCGCCTCGGACGCCAGCCGATTCGTCACCGGCCAGACCATCATGGTCGACGGCGGCACGAGTTTCCTCTAACGCCCGAGTTTTTTTCAGATAAGTCGCACGCCATATCGATGATATGAGCGCGCCCGATAATCCAATCGTCTTCGACCGCCTGGCGGTTCGCCGGCACCGCGACCGCGCGGCGGCCGGCGCCGAAGGCGACGGCGACTTCTTGCATCGCGAGGTGGCAGGGCGTCTGGTCGAGCGGCTCGGCGAGGTCCGGCGCGACTTCGCCCACGTGCTCGAGCTCGGCTGCCACCGCGGCGCGCTGACCGGCCTGCTGTCCGGCCGCGCCGGCATCGAGCGGCTGGTTGCGGCCGACCTCTCGCCAGCCTGCACCGCGCTGGCCGCCGGGCAGGGCCATGACGTGCTCGCCCTGGCGGCGGACGAGGAAGCTTTGCCCTTCGCGCCCGGCGCCTTCGATCTGGTGATCAGCAACCTGGCGCTTCACTGGGTGAACGATCTGCCGGGCGCGCTCATCCAGATCCGCCGGGCGCTCAAGCCCGACGGGCTGCTGCTCGCCGCGTTCCTCGGTGGGGCGACGCTCGGCGAGCTGCGCGAGGCGCTGATGGCCGCCGAGCTCGAGGCCGAGGGAGGCGCCAGCCCGCGCGTCTCGCCCTTCGCCGATGTGCGCGATGCGGGGGCGCTGCTGCAACGCGCGGGCTTCGCGCTGCCGGTGGTCGACCGCGACCGCATCACCGTGACCTACGAAAACGCGCTCACGCTCATGGCCGATCTGCGCGCCATGGCCGAGACCAACGCCGTTGCCGAGCGGCTCACCCGCTTCACCCGCCGCGCGTCGCTGATGCGCGCGGCCGCGCTCTATCAGGAGCGCTACGGTGATTCGGACGGGCGGATCCCGGCCAGCTTCGAGATCATCTATCTGACCGGCTGGGCGCCCGCCGCAGGCCAGCCCAAGCCGCTCGCCCCCGGCAGCGCCAAGACGAGCCTAGCCGACGCGCTCGACACGAACGAAGTCGCGACCGACGATCCGGCGCTGCCGGCCCCCCGCACGCGCGGGTCTTGACCCATGACAATGCTTCGGCCCCGGGACTGGTGCAGGCTATAATACTGTCTTGATCAGCTCATCCACGAATGGAGGTCGCCGGTGCGTCACGCCCCGATATTTGTTGCGTCTCTTCTTGCCGCGGCGCTCGCCGCCACGGCGTCCCAGGCGGGAGACATCGCTGCCGGCTTCAAGCGGGCCAAGGAGGTCTGCGCGAAATGCCACGTCGTCGCCAAGGGCGTCGGCGGCGGCGGCACGGACGGTGCACCGCCCTTCGCGACGATCCCCAATGAGCACAAGCGCACCGAGGCGCAAATCAAGACGTTCCTTTCGCGGCCGCACGGCCGCATGCCGGACTTCGTGATGACCCGGCAAGAGATCGACGATCTGACCGCCTACATCATCAGCCTGCGCAACTGATCCTTTCGGCAGAGAAACGGCCCCTCCCGAGTAATCGGAAGGGGCCGCGCTCATTGCGTCTGCGCTGTGCGGCGCGTCAGTCGGTCGGCTCCGGTACGTAGCGGAGATAAGGCTTCTCCGTGCGCCAGCCGTCCGGATAGGTCTTCTTGGCATCGTCGTCGGAGACGGCCGGGACGATGATGACCTCGTCGCCGTGCTTCCAGTTGACCGGTGTGGCGACCTTGTGCTTCGCCGTGAGTTGCAGCGAGTCGATCACCCGCAGCACCTCGTCGAAGTTCCGCCCGGTCGACATCGGGTAGGTGATCATCAGCTTGATCTGCTTGTCGGTACCGACGACGTAGACGATGCGCACCGTGGCGTTGTCCGCCGCCGTGCGACACCCTGGGTTTCCTCGATGTCCTTGGCCCAGGCCTTGTGGTCCTCGACGCTGTCGACGCTCAAGCCGATCACCTTGACGTTGCGCTTCTCGAGCTCGGGCTTGATCTTGGCGACGTAGCCGAGCTCGGTCGTGCAGACCGGCGTGAAGTCCTTGGGGTGCGAGAACAGGATGCACCAGCTGTCGCCGATCCAGTCGTGAAAGCTGATCTGCCCTTCGGTGGTATCAGCGGTGAAGTCAGGCGCCTCGCTGCCGATTTGTACGGCCATGGCGTACCTCCTCATGATGCTTTTCTGGGACCCGGAATAATGGCGATATACGTCGCCAATTTGAGCCTGGCAACGTGCACGGGACGGCAATTCTGTTGCGCGGAGTCGTGGCGGAAATGCGGGTTGCCGCCCCGCCGCCGATCCGCCGCCGACCTAATGCGGCCTCAGCCGACGATCTGGAAGAAGATGATCGCGCTGACCACGAAGCCCGCGGCGAAGACCACGGTCCGTATGTACGGGATGCCGAGGTAATAGACGAACGCGTAGGCGACGCGGATCCAGAAGAACAGCATCGCGCACAGCGCCGTCATCTCGTTGGCGGTCTTGGTCAGATGCGCCACGATCACCAGAGCCGCGAACGGCGCGAAGTTCTCCAGATTGTTCATGTGGACGCGCATCGCGCGCTGTCCCCAGTCGGGCAGTTCACCCGACTTGCCCTCCCGGTATTCCTTCGGCCCCGGAAAACCGTGCGTCGTCACGATGGCCAGCACATGCGGGATCCACAACACCAGGCTCAGCCCGGATAGCAGCGTGAGATAGTAAAGATCAGCGGTCATGGTCATGACGTCCCCCTCCAAACGAGTCGTGCACCGAGTCGTTGGGTGTTCCCCAGTTAACCGTAGAGTTAACTGAACGGCGCATCCATTCACATATCGGTGACGTGAAACTTGGCGACGCGAAAACGGCGGCGGAGATCGGGGCCTAGAGCGGTGCCGGTCCGCTCCCGCCCTTGCGGGCGCAGATCCGTTGGATCACCGCGGGGCCGGCCGCCCGCTCGATCAGCCCACATTCATACGCGACGACCTCGAGCGTGCCGCGGGCGAGGTCGAGCAGCTCGCCCGGCTTCAGAAGAAAGTCGGGATTGCTCGGCTTGCCATAGGCTTCGTTGCCGGCGCCGAAGGTTTCGTAGATCAGCACGCCGCCCGGCGCCAATGCATCGCGGATGTCAGTGAAGATCGGCCGGTAGAGATAGTTGGCGACGACGACGGCATCGAAGCGCCGGGCGCCCAGCGGCCAGGGCGAGCCGTCCTCGAGATCGGCTTCGATCACCTCCGCCCGGTCGGCCATATCGGCCATGCGGGAAACGTCGCGGTCGCGGGCAACGACCGTGTTCCCGCGCTCCAGGAAATATCGCGCGTGACGGCCGCGCCCGGCGGCGAGGTCGAGGGCGCTGCCGCCGGATTTGACGAGCGGCGCGAACCGCACGACCCAGTCGGACGGCTTGCTCGGCCCGTGCGGCTCGCTTTTGTTGGATTTAGGGGCGGTCATGCGGGCGAAAAAGCGTGGTTAACGCGGGTAAAGGCCGCGCTCTGGATCGGCTCCCTAGGCGAACATATATTGTACTCACGGCTCATAACGCTTGTATTATAAACCGTTGGGCCCGGCGTGAGGCCTGGAACTGGAACCGGTGAGGCGACGCGATGATCGTCTTCAACCTGCGATGCGGCGGCGACCACGTCTTCGAGGCGTGGTTCAAGGACGGCGCAACCTACGACCAGCAGAGCGCGGCTGGCGAGGTCGTCTGTCCGGCCTGCGGTGACACCAAGATCGAGAAAGGGCCGATGGCGCCGCGTCTGGGCAAGGGCGTCGGCAAGGGCAGAAGCACGGACAGCGACGCGCCTAAATCCGACGGCGCATCCGAAAGCGCTTCCGAAAACAGCGGCACGACCGAAAGCACCGAAAAGGCCGAGCTCGCCGGCAAGCTGCGCGAGGCGATGACCGAGCTGCGCACGCATGTCGAAAAGAACTGCGACTATGTCGGCCCGTCCTTCGCCGAGGAAGCGCGCAAGATCCATTACGGCGAGACCGAGAAACGCAACATCTACGGCGAGGCCTCCAGCGAGGAAGCCGAGTCGCTGAAGGATGAGGGCGTCGAATTCGGCCGCATCCCCTGGCTGCCGCGCAAAGACGCCTGAGGCGCAAGCCGCGCATTCCCATTCCCCGGATTTGGAGTGGCACGCCCGGCGCGCGCGCGTGTATGACAGGTGCCACGAAATCGCACCGTCACGTGCACCGTCGCATCCGGAGAACTGCCGTGCTCACCCAGTTCGCGGGCGTGGCGGTCTTTCTCTGCAGCCCCGCCGCGGACCAGCTCACCGGGGTCGCGCTCCCGGTCGATGGGGGCTGGACCACGCAGCAGCAGATCCCAGCACCCAACCCCAG
The DNA here is from genome assembly GCA_037387885.1 of Alphaproteobacteria bacterium. Classification (GTDB taxonomy): domain Bacteria; phylum Pseudomonadota; class Alphaproteobacteria; order JAPULJ01; family JAPULJ01; genus DATKZM01. The sequence continues at coordinate 13,259 of JARRKQ010000059.1, read as the reverse complement.
CACCCAACCCCAGTACGCAACCCCGGTACGCAATCTATGCCGAGCTTCGCAACACAGGGTGTCACCGCCCATTATCTGGAATGGGGTGACGGCCGCCCGGGACCGCCCGTCGTCCTGATCCACAGCGGCTCAAATAGCGCCGCGCAGTGGCACGACCTGGCCGCGCGCCTGGGCGACCGCCATCATCTGCTGGCGCCCGATTTGTACAACTGCGGCCAGACCGCCGCCTGGCCGGGACCGGGGCCGCTGACCTACGATGCGGAGGCCGATCTGGTGCTGGCGCTGATCGCGCGGGTCGGCGGGCGGGTGCATCTCGTGGGGCATTCCTTCGGCGGCGGCGTGGCGCTGCGCATCGCGGCGCGTGACCGGACGGCGCTCGACACGCTGACCCTGATCGAGCCGCCGGGTTATCCAATACTGTTGGCTGCGGGGCACACCGAGCCTTACGCGGAATACGCAAACGTGCGGGACCGCTTCCTGGCGGCCGTCGAAGACGGCGATCACGAGGCCGCCTGGCGCCTCTTCATTGATCACTATCATGGCCGTGCCGGCGCTTGGGAGGATCTGTCCGAGCGGGCGCGGCACTCACTGATGGCGCGGAGCCCGACCCAGATCGGCGTCTATCAGGCCCAGGACAGCAACCCGACCACGTTGGAGGATATTGCCCACCTGGGTCCGGAAACGTTGCTGATTCGCGGAGAGCATGCGGCCGCCGCGGAACGCGAGCTCTGCGATCTGATCGCGGACACGGCCCCTGATATCCGCTCCCTCGTCATCGCCGGGGCCGGGCATATGTCGCCGGTCAGCCACGCCGATGAGGTCGCCGCGGCCTTGGACGCCCATATCCGCCGCGGCGAAGACCGCCAGGACACTCGGTCGCAGGCCGGGGAGCGGGCAGGGCGTTAACTTCGTACCTATATCTGATCGGTAGAGTCGTCCCGGGCAGTCCCGTGCCTTAGGCCCGGTCTCCGGCCGTTTCGGGCCGGTCTGCCTCCGGCGGGCGAGAACGATCGCGAGTATTCATGCTGGTGCGACGGAAACCCATCTGGCGGGGCCGCAAGAACGTGCGGCGGATCACCCTGGCGCTGCAGGGCGGCGGGGCGCTGGGCGGCTTCGTCTGGGGCGTGCTCGACCGGCTGCTCATGGATCCGCGGATCGAGGTCGAGGGCATCAGCGGCACCTCCTCCGGCGCGATCAACGCCGCACTCTTCGCCGACGGCATGGCCGAGGGCGGGCCGGCCGCGGCGCAGGACCGTCTGGAAGGGTTCTGGCGCGGCATCGCCGAGGCCTGCGAGGCGCGGCGCCGACCCTGGTTCTCGATCAGGAAACAGCTCCGCGAGCGCAGGCTCAACCTATCCAGCCTCAACGTCTTCTACGACGTGATGCATCGCCTGATGATCCCCTACGCCTTCGATCCCAAGACGATGGAGCCGCTGCGCTCGGTGATCGCGCAGAGCATCAACTTCGAGCGCCTCAATGCGTCCGTGGCGCCCAAGCTCTTCATCAACGCGACCGACATCGGCACCGCCTCGATGCGTATCTTCACGCGGCCCATGATAAGCGTCGACGCGCTCTGCGCGTCCTCGTGCCTGCCGATGCTGTTCGATCCGGTCGAGATCGACGGCGCCTACTACTGGGATGGCGGCTTCATGGGCAACCCGGCGCTGACCCCGCTGGTCTATGGCTGCAAAAGCCCGGACATTCTGCTCGTCCAGACCGAGCCCTCGGGCCCGCGCCCGCCGCCGCGCACCGCCGCACAGCTCATCGAGCGGATGAGCGAGATCAGCTTCACCGCCACCCTCGCCCGCGAGCTCGACGCGATCGCGCTGCAGGAAGGCGTCACCGACGGGGATCTCGCGCGCAAGCCGAAGATGCCCAAGACGCATCTCCACATGATCCAGCCCGACCGCGACCTCGAAGCCGAAGGCGGGGCGGGCTATTCGAAGTTCAACGCCGAGTGGGCCTATATCACCCATCTCCGCGATCTCGGCCGCGCCGCCGCAGATGAGTGGCTCGAGCGGTCCTTCGACCGCATTGGCCGCTCGACGACCGCCGATCTCGAAGACCGCTTTGCCTGATCGGCGGGCCGGGCGGAGGTCTTAGCGTACCTCGTCGGGATAGATGAACATCTGCCAGATCTCGCCGGTGCTGACATTGGTGCCGGCGAACTCGCGCTTGCCGCCGCGGGTCTCGTCCACCCGGTAGCAGGTTCGGGGACCCTCGCTCAACCCGGCGCCGGCGATGCACAGCCGCCCGCCGACGATCCGCCAGCGGCCGTGGATCTTGCCTTGGCGGAATTCCACGCCCCCGCCCAACAGGTTCGATCGCGTGACCTGAAAGTTGCCGGTGAGCCGGCCGTTGGTGTGCAGGTGCAGCACCTCTTCGCGATACTCATCGCCCTGATTGGTCGAGCGCCGGATCTCGCTGCCCGGCAGATCGACGAGTGCGGAGGCAGAGCTGGCCGCCGCCGGTGTGGCGGCGCAGATGGTGGCGGCGATCGCCGCGAGAACGAGCTTCGACATGCGGTGAGGTCTCCTTAAATCCTGGGGGCCCTGGGGCCTAATGCGGCCGCGCGCTCGGCGGCGCATTGAACCGATCCCCATAGAGCTGATCTTAGGCTAGACGGCCCCTTCGGGTATAGCGGTGACGGCGGTTATTGACAGGGTTCTACGGCCGGTAAGGCGCGGATGTGCCCGGGCTTCGCGCCCTATCCCTCAGTACCAGATCTCCATCGCCAGCCCCTTGCCGTCACGAGGCGGATCGTCGGGCAGGCGCTTTGCCTCGCCCGCCAGCATACGCTCGGCCGCCAGCGCCAGCGCGCAGGCGTCGAGCAGGTCGTCGGGCTGGGCGCGCTCGGGACCCAAGAGATCGAGCCGGGGCTGGATCGGGCCGAAGCCCGCGGCCTCGAGCAGCTCGATGCGCTCGGCCTGGCCGGCGGGCGTTTTCTTGGGATGGTCCAGCGGCCCGCCCTTGAGGGCGAGGAAGGCGAGCTCGGGATGGGTCTCGCGGATGCGCGCCTGGTCCTCGGGCGTGATGGCGCCGTCGATCTCGCGGATCTTGTCGAGCAGGAACCAGGCCTGCTTGCTGAGGCCCTTGCCGTCCGATTTCGCCCATTCGTTGGCGCTCGGATAGTCCGGAAAATCGAGCAGCGGTCGCCGCAGGCCCAGAAAGACGCTCGACCGGCGCTTGCCCAGAAGCTGCCGCGCCTCCCGGTCGCAGCCGCGCTCGCCGCTGTCGGGCAGGCCGATCGGCATGTCGACCGCAATCATGTCGGCCGCCGGCAGATCCGCCCAGCGCTCGAAGATCACGAAATCGGTGCGGCCGCTCTCGGGCGTCCGCCGCACCATCAACCAGCCTCCACGGCACCCATCGATGCCGGCCACGACCGTCATAACGTCCCCACTTCGCTTTTGGAGGTGGGAATTCAAACCTCATTAAGGTTAACGGTTTGTCAACGAATTGGTTCTAGTGTGGAACCTGCGTCGGTCTTCGGCATGAGATTTCCTCCCATCGGAGGACTTGAACGCCACGGTATTGACGCCTCCCTGTTCCCAAGACTTGAGCCGCCCCCAACCGGGCGGCTCCTTTTTTGGTGCCATTCATTTCCAGATGGCTGCAATGAGTCCTTGGCACCCTTCCCGTCGCCGCCGGAATCCGTGTATTGATCACGGATATCCGGAATACAACGAGCCTGCGGGGAGGTGTGCGCCATGGTCGATCCGAATCTGCCGAAATTCGATACGCTGAGCCTCCATGCGGGCCAGCAGCCCGATCCCGCGACCGGGGCCCGCGCGGTGCCGATCTACCAGTCGACCTCCTTCGTCTTCGACGGCGTCGACCATGCGGCCGCACTTTTCAACCTGGAGCGCGCGGGCCACATCTATTCGCGCATCTCGAACCCGACCGTGGCCGTGCTGGAGGAACGTCTTGCGGCGTTGGAAGGCGGTGTGGGTGCCGTTTGCACGGCGAGCGGGCAGGCGGCGCTTCATCTCGCCATCGTCACGTTGATGGATGCGGGCTCGCACATCGTGTCCTCGCAGTCGATCTATGGCGGCAGCCATAATCTCTTCATGCACACCCTGCCGCGCTTCGGCATCACCACCACCTTCGTCGATCCGCACGATCCCAAGGCCTTCAAAAAGGCGATCACCAACGACACCCGCCTCGTCTTCGGCGAGACCATCGGCAATCCGGGCTGCGAGGTGATGGACCTGCCCGCCGTCGCCGCGGTGGCGCACGAGGCGGGGCTGCCGCTGATGATCGACAACACCTTCGCCAGCCCCTATCTCTGCCGCCCGCTCGAGCACGGCGCCGATCTGGTCCACCATTCGGCGACCAAGTTCCTCGGCGGCCACGGTGTGGCGATGGGCGGGGTGATCGTCGATGGCGGCACCTTCGATTGGGAGGCGAGCGGCAAGTTCCCGACCCTGACCGAGCCTTACGCCGGCTATCACGGCCTCGACTTCGCCGAGGAGTTCGGGCCCGGCGCCTTCATCATGCGCGCCCGCGCCGAGGGGCTGCGCGACTTTGGCGCCTGCATGAGCCCGGCCAACGCCTTCTATCTGCTGCAGGGCGTCGAGACGCTCCATCTCCGCATGCCGCGCCACGTTGCGAACGCGCAGGCCGTCGCGAAGTTCCTCGCCGAGCGGCCCGAGGTCGAGTGGGTGAGCCATCCCGATCTCCCCGACCATCCCGATCATGAGTTGGCGAAAAAACTGCTGCCCAAGGGCGCGGGCGCGATCTTCAGCTTCGGCCTCAAGGGAGGCCGCGAGGCAGGGCGCGTCTTCATCGAGCGCCTGGGTCTCTTCTCGCATCTCGCCAATGTGGGCGACGCCAAGTCGCTGGTGATCCACCCCGCCAGTACCACGCATCAGCAGATGGATGCGGCGGCGCTTAAAGCGGCCGGGATCAGCGAGGGGCTGGTGCGGCTTTCGGTGGGCTTGGAAGATCCCGCCGACATTATGGGCGATCTGGCCCAGGCGCTGGCCGCGGCGGCGCGCGCCGTGGCGCCCAAGGCGGCCGAGTAGGGGGCGCGGGGATCATGGAGATTAAAGTCGACGGCAAGCGCATCTTCGCGGCCACGGGCGGCAAGGACTTCGATCCGAAACTGCCCTGCATCATCTTCCTGCACGGCGCCGGCATGGACCACACGGTCTGGGCGCTGCAGACGCGCTACTTCGCCTGGCACGGCCACGGCGTGCTGGCGGTCGATCTGCCCGGCCACGGCAAGTCCGAAGGCCCGGCGCTCAAGACGATCGGCGACATGGCCGACTGGGTCTGGGCGCTCTGCGACGCCGTCAAGGTCAAGGCGGCGGCGCTGGTCGGCCATTCCATGGGAACGCTGATCGCGCTCGAGGCGGCGGCGCGGGCGCCGAAACGGACACGCGGTATCGGCCTCGTCGCGACGGCGGTGAAGATGCCGGTCCATCCCGATTTGCAGGCCGCCGCCGATGCGGGCGAGCACAAGGCCTACGATCTCGTCGTCGATTGGGGCTTCGGCAAGCGCGGCCGCATGGGCGGCAACACCGCGCCGGGCTTATGGATGACGGGCGGCGCCACTCGCCTGCTCGAACGCGGCAAGGATCACGTCCTCGGCAACGACTTCGCGGCGTGTGCGGCTTACGAAGGCGCGCTCGACGCGGCCGCCAAGGTTGCCTGTCCGACGGTCGTGGTCGCCGGCGCCGGCGACAAGATGACCCCCGCCAAATCCGGCCGCGCGGTCGCCGAGGCGATCAAGGGCGCCGCCTTCGTCACCATCGATTGCGGCCATATGCACATGATCGAGAAGCCCGACGAGACCCTCGACGCCCTGCGCGGGACGCTCTAACAGCGGCCTATGGGGTCAGGCGTTCCTGACCGCAACCTCCATCCGTCCGACCTTCTCGATCTCCAGAGTGATCGTGTTGCCGGCCTTCACAGGCCCGACGCCTTCGGGCGTGCCGGTCATGATGATGTCGCCGGGGTGGAGCGTGTAGAAGGTCGAGCACCAGGAGATCAGCTTCTCGACGTTGAAGATGAGATAGCTGGTGTTCGAGTCCTGCCGCAGCTCGTAATCGACCCAGAGCTTGAGGTCGAGCGAGTTGGGATCGGCGATCTCGTCCTTGGTGACCAGCCACGGCCCCAGCACCGAATAGGTATCGAGGCTCTTGCGCACCGAGCGGTCCTCGTTGCCGCGTACGGTCATGTCGAGCGCCAGCGCGTAGCCGGCGATGTAGTCGCCGGCCATCTCCAGCGGAATGTCGACGCCGGTCTTGGAGATCACTACGCCGAGCTCGCCCTCGTGGTCGTTGCGGCGGTCGGTGAAGCGGAGCGCCACGCCTTCGCCGGGGCCGACCAGCGATGAGTTGGCTTTGAGGAACGGCCCGTAATCTTCGATGCCGAGGATCTTTTGGCCCGGCGCGATCTGGGGGTCGGCTTGGGATTCCGCGATATGCTTGGCGTAGTTGACTGGCGCGCCGATCACCTTGGTCGGGTTGGCGACCGGGCTCTTCAGTGTCACGTCCTTGATCGGCTTGGCCGTGGCCGAGCCCTCGAGCTTGGCGACCTCGGCGCAGACGGCATCCAGATGGGCGATCAGCGCATCGCCCGGCGGCGCCGGCCAGCGCGTCTCGGGGATCACCCCGATCGCTTCGCTGACATCGAGCACCTCGTCGCCCTTCACCAATCCCAATCGATCGTCGTCAAAGCGGCACAAACGCATCGCGCCTCATCCCCTTCAGCAAATATCCGGGCAAAAGTCCCGGCGGTGTCTAGTGTGATTGTCCGGTGCGCCGACCCGTGCGGCGCGCGGACCATACAAGACGCGGCCGGCCTGGCGCCAGCGCCATCGTTCACGAGACCGAGGCTGTCTTGGCCTCCGCGTCGCCGGCGCTTTCCTCGTCGTACTCGGCGAGTTGGGCCAAGATGTTGAAGAACGCCTCGCGTTGCGCCGCGGGGACCATGGCGCGGAAGCGCTCTTCCGCACGGAGCGCACCATGGAGGTTTACCCGCAGAGCCAATTCGCCCGCCTCGGTGATGGAGAGCAGGTTCACGCGCTGGTCCTTCGCGTCGCGCTTGCGCGTGACAAAGCCGCGGCTCACAAATCGCTGGATCAGCTCGCCGATAGTGCTGCGGTCGCTGCCGGTAATCTTGACCAGGTCGTTCTGCGTAACCCCCGGATTCTGTTGGATAGCGATCAATGTCATGAAGGGCCGCGGCCGCAGTCCGGCCTCGCCCGTTTCCTCGACGACCAACTCGCCGGCACGCCTCAGCGCGAGCTTCAACAGACGGCACGACGCATTGGCCAGGTCGTACCGATCGAGCTCGCGTGGTTTGGCCGGCTTGTTGGCCGGCGGGTTGTCGTCCGGCATTCACCCCTCCTTCTATTCATTATTCAAATCTTGCTTGGACGATCGAACAAACTGCCAACGTGAATAACATTATATGCAGGCCCCTTGTGCTGTTTCAGGCCGCTCAACATTCCTAACACGCATGGCGGCATTGCACGTTTTGATATCGGAAAAGATTTGCGGCGATGCGGCCATATAACGGTTGCGAGTCACCCGATTGTAAGTACGCTGATCATTCTCCGCTGGCTGTGTCGCGTGGTCTTCTGCGCTGCGAGATATGGCTTGGCGGGCGGCAACAGAGGTGCGGGGGAGCGCTCATGGAATTCGGTATTCAGTTTTTTCCCGATATCGGGCCGGACATCGCCACGGCTGAGACCTATTGGGACGATTGCTTGCGGCTGGTCGACCAGGTCGATGCGCTTGGCTACAGCCATGTCCGGACGGTCGAGCACTATTTCGAGCCTTATGGCGGCTACTCGCCCAACCCGCATCTTTTCCTGAGCGCTGCCAGCCAGCGGACAAGGAAGGCCCGGCTGGTGACGGGGGCCGTGCTGCCGATCTTCAACCACCCGCTCAAGATCGCCGGCGAGATCGGCATGCTCGATTCGATCTCCGGCGGGCGCCTTGAATGCGGCTTCGCGCGCGCTTTCCTGCCGCACGAGTTCGAGCGCTTTGGGGTCAGCATCGACGAGAGCAAGGCGCGCTTCCAGGAAGGCATCGATCAGGTGCGTGCGCTTCTGGAAGGCGAGGATGTGAGCTCCGATGGCGCGTTCCATTCCTACAAGAACGTGACCTCGCTGCCCCGGCCGGTACAGCAGCCGCGCCCGCCCTTCTGGGTCGCCGCCATCGCCACGCCGGCGAGCTTCGAGAATGCCGGCAAGATGGGTGATTCGGTGATGGCGATCCCGATGGCCGGCGCCAAGATGCGCGAGCTGCTCGGCGTCTATCGCGACGCCTGGAAATCCGCGGGGCACGAGGGCGACGGCCGGGTGATGTTGGCCTTCCACATGTACTGCACGCAGGACGAGGACGAGGCGCTGGAGACGGCGCGCGAGCCGCTCAATCGCTATCTGAAATCGCTGGTCGACGCCGCCTCCGACTGGACCAGCGGCGCCTCGTCGAAGGATTATCCTGGCTACGACAAGATCATCGAGGGGCTGTCCAAGGAGACGATGGAGAGCCAGCGCGAGAAGAACTCCGCCTGGATCGGCTCGCCGGAGAGCATCTGCGATCAGATCTCGACGATCCTCGCCGACGCCGGCCCGTTCGAGATCGCGTCCCTGCAGGTCAACTTCAATACGATCACCTACGAGCAGGCAGCGGCATCGATGCGCCTGTTCTCCGAGAAGGTGATGCCGAAGTTCTCAGGCGCCGTGCGTGCGGCCTAGCCGGTTGCACGAGAGGTCATCGTGCCGGTCGCACGTGTGGTCAAGCTGTCGGTTGCGTGAGAGTACGCGTATGATCGCGCGATCGGATCATCAAAGGCGGGATCACGGATGACCATGATTGACGCCGATGCGTTCAAGCTCGGCATGCGGCAATTGGCGGCCGGCGTGTCGATCGTCACCACGCGCTGTGGCGAGGGCCGGGCCGGGCTCACCGCGACCGCAGTCTGTTCGGTTTCCGCCGAGCCCCCGCAGCTTCTCGTCTGCGTGCATCAGGACTCGGAGACCTATGATGCGATCCGGGACTCCGGCGTGCTGTGCGTGAACCTGCTCGACATGCGTCATGAAGGTCTCGCCCGATGCTTTGCCGGCATGACGGGCAAGCGCGGCGAGGAGCGCTTCACCGAGGGCAGGTGGGGCGAGATGCAGACCGGCGCGCCCCGGCTGCTCGATGCGCTCGCGGCCTTCGACTGCCGGATCCGGGACGTTCTCCATTCCGGCAGCCACTGCATCTTCGTCGCACGGGTGGTCGAGGTTGCCGCCAAGCCCGGCGGCGAGCCGTTGCTCTACATGGACGGGCAGTTCGCCGGGCTCGAGGTCTGAGCGGCGGAGTCCGCCAGGATTCCTGCCCCTAAAGGCGGCCTCCACGAGGGCAAATTAATAACGGTCGAATAACCGTCATATGCTATTATTGGTATTATTACGTCGTTGATCGCGGATTCCCGCGCCCGCCGCGGTGAGCCGCCGAAACCATCGATGTCGAGCGAGGAAGGCACTATGCGCTCAAGATCGCTACATCGGGTTCTGTTTGCCGCCGCCGTTGGTCTGACGGCGATGACCTCGGCGGCGCCCGCCGCGCCCGACTGCCGCTGCCGCTATCAAGGCACCTTCTACGAGCTGGGCCAGTGCGTCTGCATCCGCGTCGGCGGCACCACCCGCCGGGCCTGTTGCGGCAAGGTGCTCAACAACACCTCCTGGTCGTTTGGCGGTAAGACCTGCGATCTGGTGCGCCGCGACAACACCCCGCGCGCTACGCCTGCGCCGTGGAGCATCGCGGCACACGCGGCGAAGCCTGCGATCAGCCGTTGGCAGGACATTCACTGACCGGGCAGTCCGGCTTCCTCCTGACTCACCGCTAGCCTGAGGCTCAGACCCGGATCGGTCGGGGCCGTCGTACGGCCGTGCAAAGCCGCGTGCATTGACCGCCCGGCGGCGATAGGGTCCCGGTCGCGCCGGCGGTTTCGGCGGCCGGGCGGCGCAGGCTGCGACCCACACGAGACTATCCCCACACGAGAGAGTCCATGTCGAACAACTATGATGCGATCGTCATCGGCGCGGGCGTGATCGGCGCCGCCGTCGGCTACGAGCTTGCGAAGAAGGGCATGAAGACCCTCAATCTCGACAAGCTGCCCGCCGCCGGCTACGGCTCGACGGGCGCCTCCTGCGCCATCATCCGCACCTTCTATTCGACCATCGACGGCTGCGCTTTCGCGTACGAGGGCGTGCATTACTGGCGGCACTGGGCCGACTATCTGGGCGTCGAGGACGAGCGCGGCATCGCCAAATACCACGAGACGGGCGTGGTGGTGCTGACCGCCGGCAACGCCAACCGCCTCGATCTCATCCGCCGCAACATGGCCGCGGTCGGCGTCGCCATCGAGGAATGGGACGCAAAGACCCTGAAGGAAAAGCTGCCGATCTACGATCTCGCCTGCTACGCGCCGGCCAAGCGCCCGGAGGATCCGGGCTTCGCCGAGCCGACCGGCGGCGAGATCGAGGGCGCGGTCTACTTCCCCGACGGCGGCTATATCAGCGACCCGCAGCTCGCAACGCACAATCTTCAGCGCGCGGCCGAGGCGGTCGGCGGCGCCTTCCGCTTCAACGCCGAGGTCGCCGCAGTCCGCCAGGAGAACGGCCGCGTCGCCGGCGTGACGCTGAAGGACGGGGTGGCCATCGACGCGCCTGTCGTGGTCAACGTCGCCGGCCCGCATTCGGCGCATATCAACGACCTGGCGGGCGTGGCCGACGGCTTGAAGATCAAGACGCGCGCGCTGCGGCACGAGGTGGCGCACGTGCCATCGCCCAAGGGCTTCGATTTCGAGGCCGACGGCTACGTCATCTCAGACAGCGACATCGGCTGCTACGTGCGCCCGGAGATCGGCAACCACATCCTGATCGGCAGCGAAGACCCCGAATGCGACACGCGCGAATGGGTCGACCCCGACGACTACAACCGCGAATTCTCCGAGCAATGGACCGTCCAGGTCCAGCGCGCGGGCCAGCGCATCCCGACCCTCGGGATCCCCAACCAGGCCAAAGGGGTCGTCGATCTCTACGACGTCTCCGACGACTGGATCCCGATCTACGACAAGTCCGATCTGCCGGGCTTCTATCTCGCCATCGGCACGTCGGGGAACCAGTTCAAGAACGCGCCCGTTGCCGGCGCCATGATGGCCGAGCTGATCGAGGCTTGCGAGGCCGGCCGCGACCACGACGCCGACCCGCTGCAGTTCGCCCTCAAGCACACCGGCCGGACGATCGATGTCGGCTTCTACTCGCGCCTCCGCGAGGTGAACCAGGAAAGCAGCTTCTCGGTGCTGGGGTAGAAACTAGACCCGCTGCGATTCATTCAACCCTGTCTGGTTGATCCGCACGTTTGAAAATTCTGCGCAGCTAACAACCATTGCACTTTTCATTATTGATCATTGGCTACGATGGGAGCAGCGGGCCGCGCTCTAGAGCTGTGGTATCGAAGGTGATTGCTTGAACTCTAATGTCGTCTCCTACATTTTCATTTAGCTTTTGAATGGCGTTGGCAAACCTTTTGGTTCCAGGTTCCATGCATGAAACAACCAGAACATCAGGTCTGATCTTCGTCGCTATTCCCGTGAGTTTCGCTATTCCCTGCGAATCCAACGAAGCTGAGCTTTTGGCCTCGCACAGGCAAAGCTTTCCATCAACCACAACCAGGGCATCTAGTTCCGCGGTTGGTTTAACATCGGGCTGGTCAGGATATTCATCCCACACTGACATCGATGGTGCGAAGTAGAAGGAACGACTAGCGTGCTTCCACAGTTCCCACAGGGTCCAAATCACCGCCTCTACCCCGTGTTCACGGTAGGCGGCGAGTAAAAAAGGACTGGCACGATAATGCCATGGGCCGGAGACAGGTGCGAGCTCCTCACGGCCACAAACGTTGCATTTGAGTGATCGGCTGATCGAATCGATCGTTACCCAATTGCGATTAAGGCACTTTCTGCATCGCCATTCGCGCCCTTGGGAGAGGACCTCGCATTGGCACAAATATTGGATTGATGCATCAAGGTTCTTCAAGTTCCGATAAAAGTCCTCATCATCTTCAGCGGTTTGTGATTTGTCGCCGACAGAATCATTGACCAGTTCCAACCATTTATCCTTCAAATCGTCATAATTTAGAAAGCGCTGCTCATTCTGAACCATCCGGCCAAATCGTATCGCTTCACGGGCTAGGCGCTCTAATTGTGGTTCAGTGCGAAAAACTAGCTCCCCTTGAGGGCTCCCTAGCCGCTTTTGCAATGTACGGATCAATTGCTCTCGAAGCGCCGGATCTTTTTCTGCAGGAACTGCACCGAATCGGAGGAGAACTTCTCGCCAGTATCCATTCATCAATACGGCAAATGCATCGGACAACGAGTCAAAATGTTCCAACACCGCCAAGGCGTAGCGGCCCTTGTCTGATAGTTGCGCAAATTGATATCGCGGAAATCCGATTGGGGCGACCTCGCGACTACGATTGAAAGGAAGCCATTCCCGGTCATTGCATAGGCCGAATCGAAGTGCATCGATATCGTCGGGCGTTGAAATCGTGCCAGCTTGGTCGCCTATGGAATGCGGTACTGTAATTGAGCCATCCCGGCAAACTCGCAGAAATTGTACAGCTCGCTCCCAAGTTTGGTTGGTTGTTCGCTCGAAACCAAAAGTACGTTCTAGGCGCAATCGCCTGGGAAGAAGCCATACGTGCCGCAGGTTCGAGTATCTGCCGTGATCGACTGATCGATCGACGGACAAATCGATCATCCAATCGCCGGAACGCAACGAACCTGGGATTGGTGCTTCCCGAATATGCCAGGGTTCAGCTGCGGGTACCTTGAAGCGGTTGCCGGTGAACTCTGTGGATTCAGTGGTTTCAATGCTTCTAAGCGCAGATCCATAACTTAGACTGACAGGTTTTGACGGAGAAAATGCTGGCACACATGCATCGTGGCTATCGTGACGCACGACGCGCACTATCATAAATAAGTTTTTCTTCCTAAGAATTTCTGCCGCTTTTTCCAGTTTATCCAGGTCGATAGAACAGGACCTGAGAGTAATAACGTTTTGATTCGACGAGTAATCTCTTACTCCTCTAAGCCGAATAATGTCCTTTAGTCGAAGTAAGAACTGTTCGTCATCCAGCCTATCCTCTGGGATACGCAAGCTAGAGCGAATTCGTGCTTGATTGAATCGCGGGGGATTCCCGCGGGGGCGATTTTGTGATTCATGATGCGGGCTGGTGAAGGAGGCCAGC
>JARRKQ010000058.1:0-15888 GCA_037387885.1 Alphaproteobacteria bacterium | reverse complement strand
AGTCGCAGCGTCGAGAGCGTCATGCGCGTTGTGCCGGGGCGCGCAAGCTGCTCCATGCGCGCAGCCAGATGCGTCGTCATGCCGATGGCGTCGTAGTCGATGGTGAGGTCGTTGCCGATTGCTCGCACCACCACCTCGCCCGAATGGAGCCCGGCGCGGAGCTGCAGCTCGACACCGAAGCGTTGGCGCACTTGCTGGTTCATCGCCGCCATCCGCGCTTGCATTGCGAGCGCAGCGAAGCAGGCGCGCACGGCGTGATCCTCATGCGCGATGGGTGCGCCGAACAGCGCCATGATGCCGTCGCCCAGCACCTTGTTGACGGTGCCTTCGTAACGATGGACCGCCTCCATCATGGCCTCGACCGCGGGTGCCATGATCTCGTGCGCCTCCTCGGGGTCGGTGTTCTGGATGAGCTCGAGCGAGCCGCGGATGTCGGCGAAGAGCACGGTGACCTGCTTGCGCTCACCCTCCAGCGCCGCACGGCTCTTGAGGATGCGCTCGGCGAGATGGCGCGGCGTGAAGGACTCAGGCGACGGCATCGGCGGGCCCTCGGCCAGGTCTCCTGGCGTGGTGGAGGCGCCGGCGGCCGCCCCGTCGCCGAGAGCTGCGATACCGCGCAGGAGCTTCTTGCGGTGGCCGAGTGTGACGCCCAGCTCCTTCAGGTCGGTGTCGGTTAAGTCGGGCAGCACGTCCCAATCGACGTCGGCGTCCTGGAACGCCTCGGCGTACCGCTCAAGACCAAGTCCGGTGAGCCATTGGCGCATGGTCGTCATAGCTGTTTGCCTTCGCCCCTCGTACCCTTGAAGATTATACTCAAGGGACAACCCGGCCAATCCAAAGGTCCGTTTTAGAGGCCGTGGACAGCTTCAGTCGCGGGCATCGAAAGGCGGCATTACGCCCAGAACGCGAATGTCCGCTTTTGGCTATAAGCGGACATCCTCGATCCTGAAAGGAATGTCCGCTTTTCACCCAAAAGCGGACATCGCTGATGCGATGCTCGATGCCAACCAGGCTTGCGTGTCGTCTTAGGGCCCGCTGGAGACGCAGAGCGTGTCGGTAAGTACGGGTCCGCACCCCAAGGGCCCAGGTTTGATATCCGACACGCTCTTCGGCGCCTGGAGCGCGCTGCGCAGTTCTCCGTCGCGCAGGATTAGATATCAATGAGGGGTAATGGATGATGGTTTTGCGGAGGGGGGTACCCCCTCTCGCATGATGTCGCAGCGGAAATGTACTGCTCCCAAAAATACTTGAGCTGCCGGCGCCGTCACAAAACAAGCACTGCTCGTGGAAACCCAGCATCTTGTATCAATGCAGGCTGCGGCGACGGATCTCCAAACCGGGGCAGGGGGCATCACCGTTTCAGCTTCCGTACGTTCTCGCCCTCAGGCCCGGTGATCCCGATCAGCTCCTTCAGCCGGTCCGTCACGCGCTGCATCGGCTCGCGAACTCCTCCCTGTACCGTTCTGCAACCTCCGCGAACGTGCCGACGCGTCCGGCAGCCAACTTTGTAGCCTGTATGTCCTCACCACCGATCACTTCCTCACTCTTCTTGTGGGCCACTTCCCTCGCCGCTTTGAGGCCAACTGCCCGAGCGTCGGCAATGTGAAACCAGCGGGGCCGTCTCTCGAACCGGTAATAAAGCTTGTAGGTCTTATGGCCGGTGGGTTCGACTTGCAGCACTAGCCCTGGTTGGACGGTATCCCAATAAAGCACCCGCTTGCTCTTCGGCTTGACAGACGTCACGAATCGATCGCTCAGGCGGCGTCGGTTGGGTGCGGCTTTGGGTCTCTTCTGAGGTTTGCGGGGTGTCATATTGCTGCAGCGATGGACCAGCTAACGTCCAGGTAACGGCGTGCGCTTAATACATTCTAACAGATCTTTAAGCGGTTTAATACCTAATTCATTGTTTCATCAGCATATTATCAGTTAGCTGAATGCAAATCAACTCCCCCTAAATCAATGTCAGTCTAAGGTTTGCTTAATCACAATCGGCCGGCGGGCCGGTCAGGGCCCGGGCGCGGCGCTCTAAAGATTGTCAGTCCGGGCAACGTTGCGCCTTCACGTTGTGGTGAGCGGACGCATGGCGGCGCCTGTCGTCCGCCAGGAATCCCTTGAAATCCGGCCAATTCGATTCCGGCCGTTTCGCCGCGCGCAAAAGTGCCGGAAACCATTCCTATTCTTAATCCGTTTCTAATCTCCGCGTGGTTACTGGCGCCTCAAACAAGGAGTCCCACCCATGGCTACCCATATCCGCCGCCTGTCCGCGGCCACGCTTGCCTTGGTGTTTCTGCTCGCCGCTCCGCAGGCCTGGTCGATCGGCCTCGCGGAGAAGGCCGGCCTGCAGGCCGCAATGCAGCGCCACATCGACCGTCAGCTCGTCGACGGCGCCTTCCTGCACCTCGATCTCAAGACCGGCGTCGTGAAACACCTGCATCCGGTCAATGCCCATCCGGTGATCCTGCGCATGGGCAAGCATTACGTGCTCTGCTTCAATTTCCGCGACGACAAGGGCAAGACCGTCGAGATCGACTTCTATCTCGCGCGCAAGGCCAACTCCTATGTCGTGTTCAACACCGCGGTGAGCAGCCGGCATCTTTTGAAGCGCTTGATGGCAGCGGGCAGGGTCGTCCGCAGCGATTGATGGGCACGGCCGGAGCATCAGCGCGCCGGCGCGCGGCGCTGCGACCGACCCGGCCCTGGAACGGCATACTCGCCAAGTTCCTGCTCCTGCTGACGCCCGTCTTCCTGGCCTTTGCCATTCCCGGCATCGGCTTCATCATCCACTACGAGCTGAATGTCGACGAGGAAGCGCTGGCCGCCCGCGTCGGCAACAGCGCCTCGCGCACGGCGGTGGCGATCGGACGCCACGACGCCGCGCGCAATCCGACGCTCGCGCGCGACCTGATGGGGCCGCTGACCGCCGACCGCGCCTTCCTCTGCGCCGAGCTGATCCGTGCCGGCAGCGGCCGCGTCATCGCCGCGCAACCGCCGCATCAGGGCTGCAAGACCCTCCGATCCGGCCACCGGCTGACGCTTCCGGTCGACGAGGCGAGAAGGCTGAGCCTCGTGGTGCGGTTCAGCAGCGAGGAGCTGCAGAGCGCCGAGGAGCTTCGAAGCCTGGTCCTCTATTCGGTCCTCGCGATCGCTTTCATCATCGCCATACTCGCCTCCTTCATCGGCTTCCGGCTGATCGTGACCCGGCCGCTGCGTCTGCTGACGGCGTCGATCAGGCATTCGGCCGAGACCGGCGAGCGCCTGCCGGTGGCGTTCGACAGCCGGGACGAACTGGGCGTCGTCGTCGCAGCCTACAACGATATGCTGGCGCATGAAGGAAAGCGCGAACGCGACCTGACCGCCGCCTACGGAAAGCTCCAGGACTCGCAAAATGCCCTGGCGCGGCTGAACCAGGGACTGGAGCGCACGGTGCAGGACCGCACCAAGGCGCTCGAGGCCGAAAAGCTGCGGGCCGAGACCGCCAACCACGCCAAGTCCCAGTTCCTTGCCAATATGAGCCACGAGCTGCGCACGCCGCTCAACGCCATCATCGGCTTTTCCCAGATCATGGATGACGAGATGTTCGGGCCGATCGGCGATCCGCGCTACCGCGCCTACATCTCCGATATTCATCTGAGCGGCGAGCATCTCTTTCACCTGATCAACGATATTCTCGATCTCTCCAAGATCGAAGCCGGCCACTTCGAGCTCAATGACGAGACGATCGATTTCGCCGACATCGTCGGCTCGGCCCTTCGGATCATTGCCGAGCGGGCGGAGACCGCGAAGCTCACGATCGCGAGCGATCTGGCGCCCGACCTCGCCGCGATCCGTGGCGACAAGGTCAAGTTGAAGCAGATCGTCGTGAACCTGCTGTCGAACGCCATCAAGTTCACCGATCCCGGGGGCATGGTCACGGTCAAAGCCTGGACCCCGGAGCGTGGCGGCATCGTCTTTCAGGTGAGCGACACCGGCATCGGCATTGCGCCCGAGGATATCGCAACCGCGATGTCGCGGTTCGGACAGATCGACGGCGCCCTGACCCGCCGCCGCGCCGGCACCGGTCTCGGCCTGCCGCTCAGCAAGGCGCTTGCCGAGGCGCATGGTGGTTCGCTCGCGCTGCAAAGCGAGCTGGGGGTGGGCACCACGGTCACGGTGTGCCTGCCGCCCGAACGCGCCGTCGGCGTCACCAATGGCGGTGCCCAGGTGGCGGTCGGGCAGGATTAGCGCCGCGGCGCACCCCCGGCACGGATCGGTCAACGCGTATCGGTCAGCATGTATCGGTCAACATGAGGTCACAATCGGGTGACGGCCGGCAGCGCGGCCTGTTCGGCGGCGGCGGTCGTGCGCTAAGGTCGGAGCGCACCGGCCGCAACGTAGAGCATGGCGATGCCGAAACGGCAATTCCGGGAAGCGCCGACGAACCGCGCCCGCAGAGCCGTCTTGCGTGGCGTGGTTGCCGTGCTGATCGTGGGCCTCGCGGCGATCGGCCTTTCGGGCGCGGAGCCAACCGACGCTCTCAGCGCGCCCGAGGCGTTTGCCTTGGCGCGCGCCGGCAAGATCGTGCTGATCGACGTGCGCTCGCCGCGGGAATGGCGCGCGACCGGCGTACCGGCCGGCGCCAAAACCGTCACCATCCATCACCCCCAGGGCGCACGGGGCTTTCTGCGCGACATCCTCAAAGCCGCCGGCGGCGACAAGACCCGGCCGATCGCGCTGATCTGCGCGCGCGGCGTACGCTCCTCGCGTGGAAAGCGCTTTCTGGACGCCAACGGCTTCACCAATGTGCGCGACGTGCCCGAAGGCATGATGGGGCGCGGCAGCCGTCCGGGCTGGCTTGCCCGCAAATTGCCGACCACGCCCTGCGGCAGTTGTTGAGCGTGGGCTAATCGGAGAGAGCGGCCTCCGTCCTTCGAGACGCGGCGCAGCTGCGCCGCTCCTCAGGATGAAGGCCTTTGTATCAATTGCGATTAGGTTTGCTTCATCCTGAGGAGCCGCCATTCCGGCGGCGTCTCGAAGGACGAAGCAAGCCGGCACCCAGGTACAGACTCAGGTCAACTTCCCGACTCTAGCGGCGTTTCTCCAGCGCCGCCGTTATCTTCTGCACGTGATCGTCGATCGCGATCGCGGTGAGTGAGGTGGTCTCCAGATTGTGGTCGGTGAAGACGTTCTTGTCCGAATGCGCCGCCTGCCATTCGGCCACTTTGGCATCGCGCGCGCGGATCAGGGCGGCGATCTGGGGGTGGTAGAGCTGGAGCATGCCGGTGATCCAGCGATTGAGCGGCCAGGAGGGCTGGGCGAGGTCCATCTCGAAATAATCGAGGAAGGTGATCACGTCCTCGGCGTCGTACCAGACATCGGCAGAGACCCAGCGATTGACCGTGAATAGGCGGATCGGCACGCCGAACTTGTCCATCGAGATCGCGATCAGATGGCTGAGCTCGTCGTCGGGGTCTTCCTTGGGCTCGTAGTCCGGGACCTTCGCGGGCGTGATCCCCTCGGGCATCCCGGCGGGCCTGAGGAAGGTATGGAAATGGCCGTGCTCGCCGGGCCGCTCGTCCTCGGGATGGGCGTGGTAATAGAACTGCGAGTGCGTCTCGGTGTCGTAGATATCGCCCTCGGGATAGTGGTCCCACTCATAAAAGGTCTCGATGTCGCGCAGCAGCTCGCCGACGATGTTGTCGCCGGTCTTGGCGAGGACGCGGTGACAGTTGATCACCTCTTCGGCCGCCGCCGCCATCGCCTCCAGCCGCTCGGTCGACAAGGCATCGTAGTCGATCGGCTCGATGCGGGCGGCCTTGTTCATGGTTTCCGGCGCCGTGGCGAACGGATCGTTGGATGCGCTTCCGGCCGGAGCTTCCTTCGCCGCCGGTTCCGTCTTTTTACTCTTGGACTTGGCTTTGGTTCTGTCACTCATCGTTTCGGTCCCGGTGCACTGCCCCGTTGCCGCGTCGCCCGATAGATACTCCGCCTGCAGTCTAGTGCAATGCCCGGAGGCGCTAAACGCCCGTGCATCTATTTGGCCTCCCGGATCAGGCGGAAGCCGACGAGAATGTGCTTGATCGCCCGGGGGCGGCTGTGGCGGGCGGCCGGTCGGCAGATGCCGCAGCCTTTGTCGTCCCACGACCCGCCCTTGACGATGAAGCGGCCGGGCCGGCTCGCCGTCGCCGTCCATTCGAAGACCTGTCCCGCGGGGTCGAGCAGGCCGTAAGGGCTGGCGCCCGCGGGATAGCGGCCGACCGGCACCGTGTCGAAGGGCCCGGCATCGTGGCTGTTGAGCTTGCTTGCATCGAACTTGTCGCCCCAGGGAAAGCGGCGGCCGTCCGGTCCCCGCGCGGCCTTCTCCCATTCGGCTTCGGTGGGCAGCCGCCAGCGCCACTTTGTGACCATGCCGAGCCAGTCGGCATAGGCGCGCGCGTCATCGTACGAGACCATGACGACGGGATGCTCGAGCCGACCCTTTGGGGGCTTGCCGTTTACCCAAGCAAACTTGCGGGTGCGCCGCCAGGGATGGATGAGGCGGTAGCCTTTCCACGTGGCGCGGTCGACATCGGGCGCACGGTGCCCGGTCGCGCGGACAAAGGCCCGGTAGTGCCGGTTGGTGATCAGGGTGCGGGTGATCGAGAAGGCCGGCAGCGTGACCGTGCGGCGCTTGCCCTCGTCGTCGTACCAGTGCTGGTCGCGGGTGGCGCTGTGACCGTAGGCCTTCTCGTCGAGCCGGTAGGCCGCCTCGCGCTCGGCCGCATCGGAGCCACGGATGAAAGGGCCGGCGGGGATCTCGATCACCATAGGGACCGGCTGCGCCTCGGCCTCGGCCGCGACCGCCGGAGCGCCCGTGGCGGCCAGCAGGGCCACCGCCAGGGGTCCCGCAAGGTTCCTCAGCCTTCGGTCGGATTGCATCGCCCGTGTCACATCCACCTTCGCCGCGGCGGACAGGGGCCCGCCGCAAGTCTCTGAAAACTAATCAGAGCCGAACCCGTCCGCCACTCGCGATCAGTTCAACACGTGTCACGAACTAGTGAACCGGATGGCCCCGCAGCAGCCGCTATCCTGCCCCCAACGCTCACATCTGGCGCCGTCGGACACCATCAACGGAAAGCCCGAAAACGGGCTTCGGCGGCGCGCCTGACAGAACCGGAGGAAACCAATGAAGCTGATCGAGACCCCGTCGATGAAGGGCCGGCTGCTGGCCGGCACGGTCATCCCGGTCGCACTTGGCGTCGGCCTCGCGATGGCCCCGGTCCCTGCGGCCGCGGCGTCCCCCTTGCCGACCGCCGCGACGAAGGCCCAGCCGTGGGCGGCAGCCACGGGCCCGGGAACCGGCATCCGGGCGACCGAACCACTCCCGGCAGCGGTCCCGAAGCCGGTCCAGCTCGCGGCCTGCGGGGCCAAGAAAGGTTGCGGGGCCTGCGGAGCGAAAAAGGGTTGTGGCGCCTGCGGCGCCAAGAAGGGTTGCGGGGCGTGCGGAGCTTGTGGAGCCGGCGGCGCGGTCAGCGCATCCTGCGTAATCCCCCGGCTCGCCAAGGCCAATCCCTGCGCTGCCAAGAAGGGTTGCGGAGCGAAAAAGGCCTGCGGCGCGTGCGGCGCCAAGAAAGCATGCGGCGCGTGCGGCGCCAAGAAAGCGTGCGGCGCGTGCGGGGCGGCGAAGAAAGGCTGCGGCGCCTGCGGTGCAGCGAAGAAGGGCTGCGGCGCCTGTGGGGCTTGCGGGGCGTGCGGCGGCAAGCCCGCGGTCAAGATCACCAACGCCGAGGCGGCGGCGGCCTATGACTGCCTGCTGAAGGAGCTCAAGGCCGGCTACGCCAAGTCGGGCAACACAGTCGCGCGTGCCTATGCGCGTTGGAAGCGCTACAGCAAGCGGCCCTACCCATCGGCGACGCACGGCAACCGGCTGGTCAGCAACTACGGCAACCGGGCGGCCCGGCGGTACATCAACTACGAGAAGGTGAAGCGGATGCCGGCGGGCTCGGTCCTCGCCAAGGACAGCTTTCTGGTCCAGGCTGACGGCAAGCTGGCGCTCGGCCCGCTGTTCGTTATGGAGAAGATGGCGCGCGGCTGGAACGCGGTCTCGCGCGACTGGAAGTACACGATGATCACGCCCGACGGCAAAATCGCCGGAACGACACGCGGGAAAGGCGCGGCCGCTATGAAGTTCTGCTACGAGTGCCACAACGCGGCAGCAGAGAGGGACGCGCTCTTCTTCCTGCCCAAGGCGCATCGCGTCGCGCGCTAGAAGCCGGGGAAAGCCGGGCTCTCCTGCGGTCGATCGACGGTTGCCGGCCTATCCGGCGGAGCCGGGCGACACCGCGCCGAACACCGTGTCCGGCATCTCGCACTCGACCAGGCCGAGCGCGTTGTCGACGACCACGGGCGTGGCGAAATAGGTGATCGTCGGCTCCATGCCGTAGCGCTGGCAGAACAGGCGCCGCCAGTCGGCGTTCAGCGATTGCTCGGCCGCCTCCCGGTCCTCCCACAAACACGCCGCAACCACGTTGCCGTGATCGCCGATCATGCAGTACTTGCGGATCAGGCCGGGCATGGCCCGGAATTCCGGAGCGGATTGCTTGAAGAGCTCCGCCGCCTCGGCGACGGTGGTGCCGAATGATAGATCGAACTGGACCAATGCAGTAATCACGATACGCGTCCTCCGATGGACAGGCCTTGGATCGCCGACGGGACGATTGGGCCAAGAATAGTCCCGGAAACACGCCGCCACGCATGGCGCGGGAACAATTTCGATCAACTTCGCGTGTTCGCACCTCACCCACGCGCTGGCAAGACCGGGGCAGTCCTGCGCTATTCGACAGGCCAGTCGCGTAAGCGCGCCAGTGAACGCCGTTCGGTCCGGCGGGCGGAGATGATCCCGGCCTCGGCCTTGCGCCGAGCCACGGTTCGGATGATTGCAGCGGACGCCGATCCCTTCTAGGCTCCGGCGAGGACGACGCACAGCGGATCGGCGAAGCTCGGAGCGCCCATGGAAAAGTCAGGCAAAGCGGCGACCGTCCAGGTGATCCACCACGATGAGGTCACCTTGGAGCAGTTTCCGGGCGGCGCCACCTATCGCACGCTGATCGGCGACGACGCGGCCGGGAAATCCGACGAGGTGCGGATCGGCATCCAGAGCTCGCCGCCCGGCTATGCGACGCCGCTGCATTCGCATCCCTATACCGAGATCCTGACCGTCCTGGAGGGCGAGGGCGTTGCCTGGATGGAAGGCGGCGCGGACGAGATCGCGCTTGCGCCCGGGATGACGGTGGTGCTGCCGGCCAACCTGCCGCACGCCTTCAAGGCCACCGGCGAGACGCCGCTGGTGACCTACGGCCTCCACGTCTCGCCCGACCGCGTCGTCCACATCCACGACGACAGCCCGCCGGAGAGCGGCCACCCGCGGTGACGGTCTGGCATGGCCGCCTGACGCCCGGGCCGGGCTATTTCAGCAAATAAGCGGCGGCGGAGGCATGGGCGTTCAAGCCGCGCTTGACGTAGATGATCAGGACCTTGGGCTTTTCGACGGGCTTGGGCACCGAGAACCGCCACATCAATGCGTAACTGCCCTGCCTGGGTTTGCAGCCCTTTTGGCCGAGAATCGTGAGCGTGACCGCGACCGAATACCGGATCGCTGGAACCCCCGCGGGCGGCCCGAGCCTGAACGGGCCCTTCGCCGCGCAGGAGCCGACACGGAAATATTCCGTCACGTCCAGCCCGCTCTTCGTGCGAACGACCTTCGGGTCCGCATGGGCGGCACTACCCAGCGGCAGGGCGATCAGCGGGGCGCAGAGCGCAAACCCGATCAGCCGACCAATCGCCGAAGGAGGTAGACCGTCGGGTCGATGCATGGCGGCCCCTACTCCCGCACCACCATCACCGTGACTTGCGAGTGCCGCAGCACGCGCGCGGCGTTGGGGCCGAGGAGGTAATCGGCGAGCTGCGGGCGGTGCGAGGCCATGACGATCAAGTCGCACGCCTTGCCCAGTTTGGCCCGCGTGTCGATGATCTCTTGGTAGATCGTGCCTTGGCGGACGATGCAGTCGACGGGCACGTCGTCGGGGACGTGCTCCTTGGCGAAGGCAGCGAGGCGCGTCTCGGTCTCGGCGAAGACTTCCTTCTCGAAGTCCTTGGGGAAGTAGCCGCCAACCATCGCCATGCCGTAGGTCGGCAGCACGGTGACGAGGTGGATCTTTTTGCCGAACTTGCGGCACATCTCGATCGCGACCGGCAGGGATTTCCGCCAGGAACTCTCTTCCTCGAGGTCTACAGGGACCAGGATTTCTTTGAACATCGGTGTCGTCCCCCTCAGGCGCTGGATGCGGCGGGTTGCGCCATGGTCTCACGGCCGCTTCCGCCCGCGCGCTTTCGTTGCGAGAAGATGATCAGCAGGAGCAGCAACAGCGCCGGGATGAAGAAGAGCTCCTTGGGCGGCTGCGACGCGGGCAGGTAGAGCTGCTCGATCTCGTCGAGCGCCTTGTGGACCTTCTTGGCCGCACTGCCCTCCTCGACGCCGTCGACAATCCACTTGCCGTCTTCCTTGACCAGCACGACGCCGAATTTCTTCAGGCGCTCGGCGGCCGTCTTGCCTTCGGGCACCTTGAACTCGACGAATTTCTTGAACGGCGCGCCGGCGTCGGTCTCGGTCTTGATGTAGTAGCGGACGGCCGAGCCGACCGGCGCCTTGGCGACGACGTCCATGATGGTGTCGGTCTTCACGCTATCCCAGGGCGCCACGACCTGATCCATCCACAGCCCAGGCCGGAAGAAGGTGAGCGCGATGAGCAGCAGCGCCAGCGTCTCGTAGACCCGGTTGCGGGCGAAGAAGAAGCCCTGCGTCGCCGCCGAGAAACACAGGATCGCCATCACCGCGATGATGAACGTGTAGATGCCCTTGAACCAGCCGACATCGATCAACAGAAGATCGGTGTTGAAGATGAACATGAAGGGCAGGATGCCGGTGCGGATGTCGTACATGAAGCCCTGCACGCCGGTCTTGATCGGATCGCCCCGCGAGACCGCCGCCGCCGCAAAGGCGGCAAGCCCAACGGGCGGCGTATCATCCGCCAATATGCCGAAGTAGAAGACGAAGAGGTGAACCGCGATCAGCTCGACGATGAGGCCGTTCTGGTGGCCGACCGTGACGATGACGGGCGCCATGATGGCGGAGACGACGATGTAGTTCGCCGTCGTCGGCAGGCCCAGCCCCAGCACGATACAGAGAATCGCCGTCCAGATCAGCATGATGAAGACGGAGCCGAAGGAGAGGTATTCGACCACGGCGGCGAGCTTCAAGCCCACGCTCGTATAGGTGACGACGCCGACGATGATGCCGGCGGCGGAGACGGCGACGCCGATACCGATCATGTTGCGCGCACCGGCGAGGAGGCCGTCCTTGAACTCGCCGAGCCCCTGCGCGAAGCCGCTGCCGTAGTCGCCTTCGCCGCGGAACATGCGCACCAGCGGGCGCTGGGTGAGGACGATGAAGATGAGCACCGCGGTCGCCCAGAAGGCCGAAAGGCCCGGCGACCAGCGCAGCACCATCAGCGCATAGACCAGCACCACGATCGGCAGGACATAGTGAAGCCCGGTCGGCACGACCTTCTTCGTCTCGGGAAGTTCGTAGACCGGGGCATCCGGATCGTCGAGCTCGAGATCGGGCACGCTCGCCGCGTAGCGCACGAGGGCGAGATAGGCCGCGAGGATGATGAGCCCCGAAACGTAGGGCGCGAAGTCGCCGAACACGCCGGGGATCCAGCCGAAGAGGTAATAGACCGCCATCGCCAGCACCATCGCCAGGATGACGCCGAAGAGGAAACCGATGATGCGGCGCTGCCAGGTCTTGGGCACGCCGGGCTTCGGCAGGCCTCTCATATCGGCCTTCACAGCCTCGAGATGCACGATGTAGACGAGGGCGATGTAAGAGATGATCGCCGGCAGGAAGGCGTGCTTGATCACCTCGAAATAGCTGATGCCGACATACTCGACCATGAGGAAGGCGGCCGCCCCCATGACCGGCGGCGTCAACTGGCCGTTGGTCGAGGCGGCAACCTCAACGGCGCCGGCCTTTTCCGCCGAGAAGCCCACGCGTTTCATCAAGGGGATGGTGAAGGTTCCCGTCGTCACCACGTTGGCGATCGAGGAGCCGGAGATGAGGCCCGTGAGGCCCGAGGAGACGACCGCCGCCTTGGCCGGCCCGCCCCGGTAGGAGCCGAGCAGCGAGAAGGCAAGCTTGATGAAGTAGTTGCCCGCACCCGCCTTGTCCAAGAGCGCGCCGAAGAGCACGAAGAGGAAGACGTAATCGGTCGAGACGCCGAGCGCGACGCCGAAGACGCCCTCCTGGGTCAACCATTGGTGGTTGGTAAAGCTCGGCAGACTCTGGCCACCATGGGCGAGCGCGCCCGGCACCCAACGTCCGAAGATCGCATAGAGGATGAAGACGATCGCGACGATCGTGAGCGGCGGCCCGAGCGAGCGCCGTGTCGCCTCGAGCAGCAGAACGATGCCGACGAGGGCGAAGACGATGTCCTGCGCGATCGGCGCGCCGACGCGGCTGGCGAGCGCCGATTGCATCACGGCCGGATACATCGCCGCGACGACGATCAACAGCGCCATCACCCAGTCCTGGACCGGGATGCGGTTACGCGGGCTGCGCTTCAGCGCCGGGAAAGCGAGGAAGGCGAGGAAACCGGCGAAGGCCAAATGCACCGGCCGGGTGATCGAATCGTTGAGAACCAAGTTGAAGCTGACGAAACCGAGATCGATGGTGCCGATGGCCGTCGGAATCGGCGAGGCGATCCAGAGCTGGAAGAGCGACCAGGCGATAGCCGCCCAGACCATCAGGCCAGCTGCGAAGCCCCCGGGATCGCGCGCGCCCGTATCGACCTGGGCGACGATGTCTTCCGCGCTGCTGCCCGATGCCTCGGCTTCGACGCCGGGCGCATCCGCCGGCTTCGGCTCTGCCATACTCGCCTCCCCCTCTTTTGGCCGCACCGCCGGCCGGTTCGCCCGGCTCTTTCGGTTACGGTTCGGTGATGCAATTCAAACGCGATCTGCCGGAGAGGGCCAGTAAAAAAGGCCGGCTCGTCGCGCGCGCGTTCAAGTCGTTGCAAAAGAAAAGGGCGGGAGTTGCCTCCCGCCCTTTGAAAAACTCAGGGAATAACTCGGGATTGGACGGACTTACATCCAACCCTTCTCCTTGTAGTACTTCATGGCACCCGGATGGATCGGCGCGGAGAGCATGTTCTTGATCATGTCCTTCTCCTTCAGATGCCGGAACGCCGGATGCATGCGACGGAAGCGCCGCATGTTGTCGAAGACCGCCTTGACCACCGTGTAGACGACCTTGTCGCTGACCTTCGCCGATGAGACGAAGGTGGCGCCGACGCCGAAGGTCATGGTGTCGCCCTTGGTACCCTTGTACATGCCGCCGGGGATCATCGCCGGGGCATAGTAGTCGTTGTCGGCCGCGAGCTTGGCGATCGCCGGGCCGGTGACCGGTACGAGCATCGCCGCGCACGAGGTCGTGGCTTCCTTGATCGAGCCGTTCGGGTGGCCGACCGTGAAGACGATGGCGTCAACCTTGTTGTCGCACAGCGCCTTGGCCTGCTCTGAGGACTTGAGCTCGGTGGCGAGCTTGAAGTCGCTCATCTTCCAGCCGAGCTTGCCCATCACGACTTCCATGGTGCCGCGCTGGCCGGACCCGACATTGCCCACATTCACGCGCTTGCCCTTCAGGTCCATGAAGGACTTGATGCCGCTATCGGCGCGGGCGACGACAGTGAAGGGCTCGGGATGCACCGAGAAGACCGCGCGCAGTTCCTTGAAGGGGCCCTTGTCCTTGAACTTCGAGGTGCCATGGTAGGCGTGGTACTGCCAGTCGGACTGGGCCACGCCCATGGCCAGCTCGCCGGCGCGGATCGCGTTCAAATTGGCGACCGAGCCGCCGGTCGAGGGTGCGGTGCAGTTGATGCCGTGCTTCGACTTGCCGCGGTTGACGAGACGGCAGATCGCCTGGCCGACCTGGTAGTAAACACCGGTCTGCCCGCCGGTCCCGATCTTGATGAACTCGGCCTGGGCGGTACCGGCACTGGTCGCCGTCAGGGCCGCCACGAAGCCGACGGCCGCCGCGGTGCTGAAGATCCTCTTCATTGGAAAATTCCTCCTCCATTGCGTCGCATTTCGATTGGCTTTCGCCGCGTGCGTATCGCGGCCGGGACGCGTGGGGAGTGTTCTGAAATCGAGACCGCCACCCTCGCACACCCGCGGCCCTTCAGGGATGAAGGACCTCAGTTCCCTTGTCCCCCTCCGCCCGTGAGCAGCGCGGTATGTCACACGCCGTCCGAGCGGTTTTGCGGGAGACCGCAATCGAACCTGCCGAAGACTATGCCCGCCCGGCCCGGTGAAGGTCAATGCGCGGGCACTCGTCTACCGATAGCCGATGACGCCAAATGACTGGCAGATGAACGGACCTCTCAGGATCGGTTCAGCGGCGCCTCCCTATAAGCGGCGGCGAGGATCAACGCTGATCAGAGAGGAAAAAACAATGATCACCATCACCCGCACCGGCCGGACGCTCGGCCTCGCTACCCTCATCGCGGCGGCCGCCGTCATCGGCACCGCCCCCATCACCGCAACCCCGGCGCTCGCCAAGGGCGTCAAGATCAAGTCACTCAAGGTCGATCACCGCACCCGCGGCCGGCCGATCGTCACCGTCCGTTTGATCAACGGCAAATGGCAGGTGAAATCGTCCGACAAGGTCCGCTTCGACCTCAAGGTCGAGATCAAGGCGAAGAAGAACCGCATGCAGAACGCCTGGCTGATCTTCGGTGGCCGCACCTATCACCTGTGGCGCGGCGCCAAGACCTGGAAGCTGCGCTGGAAGAAGTTCACCATGAGCTTTTCCGGCGGCCAGCTCGGAGATCATGCGAACGGCGCCGCCAAAGCCTGCGGCAAGCTGATGAAGAACCGCAGCGGCTCCTGGCGCTTCAAGCACAAGATCAAACTCACCTTCCAGGTGGCCGACAAGAAGGGCCGGAAAGCCCCCGCCGCCAAGTTCGTCTCGGCCTTCCTCGACTGCAAACGCTAAGCCGTCGTCACCAACCCTAACAACCAAACCAACCCACAGATCCTCATGGGGCGGGTCCAGGACCCTGCAGCGAGCGACTTCTAACGCCTTAAACTGTTGCGATTATTGAAGTTTTGTGAACCAGCGTGTGTGGTTTGTTCGACCCACACACGGCCGTTCTGAGCAATAAAAGCAGACCAACGCAGCGAACACCCTAGCTACGGATGCAAAACGATGCGTTGGCCTGGAGTGCGTCTCGACCTCGCGGTTGGCTTGGGTTGGTGCGCCTTGTCGACGCCCAAACGCCGCGAGGCGCGAGGCACGCACCGGTACGAGGAGGAACGGTCCGTGTGCCGCGCGCTGCCGGTGTCGAGAGGAGGGACATCGGCACGACCGCATCCTGAAGCCGTAACGGATGCGAGACGCGCCGATGTCGTTGTGCGAAGCAGAAGGGAGTATGGATGGGCGTTGCTTCGCGTGCTGCCAAGCGTTGGGGGCACGTCCGGCAGCTGTGACGCGTACGGTCACATCGTAAATCTTATCGCCAGATTGCGGCCGTTGAAAGTCACAACCTACAGCCGCACCAAGGGTGCGGGGGCCACGGGGGAAACCGTCAACCGCGCCGGGGTCGATATGTGCTCGCAAGTGGCGACCAGATTTTCGGATTGAGGAGCGCGCGCGGTGGCGAGATGTAGGGCGTGTTCGTGATGTCCGCTTTCGGGCGGTAAGCGGACATCGCCGTCTGCAGCGCCCATGTCTGCTACTGACCGATACTGTTGATAAAGTCGGTTGAGGTGCTGATCGCGGCGTGATTCGTTTCCGTCGAGTTTGCTTTTTCGGGAGCG
>JARRKQ010000057.1:0-36125 GCA_037387885.1 Alphaproteobacteria bacterium | reverse complement strand
GCCGGCGAAGCGTACGTCGTGGAGGACCTTGCCGAAGCGGCGGCGACCGATCTCGACCGCGCGGCGCCCTTGATCGACAAGCTCTCGGCCGCGCGGTTTCTCGCCCGCGCCAGCGACGACAAGCTGCTGGTGGCGCGTGATCTCAGGTCCACCACGCTTTACGATCTCGTGGCGGCGCTTGGTCTCAACGTGGCGCCGGGCAGCGGTGTGGAAAAGGATGCGCCGTCCTGGGCGCTGCGTCTGCACGACCTGATCGCCTCGAACGATGCGGCGATGCGCGATCAGTTGAGCGCCGATCTGCAGGGCCTAATCGACGACGGCGCTCAATAAAGCAAACGGCCGGGCTGATCGCCCGGCCGCTGCGCTTGGATCGAAATTTCGGCCGCGACGGCTACTGCCGGGTTTCCCAGCTGCCGTCGGGGTTCTGGCAGGCGGTGCCGCGAATGACCTCGCGGCGGCCGTCGGCCAGGGTGATCTCGTGGTTGAAGTCGCGGCAGGGCCGGCCGTTGGGGCCGGAATAGGTATCCGTCGTGGGCCGGATGGTGCCGTAGTTGCCCGATTCCGGGTTGCGCCACGACGAGGTCGAGCCCGGAGGGCCGTCGAAGGAGCGCTGCGCCGCCTGGGCGGCATAGCGGCGGTCCTGCTCGTCGAGGCTGCGGCCGATCTGGTTGCCGATCAGCCCGCCGATCAGGACGCCGGCGAGGATCGCGGCGGCCTTGCCCGATCCGGAGCCGATCTGTGAGCCGATCAGCCCGCCCGCGGCGGCGCCACCGAGCGTGCCGATGGTTTCCTTGTTCCCGGCGCCCTGGCAGGCCGCCAGTGACAGTGCGACGACCGGGACGGTGAAATACTTCAGTGCTTGCATCTCTCTATTCGCCTCTCGATACGCGTGAGTCCCAAGTTGGCTCATGGTCGGCCCGCCGAGCCTTCGGCGGGCTTATATCATCGTCCTGCCCCTAACTTCGTTAAATGGCGTCGCCGCAACGCCTTTAAAGAGCCCCGGGACGGGAATTCAGCCGATGAATGCGATCCTGCGGCGATTGGTCTATCAGAGGTATCCAGCCTCAAGGGGGGTTACGAGGCCGCCCGATCCGGGTAAAACGCCCCCAACACCAAGACCAAGACCAAGATCTGAAGCCCGTGATACGGATGGATTGAGACCACGATATGGCGGCTGGCGACCAGGACCCGTTTGAGCTGTTCCGCGAGTGGTGGGACGAGGCGCACAAGTCGGAGGAGGCCGAGCCCGCGGCCATGGCGCTGGCGACGGCGACGGCCGAGGGCCGGCCCTCGGTGCGCATGGTGCTGCTGCGCGGCATCGACGAGCGCGGCTTCGTCTTCTACACCAACCTCGAGAGCCGCAAGGGCGGCGAACTCGCCGCCAACCCCCACTCGGCGGTGGTGCTGCATTGGAAATCGCTCGGCCGGCAGATCCGTATCGAGGGCCCGGCAGCCCTGGTCGCCGACGAGGAGGCCGACGCCTATTTCGCCAGCCGGGCGCGCGGCAGTCAGATCGGCGCCTGGGCCTCGGCGCAGTCGCGGCCGATGGAGAGCCGGCACGGGCTGGAGAAATCGGTCGCCAAGTTCGCCGCCAAGTTCGGCCTCGGCAAGGTGCCGCGTCCCGATCACTGGTCGGGTTTCCGGATCGCGCCGGAGCATATCGAGTTCTGGCGCGAGGGCAGGTTCCGCCTGCACGAACGCATCGTCTATCACCGCACCGAGACCGGCTGGGACACCGAGCGGCTGTTCCCGTGACCGGGCGCGCGTGGGCCGGGCGAGAGCGGGCTTGACGACGGCTCACCAGCCCCGGTCCGCCGCGCTCGATATCGCCCGCGGCCTCGCCATCGCGGCGATGGTGGTCTACCACGCGGCCTGGGATGCCGATTTCTTCGGGCTCGCGCCGCGCGGCTTCTTCGCCGGCTGGGGCTGGGACTGGTTCCGCTACGCGATCCTGAGCTCGTTTCTGCTGCTCGTCGGCGTGGGACTGGTGCTCGCCCATGGCGACGGCTTCCGCCCGCGGCGCTTTTGGCGACGTCTTCTCCTGATCGCCGTCTGCGCGGGGCTGATCACGCTGGCGAGCGTGCTCGCCTTTCCCCGCCATATGATCGTCTTCGGCGTGCTGCACTGCATCGCTGTGTCGAGCTTGCTCGGCCTGGCGTTTCTGCGGCTGCCTTGGCTCATCACAGGATTGGCCGGCGTGGCCGTGATCGCCGCCAGTGCGCTCAGCTTTCCGGCGTTCGACACGCCTTTTGTCGGCTGGATCGGCTTTCGCGAGACGCCGCCCGCCTCGCGCGACTTCGTGCCGCTGGTGCCGTGGTTCGGCGTGGTGCTTCTCGGGATGGCGCTGGCGCGCTGGCGCCGCCCGCTGCCGGCGAAGGATAGCGGCCGACGGCCTGCCAGCATTGCCGGCCGCGGCCTCGCTTTTGCCGGGCGGCACAGCCTGCTCGTCTACATGGCGCACCAGCCGGTGCTTTTCCTGGCGATGGCGGGCATCGCCGCGCTCACCCTGCCGCAGGGCATGGCGTCGTGGACCGGCAACGCGGTGTACTCCGCCGCTTATGCCCGCAGCTTTACGGCGGCCTGCCGGCGGAGCTGCGGGCGCGGAGGGCTTTCCGCGAGCGCCTGCGCTGCTTATTGTCAATGCATGCTGAACCAAGTCCGGCGCGCGCTTCCAAGCGCCGATCTCGACCCGCGAACGATCTCGCCCGAAAACCGCGCGCGATTGCAGGCGCTCGGCCGGCAATGCCTGGCAAGCAGGGGCAAATAGCCATGACCGAGCCGGCTGCCATGGACCGCGACGGGGCGGGACGCCTGATGAAATCGGCGACCTACGCGTCGGTGTCCGTCGCCGTGACCCTGATCGTGGCCAAGCTTGGCGCGTGGATCGTTACCGATTCGGTGGCGGTGCTGTCGACACTGATCGACTCGCTGCTCGACGCGGTCGCCTCGGTGATCACGCTCTTCGCCGTGCATCACGCGCTGGTGCCGGCCGACCGCGAGCACCGTTTTGGCCACGGCAAGGCGGAAGCCTTGGCGGCGCTCGGCCAGGCCGCCTTCATCACCGGCTCGGCCTGCCTGCTGGTCGTCGAGGCGGTGCGGCGCTTCTTCCAGCCGCACGAAGTGACGCGCGAGCTCGTCGGCATCGCGGTGATGGTGCTCTCGATCGTGTTGACCCTGGTGCTGGTGCAATACCAGCGCTACGTCGTGCGCAAGACGGCGTCGGTCGCGATCGGCGCGGATTCGCTGCATTACGTGGGCGATCTGCTGGTCAACGGCGCGGTCATCGCCGCGCTTGTGGCGACGGCCTGGCTCGGCTGGCAATGGGTCGACCCGGTGCTGGCGCTCTGTGTTGCGGGCTACATTCTGATCTCGGCCTGGCGCATCGCGCGCAGCTCGCTCGACATGCTGATGGATCGCGAGCTGCCGGACGAGGACCGCAAGCGCATCCGCGAGATCGTGCTGGCGCATCCCGAAGTGCACGCGTTTCATGATCTCCGCTCGCGCCGCTCGGGCACCGACACCTTCATCCAGCTTCACATCGAGCTCGACGGCGAGCTGACCGTCGAGCAGGCGCACGACATCTCCGATGCCGTGGAGGAGGAGATCCGCGCGGCGTTTCCGAACGCCGAGGTCATCATCCACCAGGACCCGGTCGGCCTCGAAGAGGACCACGCCAAGGTCGCCTACCGCGCCTGAGCGTTTGTGCGACAGATGGGCGATAGTCGTTCGCCTGTCCCACCTGTCTCAGGGACAGTGTCCCAAAACCGTCTCATCTGTCCCAACTGTCTCACCTGTCTCGGTCCTAGAACCGGTCGAGGGTGAGACCGTCTGGATCGAGCCCAAAGTCGTATGGGGGCGCCCGCCCGGCGACGAGATCGGCGACCAGCCGGCCGCTCGCGCAGGCCTGGGTCCAGCCGAGCGTGCCGTGCCCCGTGTCGAGCCAGAGGTTGCGGTACTTGGTCGGGCCCAGAATCGGAACATTGTCGGGCGTCGCCGGCCGCAGACCGGCCCACGGCTCGGCGCTGGCGTAGTCGGCGGCGGCCGGCAACAGCGCGCGGGCGGCTTCTTCCATCAGCGCCAGGCGCTTCTTGTTGAGGGCGGTATCGAAGCCCGCGAACTCGGCGGTGCTGACGATGCGCAGGCGCTCGCCCAGCGGCGCAAGGACGACGCGGCTCGCATTGTCGGTGATGCCACGGCGGGGCGTGGCGGTCCGGTCGGCGATCGGCGCGGTCAGCGCATAGCCCTTGACCGGGATCACCGGCAGGCGGAGGCCGAGCGGCCGCGCGAGGCGCGCGCTCCACGGGCCGGCCGCCAGCATGAAAGCATCGCCCTCGATCGCGCCGCGATCGGTCATGACCCGGGCGATGCGGTCGCCCTCGGCCTCGATGGCGGTGACGCGGGTGCCGGATCGAATGGTTACGCCCTGCGCCGCGCAATATTCGGCAAGCGCGGCGGTGAATTTGTGGCAGTCGCCGAGCTCGTCGTCGGGCGCAATCAGCGCGCCCGCGATCTGGTTGCCGAGATGCGCGAGCGCGGGCTCAAGCGCGATCGTGCGGGCGGCGTCCGCCACCTCGACGGCGCAGCCCAGCGCGGTCAGCGCTTCGGCGTGATGCGCGGCGGCTTCGAAAGCGGCCGCGTCGCGGAAGAGCGTCAGCGTGCCGGTCTGCGCGCCGTCATAGGCGATGCCCGTGGCGGCCCGCAGCGCGGCCATCAAGGCGCGGTTGGCGAGCCCGAGGCGAAGGTTGCGCGCGGTATTCGCGGCCGCGCGCGCGGTCGTGCAGTTACGGAGAAAGCGCAAGCCCCAGGCGAGAAACGCCGGGTCGGCACGAAGGCGCAGGATGATCGGCGCGTCCTTCCGGCCGAGCCATTTCAGCATGAGCTTCAGCGTCGCCGGCGAGGCCCAGGGCTCGGAATGGCTGGCGACGAGCTGGCCGCCATTGGCGAAGCTCGTCTCCAGCCCCACGCCGTCGCGCGCCTCGACCAGCGTTACCGCGTGGCCGTCGGCCATCAGATAGTAGGCGGCGGTGACGCCGATGACGCCGCCGCCGAGAACGATGACTTTCATGCGGCCCGGTCCCGGCGCTTGCTTTGATCAGCGGCGCATCTTGGGTGCAGGCGCGCTTTGGAGCAACTGGGCGGCATCTCTGCACAAGCGAAAAGGGCGGGCCCTTGTGGACCCGCCCCTTCGTTTCCGCGCGCGAACGCGCGGGTAATCAGTCGCGACGCGGCTTAGCGGCCGGCGCGGCGCAGATTGATCGAGGCAATGCCGGCGGCGATGTTGAGCCCCTTGATGCCTTCGATGCTGAGCGGCTGCAGCGCGATGCTCTTCTTCGAGCCGCCGAGCAGCGCGTTTGCGCCGACACCATAACCGGCTGCGATATCGGCGGTGATGCCGCCGTAGTCGCCGGCGAGCGCACCGCTGCGCACGGTCTTGGCCGGCGCGAAGACGGCCCACAGCATCGTGCCCTGCGTGATGTAGCCGATGTCGATGCCGTAGCGGTTGATGCGGCCGTTGTAGAATTCGGGCCGGCCCTTGCCGGTCGGCGTGTAGACGCAGCTCAATTTGCGGCTGGAGCCGAACACGAAACTGGCATTGCCGGCGACGTTGCACTTCAGAACGCCGACCTTCACGCCGTTACGTGCCTGACTGGGCTGGGCGGTGAGCGCGATCAGAACGGCGGCGGAAGCCGCCGCAAAACCGCGGACGAGCGTCTTTCGAGCGAAAATCATTGGGGTACTCCTGAGTTTGATTCGGCCCGTTGGCCAATGCCGGAGCGGTGAGAAAACGAGTGCCCGGGCTTGAGGAAACTGGCTGCAACGGGGCGCAGGCGGGGTTGTGGCAGCGAATTGTGTGAAAATCATGGCAGTCCGGCGTTGCTTTCTTGACGAAGCCGGAGCCGGGACCGTGACGCCAGAGCCGTGACCTACGGTTAACGCTATTGCGCCAGCCGCGCCCGGTGCTGCAGGCGGCCGAGCACGAACCAGAGCGCGATCGCCATATTGAGGAGGTTCCAGGCGATGCCGTTGAGGAACGCCGCCTGGTAGGAGCCGGTGAGATCGTAGATCTCGCCCGACAGCCAGCCGCCGAACGCCATGCCGATGACCGTCGCCATGAAGACGAGGCTGACCCGCGCGCCGGCCTCGCGGGCGGGGAAGTAGTCGCGCACGATAAGTGCGTAACTCGGCACGATACCGCCCTGGGCCAGGCCGAAGATCCCCGAGACGATATAGAGCGAGGTCAGCCCGTCGAAGGGCAGATAGAAGATCAGCGCCAAGCACTGCAGCGTCGAGCCCAGGATCAACGTGCCGACGCCGCCGATCTTGTCGGCGATGAAGCCCGAGGCGATGCGGCTGACCACGCCGAGGCCGAGCATGATCGAGAGCATCTCCGCCCCGCGCGCCGGCCCGTAGCCGAGATCGCCGCAATAGGCGACCAGGTGCACCTGCGGCATCGACATGGCGACGCAGCAGGCGACGCCCGCCAGCACCAGCAGCGCCTGGCGAAAGGCGGGCGACCCCGGCATCTGAATGGGGGCTGCGCCCCGGGCGGCCGGCCCGCCGGTCTCGTCCCAGCCCTCGACCAGCGGCCGCTGGCGCAATGCGAAGGTGAGCGGCAGCATGGTCGCCAGGCAGACGACGCCGATGCAAATGTAGGCGGTGCGCCAGTCGTAGGTTTCGGTGACGTACTGGACGGCGGGCGGCCAGACGGTGCCGGCGAGGTAGTTGCCGCTGGCGACGATGGCGACGGCGATGCCGCGCCGGCGGGCGAACCAGTGCGAGACGTCGGCGACCAGCGCGCCGAAGGTGGCCGAGCTGCCGAGCATGCCGATCAAGAGCGCCTGGGCGGCGAGGAACTGCCAATACGCCTCCGCCATGGAGGCGACGATATAGCCGACGCCCAGCATCACCGCGGCCAGGCGCAGCGGCACGACAATGCCGTGGCGGTCGGCGAGCCGGCCCATCAGAACGCCGCCGACGGCGAAGCCGATCATCGTCGCGGTGTAGGCGAGCGAGGCGCCGCCGCGGTCGATGCCAAACTCGGTCTGGATCTTGGGCAGCACGATCACCGCCGACCACAGACCGATGCCGCCCAGCGTGCTGAGCGCCAGCGAGGCGCCGAGGCGCCACCAGGCATAACGGCTGTCGGGCGCGTGCTGGCCCGTTGTGGCGTGCGGTGCGGTCATGGTCGGTCGGACCCGCGCCGAAGCGCGATGAGGATTGAGCGTGCCGGGTCCGTCAGTAGCCGAAACCGCGGCGCGCGGCAATCGATGCGGGTGCAGGCGGGCCATGCGTGCTGCTGGGCGGCTCGGGTTTGACTTGGCCTGGCGTTCCGACCACAAAAGCGCCCTCGCATCGCCAATCGGCGATCGGGCTCACTCGTCGACAACAAGATTTGAGGCGGCAGGACGTGGCGAAGGTATTGATTGCAGGGGCGGGGATCGGCGGGCTGGTGGCCGCCTCGTGCCTGATGAAGGACGGGCACGACGTCGAGGTCTACGAGCAGGCGCCCGAGCTGGGCGAGGTCGGGGCCGGCATTCAGCTGAGCGCCAACCCGATGCACGTGCTGACGCATATCGGCCTCGCGGATGCGGTGAACGCGATCTCGGTGCGGCCGGAGGCCTACGTCTTCCGGCTCTTCGATACGGGCGATCAGGTCCAGCGCTTTGCCCTCGCCGAAGAGCATCAGCGCATGCACCGCGCGCCCTACAACCAGATCCACCGCGCCGATTTCCATGAGCTGCTCGCCGCGAAAGCGCGCGAGTTCAAGGGCGATGTCGTGCATTTGAACAAGACGGCGGTCGGCTTCGAGGAAAGCGAGGATTCGGTGACGCTGCGCTTCGCCGACGGCAGCACGGCCACGGGCGACCTGCTGATCGGCGCCGACGGGGTCAAATCGGCGATAAGGGCGCAGATCGCGGGCGAGGTGACGGCGACCTATACGGGCGACGCCGCCTGGCGCCTCACCGTGCCGGTCGAGCGTCTGCCCGAAAACTTCATGGGCCATGTGATGTCCGTCTGGGTCGGGCCGGGGCGGCACGCGGTCTGCTATTACATCCGCGGCGGCGCGTTGCTCAACTTCGTCGGCTGCGTGGAGACGCCCGTGGAAGCGGAGGAGTCCTGGACCGCGCGCTTCCCCTGGGAGGATCTGCACGCGGATTTCGAGGGCTGG
Organism: Alphaproteobacteria bacterium; assembly: GCA_037387885.1. Lineage (GTDB taxonomy): Bacteria > Pseudomonadota > Alphaproteobacteria > JAPULJ01 > JAPULJ01 > DATKZM01. The sequence continues at coordinate 27,955 of JARRKQ010000057.1, read as the reverse complement.
CACCCGGACATCATGACCATCATCGACAAGGTCGACCGTGACAAATGCTATCGCTGGGCGCTCTTCACGCGGCCGGCGCTGCCCGATTGGAGCACGCGGCGGGTGACGATCCTGGGCGATGCGGCGCATCCGACACTGCCCTATCTGGCGCAGGGGGCGGCGATGGCGATCGAGGACGGCGCGGTGCTGACCCGCGCGCTCGCCCAGGAGGAAACGATCCCCGGCGCGCTCCAGCTCTATCAGCGCAACCGTACGGCGCGCACGGCGAAGATCGTCGACCAATCGATGCAGAACCGCACGCTCTTCCACCTGCACAGCGAGGCCGAGATCCGCGCCTCCTTCGCCGAGCGCGACGAGGGCGAGGACCGCAATGCCTGGCTTTATTCCTACAATCCGCTGACGGTGGAGCTGGTCTGAGCCGGCCTGTCTGCGGCGAATGGCCGTGTTGCCGCGTTTTGGCTGCATGCCCACCTAGCATGTAGGAGCAGGCCAAGGAGTCGCCACGCCGCCATGCTGGTTCAGGACCAGAGCAAGACGATCGCATTCCTCAAGGAACCCGCGGCCTATGCGGCGCTCGGCCTTGAAGGCCCGGTCGAGCGGATCGAGACGCATATCTCGGAGGTCTTCCTGGTCGGCGAGCGCGTCTTCAAGCTGAAGCGCGCGGTCAAGTTCCCCTATCTCGACTTCTCCACGGAAGCGAAACGCAAGGCCGCGGCGGAAGCGGAGCTCAAGCTCAACCGGCGCACCGCGCCGGGCATCTATCTGGGCCTGGCCGTGGTGACGCGCGGGGCGGATGGCAAACTCGCGCTCGCGATGCATGAGGACGGCGAAGAAATCGACGCCGTCGAATGGCTGGTGGCGATGCGGCGCTTTCCGCAGGAGGCGCTGCTCGATGCGATGGCGGCGCGCGGGGACTTGCCGGTCGCGATGATGGAGGACGTCGCCGAAGCGGTCGCCGCGTTCCATGACGAGGCCGAGGTGGTGACACGTTACGGCGGGGCCGACGGTATGCGTAGAGCGGCCGAGGGCGTGCGCGGCGCCTTCGCCGAGATCATGGACGCGGACAATGACATCTTCGATGCGGATGCGGTCGCGGCGCTGACCGATGCGGACGATAAGGCGACCGCGCGCCTCGCGCCGCTGCTCGATACGCGCAAGGCGGCGGGCCGGGTGCGGCACTGTCACGGCGACCTTCATTTGCGCAACATTGCGATGATCGAGGGCCGGCCGGCGCCCTTCGACTGCATCGAGTTCTCCGAGGAGATCGCCTGCGTCGACGTGCTCTACGATCTCGCGTTCCTTCTCATGGATCTCTGGCACCGCGATCTGCCCGCGCAGGCCAACGCGACCCTCAACCGTTATCTGGAGATCGCGCAGGACTTCGATGGGCTCGCGGCGCTGCCGCTCTTCCTCGCCTCGCGCGCGGCGATCCGCGCGCATGTGACCGGCACGATCGTGCTCGGCGAAGAGGGCGAGACGCGCGACAAGCATATCGCCGAGGCGCGAGCCTATCTGGCGCTCGGCAACGCGCTGATCGATCCGCCCGCGCCGCGTCTCGTTGCAATCGGTGGCCTTCCGGGCTCGGGCAAGACGACGATCGCCCGCGGTCTGGCACCCGCTTTGTTGCCGGTCCCGGGGGCCGTGGTGCTGCGTTCGGATGTGATTAGGAAGTCGCTTGCCGGGGTGGGTCCGCTGACGCGCCTCGGTCCGGAAGGGTACAGCGCGGAGATGACCGAACGGACCTATGCCACGGTGCGCGAACGCGCGGCGGCGGTGCTCGCCGCGGGGCATTCGGTGGTCGCCGATGCGGTTCATTCGACGCCCGAGGAGCGCGAAGCGATCGAGGACGTCGCCGAGCGCGCCGGGGTTCCCTTTATCGGGCTGTGGCTCGATGCGCCGGGCGAGACGCTTAAGGCACGGGTGGCCGAGCGCAGCGCGGATGCCTCCGACGCCACGGTTGCCGTCGTCCGCAAGGCGCTCGACTACGAAACCGGGCCGATCGGCTGGACGCGCATCGATGCCGGCGGCGATCCCGGACACGTCATCGCGGCGTCCCGTCGCGCCGCGGGTCTCTGAGCCTTGCGGAATTGATCCGGATCAAGGCAGTATCGTTACCGTTCAACGACAGTTTTGTTTCACCAACGAAAACTGGCCGAAGTCCATCCCGGCCTCCGGCCAACCGGAGGAAACATGCTGAGCTTCGAGGACTGCGTCGGGCTGGCAGAGCTGAGCGAAGAGGAAGTTCACGCGATCGCCATGCATGAGCATATTCCCGAGATCTGCGCTGCCGTGCTGGGACGCTATCTCATGATGCAAAAGGACGGCGTGCCGCGGATCAAACGCATCATCGCCGACGATATCGCAACGGCGCGGGCACATGGCGATTTCAAGGAGGCGGCGACGCTCAAGCTGGCGCTCAAGCATTTCGTGGATACCCATCCCCGCCGGCAAGCCGCCTCTTGAGGTATAGCGGCGAGCCGCCTCTTGAGGTAGAGCGGCAGGCCGCCTCTTGAATTCAGGCGGCTGATACGACCACATATCGCTCTGAACCGCCCGGCGGCTCTGAACTGGCCGGCGGCAGCGGGCCCAAATCGCGATGGCAATCGATCTTTAGGGGATGACGAAAAGACTATGGCACTGAAACAGATCCGGCTCGAACTCGCGCGCACCAAGGATTTTCCCGACGGCAGCGCCAATCACGGCTACGAGTTCGTCGCCCCCCTCGACGGCGAGGGCCATCTCGACATGCATGAGTGGAAGGAATTCGGCCAGGCCTGCATCGTTCACCGCTTCTGGGCTGGCGAGGACGACGAGACCGGCCAGCTCGTGCACAGCCGCCATGGATGGGCCTTCTCCTACGAGCCGGGCGAGGAAGACGACGAGCCGATCTTCCGCTTCGACAAGCACAGCTTCATCGAGGGCGAGTACATCTCCGTGACCGAGCATGACGGGGTGACCCGGCCCTTCAAGATCGCCTGGATCCGCACCCCGCCGTCGCTGCAGAAAGAATACTGAGGCGGCGCAGGCGGCGCCTGCGCACTCAACCGTCGCTATCGCCGCCGTAGATGCGGCGCATGTCCGGGCGTTCGGTCGCGTAATAGTGGACCCAGATGTAGAGGTGATTGAACGCCGCCGCGGCGAAGGCAGCGGCCGAGCCCCACCATAAGGCCGGGACCCAGCCGATCAGGAAGCCGAAGACGTACATCGCGTTCGGCGTCCAGCGGAAGATGCCGCGCCGCTCGAACGGCAGCGACCGCGCGGCGGCCGGATCGAAATGGTCGATGCCGAAGGCGCGCCGGAAGCCGAAGTAGCGCCTGACCGAATAGAAGAGATAGAGCGCCGGCATGAGCGCGATCACGGCGAGCACGCGGCCGATGGTCGGATCGAGCCCCGCCGTTCCGGCATTGGCGGCGGCAAGGACGAAAACCGAGGCCACCCGCGCCAGGCCGAGGACGGCGAAGCCCACCGCATAAGCGCTGAAGGCCGGCGCGCCCAGCCAGCGCGTCATCAGTCCTGCATGGAGCTCGGTCCGCCAGACGAACCAGACGGTGAGCTGGTGCACGATCGGTAGCGCAAGCGCGATCCAGAACCAGCCGCGCGCACCAACGCCCCAGAGCGCGCCCGCGCCGACCGCATCGAAGCGGCTCAGCCAAAAGCAGACGGCGAGCAGGATCGCGAGCAGGACCGCGTGCAGCGCCTGGCCCTCGAAAATGCGGCCGATCACCGAGGTCTTGCGCGGTTCGGACATGGCTCGGCCCTTGCTCGGACAATTCTCTCGGTGCGGTTGCCGACGAGGATTGCCGTGGGTTGGCAAAGATCGGCACAGTATGCGCGAGGCGCGTATCTGCCGCCAAGCATATGGCCGATCCTCGGTCGTCGCTGCTGGCGCTGGCAGGTGGCTTCGCCTACATTTGGCCCATGGATGAGGAGCGCAAAACCGTGGTGCTGACCGGCGCGAGCCGGGGCATCGGCCATGCGACCGTCAAGCGGTTCTCGCAAGCCGGCTGGCGCATCATTACCTGCTCGCGCGATGCCGTGCCGGCGGAATGCAAGCGCGATCCCAACTGGTCGGAGCATCTGACGGTCGATCTCTCCGAAGCGGACGAGGTCGCGGGCTTTGTTACCGACACCGTCCGCCTGCTCGGCGATGACGGACTGGCGGCCCTCGTCAACAATGCCGGGGTCTCTCCGAAGACGCCGTGGAACGAGCGGCTCGGCTGCCTGAATGGCGACATCGATGCCTGGCGCGAGGTCTTCGAGCTCAACTTCTTCACCCCGCTGGTGCTGGCGCGGGGCTTTGCGGCGGCGCTCCACAAGGGCCAGGGCACGATCGTCAACATCACCTCGATTGCCGGACATGCGGTGCACCCGTTTGCCGGCTCGGCCTATTCGACCTCGAAGGCCGCGCTGTCATCGCTGACCCGCGAGCTCGCCGCCGAGATGGGCCAGATCGGCGTGCGCGTGAACGCCGTGGCGCCCGGCGAGATCGAGACCGCGATGCTCTCGCCCGAGACCGACCAGCTCATCCCACGCATCCCGATGCACCGCCTGGGCACCCCCGACGAGGTTGCCGGCACGGTCTTCTCGCTTTGCTCGAGCGACTTCAGCTACGTGACCGGCACCGAGATCTTCATCACCGGCGGCCAGCATTTGTATTAGCCGAGCGCCGGTTTCCTTCGGATTCCATTATTTGTAGGGGCGGATTTCAAACCCGCCCCTACAAATATTCATCCGCTTCGGATGCCCGCGTGTCGCGGTTGTCGTCGAGCCAGGATTTGAGCTTGAAGATCAGGCGGTGCAGCTCGTCGATGTCTTTCGCCGGCCAGTCCTTGAATATGAGCGCCGCGTCGGGCGCGAGGCGGCTCAGCGCCTGGCTGTGCGCGGCCACGCCCGCCTCGGTCAGATAGTGAAGCTTGCTGCGGCCGTCGGCTGGGTCGGGCTCGGCGCGCAGGAACCCCTTCTCGACCAGCCGCGCGACGGTCTTGGAGATGCCCGGCTGGCCGGTCTCGAAGGCGTTTGCGAGGCGCCCGATCGTGTGGCCTTCATCGGCGAAGGCGCGAAAGTGGTTCAGCATGACGAACTGGGCGAAGGGCAGATTGGCGCCGGCGACCGCCCGGTTGAAGCGGGTCACCAGAAGCTGTTCGGCGACACCGATCCAGACCAGGATCTGGCGGATCTTCTCAAGCTCGGGCGGAATTTCCATACAGGGCGTCAGGTCTTGATCAGTGAGGCGAGTGGGCGCCGCGGGGCGGGGCCGACCGGGGCAGCATAGCCGAGGCGGGCCAGCATCTGCACCGTTTCGCCCGGCTTGGCGCCCACGGTCTTGAGGAACGCCATCTGAAGCGCACTCATTTCGGGGTATTCCTGCAAGAGCTGGCTCATCGGCTGCTGGGCGAGGCCGAGCTCGGTCGCTTTCAGATGCAGGCGGACATAGGCGCGGCCGGCCTTGAGCTGGGTCGTGCGGCTGTTGTCGGCCGTGGTGAGCCAGAAAAAGCCCATGGCGCTGCCGCCCTGGTCGCGCGCCATGTCGAGCCCCACCTCGAACGTCTTCGAGGTCGGATCGCGAAGCGCGCTTTTGTCCAGCATGCCGAACTGCCTCAGCCACCACATCATCGGCCCGTGGATCGAGATGCCGTCGCGGTGCTTGGCGATCTCGGATGCGCCGATGCGCATGAGCTGAATGCTCTCTTCATAGGTGTGCGGGGTGCGGAGCTCCTTGATGAAGCCGTCGACTGCCAGTTTTCGGAGCGCCGGCAACTTCGCGGCGTCCGTTGCGATCGACAGGCGCACCGCCGGATCGAGCGGCGTGACGCGCAGGGCGGTGACGGTGTCGGGCGATAGCGGCCGCTCGCGATCGAAGGTTTCGCGGTTGGTGCGGCGTTTCAGGACCTGGGCGAAGAGCGGGTCGGATTTCGCGTTTGCGTCCTTGACCAGGGCGATCTCTGCAACGGGGCGGTCGTCGATCGTCTCCGGACCGAACTCGCCTTTGGGGAAGTAGGTAATGTCGGCGCGGTGGCCCGTCGCCGCCGCGGCCTGGGCGAGCAGCTCGAGGAACGTGCCGTGGCCGATCAGGATCTGGCGGCTGTAGGGATCGGTCGCTGGCAGGAGGCGCGTGCGGTCGCAATAAAGCGTGATCCGGCCGGGGGTCTTCAGATCGACCAGCCAGGGCTGGCGATTGTGCGGGTTCGGGGCGAGCATGGCGAAGGCGATGAGCCGCCGGCGCAGATCGCCGCCGTGTCCGTCCGGGCCGCGCCAGGCCGCGATGGCTTCTTCCGGCATGCGGTCGCAGCGCGCCAGCGCCAGCCCGCCCGCCGCCAAAATGACGCCGCCGCCGGCGATGCGGATGAACCCTCGTCGCGAAAATCGCTTACCGGATGACCCAATGTTTGACGACATGCCGGTTCTCCTCCTGACATTTATATTCCCGGAAATATATATAATATTCCTAGGAATGTATCAAACGGAATTTGCACCGGTAAGGACGAGGCCGGTCCCCGGCTTATTTGTAGGGGCGGGTTTCAAACCCGCCCGGGGTAGGTCCAAGCTGCGGTTCGGGCGGGTTTGAAACCCGCTCCTACAAATAGGAATAGGTGGCGATTGTCCGCCGGTCGCCGCCTCAATCGGTGAACGTCACCTCGACGGTGCCGAGCGGGCCGAAATCGGCGACGGCCGTGTCGCCGGCCTCGGCCAGGTTGAAGCCGGTGACGGTGCCGGTGGTGACGATCTGGTCGCGCTCGAGCGCGATGCCGGCGTCCGACAGCGCATTGGCGAGCCAGGTGAGCGCCTCGAGCGGATGGCCGAGGGCGAGCCTGCCGGTGCCCTTGCCGACCTGCTTGCCGTTGACCGAAAGCTTGGCCTTCGCCTTGGCGAGGTCGTGCTTGCGCCATTCGCGCACGGGCTTGCCGATGATGAGCGCGCCGTTGGCGCCGTTATCGGCGACGATGCTTTCCGGCCCGCGGGCGACCCAGTCGTCGAGGCGCGAATCGACGAGCTCGATCGCGGGGTAGAGCGCGCCTACCTTCTTTTCGATGTCGTCGCGGGTATAGGGCGCCTTGCGCGGCTTGATCCCGGCTTTGATGCGGAAGGCGAACTCGCCCTCGAGGCCCAGCATCTGGAACGCGCCCGCGGAGAGCTCGGTCGGGCTCTCGCGCAGGAATGGCGCGAAGACGCGGCCGTAGAAGGGCCCGCTGACGCCGAGCATCTTCTGCTGCGCCTTGGCGGTGCAGCCGATCTTGAAGCCGGCGACCGGCAGCTCCCATTCCTCGGCGAAGGCCTTCTGGATCTGATAGGCGTCGTCCATGTCCTGCGGACGGCAGCTCTCGGGAAAGTCGCGCAAACGTCGGAAGTCGCCGCGCGCGTTCAAGAGCAGCCGCGCCGCTTCGATGACTTGGGTCGGGCCTAACGGCATTATGCTTGTTCCCCCCACGCCGCCAGTCGATACGTGACGGCGCTCCGTCCAACGGCCCGTGTTCCTGGAGCCTCATCCTTCGACAGGCTCATCCTTCGACAAGCTCAGGATGAGGGGTACGTGGATGACTCCGTCGCTTCAACCGCCCCAGCATAGGCCCTCGTCCTGAGCCTGTCGAAGGATGAGGGCCGGCCGGCGGTCGATACCTTGGCCCCCTACTGCGCCGCGTCGGCCTGGCGCGACTGCACCACGTCGTCGGCGATGCGCCCGGTCAGCTCTTGCAGGTGGTCGAACTCGAAATCGAAGGTGCCGATGCCTTGCGTCTGCGAGCGCAGCTCGATGATGAGATCGTGCAGCTCCGACTGCGGCATGTTGACCTCGACCGTGTCCCAGCCCTTCCAACCCTCGCGGGCATCGAAGCCGAGGATCTGGCCGCGCCGGCCGCTGACGATGCGCTGCACCGCCGCCGTGAACTCGTTCGGCACCGAGACCTTGACGTGATAGATCGGCTCCAGAAGCACCGGCGCGCATTTCGGCAGGCCCTCAGACATCGCCATGCGGCCCGCCGTCTTGAAGGCCATGTCGGAGCTGTCGACCGCGTGGTGCTGGCCGTCATAGAGCCGCACCGCGACGTCGACGACGGGGAAGCCGAGCGGGCCTTCGCTCATGTATTCCTTGATGCCGGTCTCGACCGAGGGGATGAACTGGCGCGGAATGGCGCCGCCGACCACGTTGTCGATGAACTCGAAACCGGCACCCCGCTGGAGCGGCTTGATCTCGACATGGACGTCGCCGAACTGGCCGTGGCCGCCGGTCTGGCGCTTGAAGCGCGCATGCTGGTCGACGGTCTTCTTGATCGTCTCCTTGTAGGCGACCTGGGGTTTCCGCCGCGATACGGAGAGGTGGTATTTGCTGTTGAGCCGCTCCAGCGCGACGGCGAGATGGATCTCGCCCTGGCCCCAGAGCAGGAGCTCGTTGGTGTCGCGGCTCTGCTCGAGCTTGAGCGAGGGGTCTTCCTCGATCAGCTTGGCGATGGCGCCGGAGAGCTTGACCTCGTCCTCGCGCTTCTCGGCCGTGATGGCGAAGGCGTAGAGCGGGGCGACGGGGTCCGGCCAGTCGGGCACGCTGCCGGGCCGCTCGCCCGACGGTGTGAGGACCTCGCCGGTGTGGACCTCGTCCATGCGGCCGAAGGCGACGACCTCGCCGGCCTTGGCTTTTGAGAGCTTCGTCGTCTCGTGGCCCTGCAGGCTGACGATGCCGCTGACGCGGCTGCCGTTCAGCGTCGCACCGTCGGCGATCTCGCCCGACCACACGCGCACCACCGACTGCTTGCCGGCATGGGGCATGTGGTAGGTCTTGAAGACCTGGGCGGCGGGCTCGCTCAAGCCCTCGAAGCCCATGCGCTTGGCGCTCTCGGTCGCACCCGGCGATTCGTGGCGCAGCGCTTTCAGGAGCCGCCGCACGCCGTGGTCGTGGAGGCCGGCGCCGATGAAGACGGGGATCACCTCGTCGATGTCGATGCGCTCGGAGGCGTCGCCGTCCTTGTAGGCGTAAGCGCGCTCGCTTGCGAGATCGATATAGCCGGTGACCTCGCCACCCTCGCGGATCGGCATTTGGCGCAGCACCAGCGGGCGGTCGGAGCATTCACGCAAGGCCGTGACGACGGTGTTGATCGAGACCTCCGCCGCCTCATCGATCTTGTTGATGAAGACCATGTGCGGGATTTCGTGGTCGTCGAGAAACTTGAAGATCGGCGTCGCCGCCATCGCCTTGGTGGGATCGGGATCGACGACGACCACGGCCGTATCCGCGACCATGGCGGCATTGAACGCGTCCTGAACGATCTCGATCGAGCCGGGCGTGTCGAGCACGGTCCAGGGGTCGCCAAGGTATTCGTAGCTGGCGACGCTGAGCTCGGTGCTCATCTGGCGCGCGCGTGCCTCCGGCGAGCTGTCGCCGATCGTGTTGCCTTCCTTGACCGTGCCGCGCCGTCCCACCGCTTCGGACACGAAGAGGAGGCTTTCCAGAAGCGTCGTCTTGCCGCTGAGGTAAGGTCCGACCAGCGCAACGCAGCGTGGTCCCGCCGAATTATCGCCCACGAGTTCCTCCCTAGGTTTGATCCGCCATTGGGGGCCCGCTGTCGCGCCGTCCGTCGCCCAATATTTCGAGCTCCCGGAGGCCGCGGCGCGGGCTTCTCATCCGCTGCCCTATGGTTCCAACGCCGCCCGCGCGATGCAAGGGAAAAGGACGGCTATTCGGCGGCGGCGCCCTGACCGGAGGGCTGAGCGAGGGCGTAGTCGGGATAGCGCTCGGCGATGTAGGCCTCGACGCGCGCGTGCAGGCGCTTGCGCAGGCCGAGGCCGATCAGCAGCTCGGCGGTGAGGAACATCGGCGCCACGAAGATCTGGAAGAGGTTGTCGACCAGCGCCGGCTTGCGGCCCTCCGATCCATTCGGCGAGCACGAGCACGGGCAGAAGCAGGACGATCAGCGGCAACGCGACGCCGACATCCATCGCGAGCCACAGCAGGAACACCGCGAAGGAAAAGAGCATCGCGAAGGAGATCTCGATCGAGCCGAACGGCCAGCGCCACATCGCCATCGCGATCAAGAGCGCGAAGATGATCATCGGCACGCCGAAGAAATGCGTGAGCCGGTTGCGCCAGTCGCGATGGTAGGTCGCGTACATCGCCATCTGGCGCTCGAAGAAGCGGTAGGTGTGTGCGGACATGAGGCGTCCTCCCGTTTGGCGGGAGGATAGCACGGAGGCGAGGTGGTCGGGAACGGCGGTTGGTATCGGGCACTCCAAACCGCTTCGCAACGCCAGACGCGGCGGCCACTCTCGCCGTCAGGTTCCTCGGGCCGGTCGGTTCGCCCATTCGGCACCGTTCCCGGCCCCGGTTCGAAGGAGATGCCATCATGCGGAAAATTATCATTGCAACCGTCGTATCGATTTCGATGGTCACTGGCAGCATCGCCGTGCGGGCAGCCGAGCTCCATCCCGCCCGCGAGTTCGGCTACGTGATCGGCCAGATCATCGTCTCGCCGTTGGTGATGCTGGCGGGTCTATTGGAGGGCATTGTCTCGCTGCCCTACATGCTCGAAGGCGACATTCATGCGATGAACAGCGCGATGCGCGCGAGCGGATCGCGGGTCAGCCTCGACCAGACCTATCAGTATGCCTATCACACCCGGCTCGCCAGCGTGCCGAAGAGCGGCGACACCGGCCGGGTGTTCCGGCATCTGGGCGAGGCGACGCGCCACTTCCAGACCGTGCTGCGTGGCTACGGCGTCGCGAACGCCGAGCGCTACGTAATCACCGCGATCCGCACCGCCGACCGGCAGGGATATACGCTCTACGCTCTTGTCTACCGGCCGCGGGGCGAGATCCGCGTTCGCGATAACTACGGCCGGCTGCGGATCATCACGCCGCGCGACTACAACGACTACTACCGGCCCTACGAAACCGACGCCGACGGCGTTCCGCTCGACGTGGTGATCGACTGGGCGGGCGTACCGCGCACCGCCATCGCCACCCAAAAGGGTCAGGCGATCCTCATGACGCTGGCAGCGAACTCGGTGATCATCAACCGGCGAAGCAACGGTTACTGGGCGGCCGAGCAGCGTTGGATCTCGGGCGACCACGTCGACGTCGTGCGCGAGCGCAAAGCCTATCTCGACCGGCGCATTCGCGAGCGCGCGCAGGGCGTGACCACCGCGCAAAACGGAGCACCGGGCTATCCGCGGGCCAACGACCGCTACACTTTCGATGCGCGTCCGCGCACCGATCTCGCCCAGGCCTATGGCGGTGCCTACTATCCCCGTCCGCGCTACGGCCGCCGGCGGCCCCATTGCCGCCAGGTCGGCGGCTACGAGTTCTACATGCGCCGGACCGGCCGGGTCTGCCGGCTCGACTAGCTGGCGTCCACGACCGTCCCCTCCCCGCACTCTACACGGCGGTCCGTCGATCGACGGGCCGCCGTTCTCCTATTCCGCCGCGGCCTGGACGTGGGCGGGACCCGACGGCCGTGCTAGCTCAGCGCCGCGCAGGCCCGCTGGATGCGCTGGCAGGCGTCTTCGAGAAGCTCCGTTGCCGTTGCGTAGCTGATGCGGAAATAGGGGGAGAGGCCGAAGGCCTCGCCGTGGACGCAGGCCGCGCCCTCCGCTTCCAGCAGGTATTTGACGAAGTCCTCGTCGGTCTCGAGTTTCTTGCCGTCGGGCGTGGACTTGCCGATCACGCCGGCGCAACTCGGATAGACGTAGAACGCGCCTTCGGGCGTCGGGCAGGTGATGCCGGTCGCCTGATTGAGCATCGAGACGACGAGGTCGCGGCGCTCCTTGAAGACCGTGTTGTGCTTGGCGATGAACGAATGGTCGCCGTCGAGCGCCGCCACCGACGCCCATTGGCTGATCGTCGACGTGCTCGTGGTCGACTGCGACTGGATCATGTTCATCGCCTTGATGAGCTTGGTGTCGCCCGCCGCATAGCCGACGCGCCAGCCGGTCATGCAATAGGCCTTCGAGAGGCCATTCAGCGTGAGCGTACGCTCATAGAGCTTCGGTTCGATTTGGGCGATCGTCGCGAACCGGAAGTCGTCGTAGACGATGAACTCGTACATGTCGTCGGTCATCACCCAGACATGCGGGTGCTTCAGCAGCACCTCGGCGAGCGCCTTGATCTCTGCCGCGGTGTAGGCGGCGCCCGTCGGGTTGTTGGGGCTGTTCAGCATCACCCACTTTGTCTTGGGCGTGATGGCGCGGTCGAGCTGCTCGGGCAGGAGCTTGTAGTTTTGCTCCACCGGGCATTCGATGTAGACAGGCTCACCCTCCGACAGCAGCGTGATGTCGGCGTAGCTCACCCAGTAGGGCGCGGGCACGATCACCTCGTCGCCCGGATCGAGCGTCGCCATGAGGGCGTTGTAGATCGTCTGCTTGCCGCCACACGACACGCTGATCTGGTCGGGCGTGTAGTCGAGATCGTTGTCGCGCTTCAGCTTGCGCACGACCGCCTCGCGCAGCTCGGGAATGCCGGCGGGGGGCGCGTATTTGGTCTTGCCCTCGGCCATCGCCTTGGTGGCCGCGTCCTTGATGTGCTGCGGCGTGTCGAAGTCGGGCTCGCCGGCGGCGAGGCTGATGACGTCGCGGCCCTCGCGCTTCAGCTGGGCGGCGAAAGCATTCATGCCGACCGTGGGCGAGGGTTGGACGCGCGCGAGGCGGGCGGCCAGGAACGACATGGCGGATCTCCATGGGATCGCGATGGTCAGGTCGTGCCGTCCGCGCGCGGGTTCGGGCGCACCGGCGGCGTTCGGGGAACACATAAAGGGCGGATGCGCGAGGTGCAATGGCGCAGCACCCGCTTTTCGACAGGGCGCGCGAATTTGGGGTAGCATGCGCCGCCTCGCCTTCCGTATCCAAGCTCACAGGAGCTCGCCCCTCATGTCGCACCGCATCCGGCTCGTGGCCATCTTGGGCGTCTTGGGCATCGCCGTGACGATGTCCGCTCTTCCGGCCGCGGGCGAAGATGCGGTGCCATTTGCCTTTGCCTTCAAGGCGCCGCCGGCGGGCATGGTGCTGGTCTACAATGACGGCTTCGAGGTCGCCTTCGGCCAGACGAAAGGGCGGATCACCGAAGCGCTTGCGGGTCCCAAGAGCGCGCCCCGCGCCTCGCACATTGAGATCGAAGACACCTTCATGCTCCGGCGCATCAAGCGCGGCAAGCGGGTGTTGACGATCAGGAACGCGGTCGATGGGCCGGGCTTTTGGCCGATCGTCCTGGGCGCCACGCGGCGCTATCGCTCGGAGGTGCTTATCGACGGCAAGCCGCGCCAGAAGCAGGAGGCGGTGGCGCGGTTCGCAAAGACGGTCTCCACGCTGACCATCGCCGGCAAGAAACGGCGGGTCGTTCAGGTCGATATCGACATCCGCTGGACCTCGACCCGGGGGAAGACGGGCCGCGCCGGCCTCACGTACTTCCACGATCTCGATCTCGGCTACTACGTCAAGCGGAGCTATACACGCTACGGGGCGGAAGGGCGGCCGCGCACGCCGGTGATCCGCGAGCTGGCGCGGATCAAGCCGGCAAAGAAGACGCCGTAGCACGCGCAACGCTCGTAACGCTTGCAACACGGGGGCTTGCAGGACGCCGCCAACTCGCCATATTCGGCCTGCCATAGTGGGGCCCGCGGTCCCACGCCAACCACCGCCCGCGCAACCCCCGCGCAACCCCCGCGCAACTTAGGAGCGCTTCATCCATGATCCGACGTTTTCTCTCCGCGATCGTCGCGGCGTTGTTCGCGACCCAGAGCCCGGCCCCCGCGACAGAGGCCATGGCGGCGGAGTCCGCGACCCATGTGACGATCAGCACGAGCAAGGGCGACATCGTGATCGCGCTCGATGCCAAACGCGCGCCGGCGACGGTGGCGAACTTCCTGCGCTACGTCCGTGCCGGGCATTATGACGGCACGATCTTTCACCGGGTGATCCCGCAATTCATGATCCAGGGCGGCGGCTTCACCGCGGACGGTTTCAAGGAGAAGCCGACCGGCCGGCCGATCCGGAACGAGGCCGACAAGACCGCCTCCAACACGGTCGGTACGATCGCCATGGCGCGCACCCCCGATCCCTATTCGGCGACGGCGCAGTTCTTCATCAACACGAACGACAACTCCCATCTCGATCATACGGAGAAGTCCGCGCGCGGCTGGGGCTATGCGGTCTTCGGCCGGGTGGTGCGGGGGATGGAGGTCGTGCGCGCCATCGAAGCGGTGCCGACGCGCACCGCCGGACCCTACGAGAACGTGCCGGCCGAGCCCGTCGTGATCCGCTCGATCAAGATCGGCGGCAAATGAGTGCCGTGCGCACACGGACGTTTGCGATCGCCGTCTGCGCGGCGGCGGTTCTTGGCGCGCCCATGGTTCAGGCGGCGGGCGCCAAGAAATGCGGCCGCGTCTGCGTCTACGCCCAGCCCGATTTCAAGGGCAAGCGGGTCTGCTACAGCAATCCGATCCGCACGCCGAACCTTCAGCGCGCCTGGGGCAAGGGGTTCGTGCCGGGATCGATCAAGGTGACGCGCCACGGTCGCTGCTCGCCGGTCGCCTACTTCTTCACCGAGACCGGCTATCGCGGCGTGGTCGCGGCCTATTTCGGCACCGCGCCGGATATCGCGCGGCGGAAATACCGCTCGTTCCATCTGAAGCACGCAGAGCTGGACGACTGACGACTGTTCAATCGAGCATCGCTGCCGCCTGATCGGCGATGGCGCGGAGGAGGGGCGGCTCCGGGCGGCTGCGCGCGAGCACCCGTAAACCGATGAACAGGCTGAGCAGCGCGCTCGCGGTCGCCTCGGGCGCGACCGTCTCGGGGATCTCGCCAGCCTTGCGGCCGGCCTCGATCATGCGGCGGAAGAAGCCCTCCATGCCGGCGAGCGCCTCGGCCACGAAAGCCGCGATCTCCTCGTCGTGCGGCGACAGCTCGAGCGCGGTGTTGACGGTGAGGCAGCCGTCGCGCGAGCCCCCGTCGAGGGCGGCCGCGATCGCCTCGTCGAAAGCGCCCAGGATAGCGGCGCGCGGGGTGGTGCGTGCGGCGAGCGCCTCGGTCCAGGCCGCGCGGTGGACCGCGTCGTAGCGCTTGAGCGCCTTCAGGAAGAGGCTGCGCTTGTCGCCGAAGGTCGCGTAAAGGCTGCCGCGGTTGATGCCCATGCCCTCGACCAGATCCTGCATCGAGGTGGCGTCGTAGCCGCGCGCCCAGAAGGTCTCCATGGCTTTCCGGAGCGCGCGATCCGGGTCGAACTGCTTTTCCCACGGCATGGCGGGCGTCCTTTCGCGGCCGAGAGTGGCGCGTTTGGAACGAATGATCAAGGTCGAAGCGGCGTAGACGGCTCGGCCGATCAGCTCGAATCTCGCAGAAATGCTGGGGTTTTTTGGGTGACCGCACTGTGCTCAGGGAGATGAACCTCGGATGAACGACGGCTTCAGATTCGGTTCAAGCGCGGCCGGCTAGAACACGCGCCATCGACGACGGGGCAGCCCCAAGCCCCACACGGCCAACGAACCGAAACCCGGAGGTTTTTCCCATGAAGACTACGATCCTCAGCATCGCGGCCGCGGCCGCCATCACCCTCGGTACCGCCGGCGCCGCCAGCGCCGCCGTTCCCGCCACTAAGGCGGGCGGTCTGTTCGAGGGCGCCGGTGCCGCCAAGATCCAGACGGTGCATTACCGCGGCCGCCATTGGAGGCATCGCCACTGGCGTTACCGCCGGATGTGCCGCCGGCTGCGTTATCGCGGCTTCGTGCTCGGCCACTGGCGCGCCCGTCGGGCCTACTACCGCCTCTGCCGTTATCGGCACTGGTACTAGAGCGCACTGAAATGAGTGCGGCTCGACCGCCGCAACCATTTCTGGGCCCCGTTCCGCCGCTTCCATTTCTGGGCCCCGTTCCGGGGCGCAGGGGTCGATCGAAAGATCGGCCGCCGCAGTCATTTCTGGGCCCCGTTCGGGGCCGCGGGGTCGATCGAAAGATCCGCCGCCGCAATGATGTTCAGCCCCGGTTCGGGGCGCGGGGCCGATGAACGCCAGATGAATGGCGGCTTCAGATTGGGTTCAAGCGCCGAGGCCTAAAACCCGCGCATACGGTCGAGGCAGTCGTCCTCGACACCATCACCGCTCTGAAGGAGACACCCCCATGAAGACCACCATCCTCAGCATCGCCGCCGCGTCCGTCATCACCCTCGCCAGCGCCGGTGCGGCGACCGCCGCCGGGCCCGTTGCCAATCCGGGCCTGTTCGACGGCGGCTCGCCCGCCAAGGTCCAGACCGTGCACTATCGCGGCGGCCGGCACTTCCATCGCGGGTATGGCCGCGGCATCCGCCACCGGGTCCGCTGCCGCCGGCTCTACTATCGCGGCTATGTGCTGGGCCATCCCTTCGCCCGCCGGCTCTTCAACCGGTTCTGCACCTTCCGTTACGGCTATCGCTACGGCGGTTACCGCGGCTACTAAGCCGACCCCCAATTCGACGAAAGGCGGCCGATCGAAAGATCGGCCGTTTTTCTTTGTAAAAACAACAGCGTACGAGGCGGTCGGGCGGGGGTTCCAGGTGAATGCAAGATGAATGATGGCTTCAGACCCGGTTCAAGCGCGGTTCGCTAAAACACATCCCATCATGACCGGGGGCAATGAGGCCGCCGGTCGCAACACTGAAAGAAGGAGTACCTGAAGATGAAGACCACCATTCTGAGCATCGCGGCCGCGGCCGCAATCACCATGGGCGCCGCCGGTGCCGCCTCGGCCGCCCCGTCGGCGGCCAATGCCGGCCTCTTCGACGGCGCCAACGCCGCCCAGACCCAGACCGTCCACTTCCGCGGCTGGCGTCATCGCCACGGCCACGGCTGGCGCTACAACCGCATCCGCTATCGTCGGATGTGCCGCCGGCTCTACTACAAGGGCTTCGTGCTGGGCAACCCGTTCGCCCGCCGCGCCACTAGGACCAATCGCTACTAGAACAGGGCACCATGCCTAAACGGACATGACGGCCGCCGGTCAACCGATCGGCGGCCGTTTTCCTTGCGGGAGATGCGCGGGCGCTAGGCGGCCTGATCGCTGAATTGGAAGCCGATCGCCTGTTCGAGCTCGCTTTGCAGGACGGCGGTGGTGAACGGCTTGGTCAGCACCTCGTGCGCGCCGACCTGATGGGCGACCTCGTGGGTGAAGCGCTCACCGTCGGCGGTCACGATGATGATCGGGATGCCCGTCGCCTTCAGTTCCTTGTCGTTGCGGAAGACGTTGCAGAACTCCAGGCCGTCCATCTGGTCCATATGCAGATCGCACAGGATCGTATGGGGCTTGCGGAGCCCGGGGTCGCGGAGCTTGCTCAACGCCTCCTTGCCGTTGCTCGCCTCGACCAGATCGGTGACCCCCATCTGATTGAGCTGGTAGCGCAGAATGCTTCGCATCGTGGTGTTGTCGTCGATTACCATGACGCGAATGATGCTTTTGTTATGTTCTGCCATAGCTCACCTGTCGCTGGTCTCCCATGCGTCCCGATCTGCAGCGATCGATGCTGCAGACCCACGCCAATAAGACAAAATTCCTTGCCTTGCACATGATAGTGCGCATCAAACATTACCAAATTTCTAATCACAACTATCAGATATTTATGGATAATTTTAAATACTGAGGGTTTCCGCGAGGTGCGTTGGAATAAGATGCTATGCGCCTCGCGCAGGCTGCATATTCCCAGGTGCAGCGGCCATGGTTACGGGAGTATTTCGCTTGGAAGTTGATTATTTTAGGAGAAAGCCGCCAGCGAGCAGATCATCGGGCTCGACCGTGAAGCGCGCCGTGCCGGTATAATGGGCGTGGCCGGTGACCTCGACGATGACGGCCTCGTGGCGTCCCACCGTCGCGGCACGAAGGGCCCGGCCGCGAAAGATGGTGCGGGTCACGCTCTCGAAATAGGCGGCCTCGTCTTCGGCCAGCATGCCGCGGGCGCGCATCAGCGCGATGCGGGCGGTGACGCCCGAGCCGGTCGGGCTGCGGTCGACCTGGGCCTCGGCGAAGACGCAGATATTGGCGCTCGGATGTTCGTGGACCGCGCCGTTGCCGCCATCGGTCAGGATGGTGCCGTAAAGAAAGCCGAGATCGGGATCGTCGGGATGCTCGATCGGCACCTGCTCTTTGACCGCCCGGGTGACCGCGCTGGCGGCATCGACGAGATCGCGGGTCGGCGAGGCGAGCACGTCGAGCCCGAGGCTGCCGGCGGGCAGCACGGCATAAAAGGCGCCGCCATAGCCGATATCGAGCGTGACCGTCCCGTATCCCTCGACCTCCACCGGCCGGTCGATGGCGAGCGCGAAGGCCGGCACGCTCTCGAACGAGACCTCGCCCGTGCGCCTCCGGCCATTGGCGTCGTCGCGAACCGCCACATGCGCGGTGACCAGGCCGCAGGGGCACTGGATGCGCACGGTTGCCGGATTGCCCGATGCTTTGATGAGGCCGCTGTCGACCGCCCAGCGGCCGAGCGCGATCACGGCATGGCCGCACATCGTCGAATAGCCCTCGTTGTGCATGAAGAGGACCGCGAGGTCGGCCGCGGGATCGTCGGGCTCGACCGGGATCACGCCGTACATGTCGTGATGGCCGCGCGGCTCGAAGATCAGCAGGTGCCGCAGCCGATCGAGATGCTCGGCGGCATAGCGGCGCTTGTCGAGGATGGTCGCGCCCTCGACCCGCGGATAGCCGCCCGTGACGATCCGCACCGGCTCGCCGCCGGTATGCATCTCCACCGTCTCGATGGCGATCTCGCCGGCGATCACGGGGATATGTCCTGGCTCGTGTGGCCCGCTCAATTGCCGCCCTTTCTTAAGCTTCGGGCAAGGATAACGCGGCTAGGCTCGCAAGGTCACGCTACCCGCGATCCGGCCGGTCATCCGGCGTCCGACCATCAGGAGTGTCCCCCATGGCATTGGCGAACAAGACGCGGTTTATTGCCGCAGCCTCTCTGGCCCTGCTGCTCGCCGCCCCTCTGGCGATGGCCAAGGACAAGATGGGCAAGGAGATCCGGGTCGAGGACGTGCTCAAGGGCCACAAGAGCGGGGGCTCTCAGACCGCGCGGAAGCCGGCGCAGAAAAGCGGCGGCGACGGCGGTGACGACGGCGCCTACGGTGTCGAACGGCCGGCGCCGGAAGGCCGCGATCCCAACGAGGTTACCGGTGGCGGGGAGCGCTCGCTCGATGGTGACGGGAGCGGTGCCACGGCCAAGGGTGCCGGCGGAAATCAGGCCGGCGGTGGCGACGACAACATGGTTCCGCCGGGCAGGGAATAAGACCGCGATCGCAACCCGCTTGCATGTCGCCATACTCATATCGCCATATTTTGGGATTTTTGGCCTATACCAGGCCGTGAACCGCGGCATTGGGGCGCGCGAATTGCTGCGCACGGGGGCTTGAGCGCGAGCCCGGCCGGCCGTGACCCGGGCCGCCGATTACTGCTCCGGCTCGGTGGTGAACATGAGCGGGTGGCCTTCCTGGCGCGCCTTGTCGGTCGCCTCGGTGGCCTTGGTCTCGGCGACGTCCTTTGTGTAGACCGCGACGACGCAGGCGCCCTTCTGGTGCGCGGTCATCATCACGCGGTAGGCCTGGTCGTCGCTCATCGCGAAGACCGCCCGCAAGACCTTCACCACGAATTCGCGCGGCGTGTAGTCGTCGTTCAGCAGGATGACCTTGTGCAGCCGCGGCCGCTCGGTCTTGACCTTGGTCTTGGTGCGGGTGTTGTCCTGGGTATCGCTCATCGGATCCCGCTCCCGTGGCGGCAACCGTGAATCAACACCCGACAGATTGACACGGCCGCGGGCCGCCCGTCCACCGACGACCAAGCATGGCCTTGACGAAGAAAATTAATCAGTATTATGATCACTATACTGATTAATAATTGAGACCATAACCAGTCGATAGGGAAGGACATGCGATGGCAGAACAGCCGATCGTGATCGCGGGTGGCGGTATTGGCGGGTTCGCCGCGGCCTTGGCGCTGAGCCGCAGAGGCCGCCCGGTGACGCTGCTGGAGCAGGCGCCCGAGTTCGGCGAGGTGGGGGCGGGGATCCAGATCGGCCCCAACGTCTTCAAGATGTTCGAGGTGCTGGGGCTCACCGAGGCCATTCTCGATGTCGCGGTGCTGCCCGAATTCCTGGTCATGCGCGACGGGCTTACGGGCGATGAGATCGTCCGCCTGCCGGTCGGCTCGAAGGCCTTCCGCGAGCGCTACACCTACCCTTACGGCGTCATCTACCGGCCCGATCTGCACAACGCGCTGATCGACGCCTGCAAGGCCGAGCCGCTGGTCACCACGCATACGAGCCAGACAGTCACCGGCTTCGAGGACACGGGCGACGGCGTGCGCGTGTCTACGGAAGATGGGCAGGTCTATGAGGGCGCTGCGCTGATCGGCGCCGACGGGCTGTGGTCGAAGGTGCGCGCGGAGATCGTCGGCGATGGTAGCCCGCGCGTCTCCGGTCACATCGCCTACCGCGCCGTGCTGAAGACCGAAGAGGTGCCCGACCACATCCGCCAGGACAATGTCGTGCTCTGGGCCGGACCGAAGACGCATCTGGTGCACTACCCGCTCCATCGCGGCGAGATCTACAACCTCGTCGCCGTCTTCCACAGTGATCGCTACGAGGAGGGCTGGGACAGCTACGGCGATCCCGACGAGCTGAGGAAGCGCTTCGCGGGCGAGCACGAGGACGTGCTGACCATGCTCGACAAGATCGAGAGCTGGCGCATGTGGGTGCTCTGCGACCGCGAGCCGGTGAAGGATTGGAGCAAGGGTCGCGCCACGCTGCTCGGCGATGCGGCGCATCCGATGCTCCAGTATCTGGCGCAGGGCGCGTGTATGGCGATCGAGGACGGGGTGTGTCTGGCGACCCGGGTGGTGGCCAACGGCGACGATTTCGAGACCGCGTTCAAGGAGTATCAGGGGCTGCGCTATCTGCGCACGGCGCGGGTGCAGCTGACGGCGCGGATGTTCGGCGACATTTATCACGCCGCCGGGGCCACCGCCGATCTCCGCAATGCCATGCTGGGGGCCATCGACCAGACCAAGCCGGGGGAAGGCATGGCCTGGCTCTATGAAGGGCTCGACGAGACCGGCGCCCAGAAGTTCCAGCTCAGCGCATGAACGCGGATGACGTGCACGCGGCGGAAGGACAGCCCGCGCAGGCGGGCGCCTTCGCCGAGATCACCGAGATGCCGGGGCATCTGCTGCGCCGCTGCCAGCAGATCGCGGTCTCGATCTTCATGCAGGAATGCGAGGGCTCGGGCCTGACGCCGCTCCAATACGTGGCGCTCAGCGCCGTCGACCACCACGGCGAGCTCGACCAGAACCGGCTCGGCGGGCTCGTCGCGCTCGACCGCACGACGATTGGCAAGGTCGTCACCAAGCTGGAAACGCGGGGGCTGGTGGCGCGGCGGCGCTCGACGGATGACCGGCGCTTCAACGCGATCACCTGTACGCCGGCGGGCCGCGCGCTGCTGGCCGAGGTGCGGCCGGCGGTGGAGGCGGCCCAGGCGCGCATCCTGGAGCCCCTCGCGGCGGAGGAGCAGGCGCGCTTTCTCGGCTATTTGATGCGGGTGGCGGAGGGTAATAACGCGCACAGCCGGGCGCCGCTCAGAGGTTAGGCTGCCGAAGGAAATTGCGCGTTTCTATCCGTCGCGCTCCGAAAATTTCAAGAAATCGACTCTCCCGGTGCGGAAAGAGCGGACGTCCGTCCGTCTGCCCATAGCGACCTGGTTGCCATGAATTCATGGCAGCGCCGTTTGGGGGCGGGGCTGCCGGCGGCCGGTCACTCCGCAACCAAGGCCGCGCCGATCGAACGGCGCCGCCCCATCTGGAGGGTGCCACGCATGTCAGTAGCATCGTGTCCCGGGGGCCGACCCACCCCCACGCAACGAATGCCTTTCCGAACCGCCGATCCGATTTTCCGCTTAATCCTTTCGCTTCTCGTCTTCTCGCTCGCGCTCGTTGCGGCTGCCTCGCGGCCGTTCGCCGACCCCCGCACGGTGGAGCTCAACGAGGTCGAGAGCGGGACGCTTCTCATCAAGACAGAGACGCCCGGCCGGTACCTGGCTGCGCCGACGGTCAAGACCGATGTGCGCATGGAGGTGAGCGGCCTCGTCGCGCGGGTTACGGTGAGCCAGCAATTCACCAATCCCTCGAAGAAATGGATCGAGGGCGTTTACGTCTTCCCGCTGCCCGAGAACGCCGCCGTCGACCGCTTGCGCATGCGCATCGGCGACCGCTTCATCGAGGGCAAGGTGAAGGAGCGCGAGGCCGCGCGGAAGCTCTATCTCGAAGCGCTCAAGGCCGGCAAGAAGGCGGCACTGACCGAGCAGGAGCGCCCCAACATTTTCACCAACTCGGTCGCTAATATCGGGCCGGGCGAGACGGTGCTGGTGCAGATCGAATACCAGCACACGCTGCGCTACGACCGCGGCGCCTTCTCGCTGCGTTTCCCGATGGTCGTGGGCCCGCGCTACATCCCCTCGGGCGAGCGCGTTGTCGCCTTCAAGGGCACGGGCTGGGGCGCGAACACCGTTCGCGTGCCTGACGCCAACCGCATCACCCCGCCGGTGCGTCATCCGAGCCGCGGCAAGGTGAACCCGGTCTCGTTGCACGTCACCCTGAAGCCGGGCTTTCCGATCGAATGGATCAAGTCGGCGACGCACAAGATCAAGGTCACCGACAACGCGGACGGCGGCAAGACGATCGTCTTCGACGAGACCGCGGTGTTCGCCGAGAAGGATCTGGTGATCTCGTGGCTGCCCAAGACCGGCAGTGCGCCGGGGGCCGGGCTCTTCACCGAGACCATCGGCGGCAAGACCTATGCGTTGCTGATGGTGATGCCGCCGAATGCCAAGGCGGGCGACATCGCCGCGATCAAGCGCCTGCCGCGCGAGGTGGTCTTCGTGATCGACACCTCGGGTTCGATGTCGGGCACTTCGATCAAGCAGGCGCGGGCGGCGCTGCTGCTGGCGCTCGACCGCTTGAAGCCCGGCGACACGTTCAATGTCGTCGAGTTCAACAGCAACGCCTATTCGCTCTTCCCGGACGCACAATATGCGAGCCCGGCCATGATCGCCCAGGCCAAGTCGTATGTGCGTAACCTGAAGGCGCGCGGCGGCACCGAGATGCTGAAGGCGCTCAACATGGTGCTCGACGGGCGGAAGCTTGAGAACCGCCTGCGCCAGGTGATCTTCCTGACCGACGGCTCGGTCGGGAACGAGGCGCAGCTCTTCCGCTTCATCAAGGCGAACCTCGGCGACACGCGGCTCTTCACCGTCGGCATCGGTTCTGCGCCCAACAGCCACTTCATGACCAAGGCGGCGCAGTACGGCCGCGGCACGTTCACTTACGTGAGCCGGGTCGCCGACACCAAGGCGAAGATGACCGCGCTCTTCCGCAAGATCGAGGAGCCGGTGCTGACGGACATCCGCGTGACGTTTGCGAAGGAGGCGGGCGCCGAGGCCTGGCCGCGCAAGGTCGCCGACCTCTATCGCGGCGAGCCGGTGATCGTCGCCGTGGAGCTCAAGAAGCTCGCCGGGAAAGTGACGATCGAGGGCCGCTTCGCCGGCAAGCCGTGGAAGCTTGCCTTGCCGCTCACCGGCGGCCAGGCGGGCAAGGGCATGGGCACGCTGTGGGCGCGGGCCAAGATCGCCGCGCTGATGGACTCGCTGCGCGAGGGCGCCGACCATAAGGAGGTGCGGGGCCAAGTGATCGCCGTCGCGCTCAAGCACCACCTCGTCAGCAAATTTACCAGCCTCGTCGCCATCGACGTGACGCCATCGCGGCCCTCGGCCGAGGGTGTGAGCACCGAGGCGGTGGCCGTGAATCTGCCCGCCGGCTGGAACTTCGAGAAGGTCTTCGGCAAACAGACCGGTCAGCGCACGGGCAAGGACGGCACGCGCCGCGCCGACAAGGCGGTGACGCCGAGCGTGATCGACACCGAGAAGAAGGAAGCCGATCTGCGCGCGCTGGGCGGACGGCTAGCCAAGTCCAAGGTGAGCAGCTTCTCGTCGGTCGGACACCGTGTCCGGCGCGCCTTCGTGGCCGGCTTGCCGAAACCGGCGGCCGATGCGGCCAAGGCGCCTCAGCCCGCCACCGGCTCGGCGAACAAGCCGATCACCGTCAAGCCCGGCAAGGTGCGCGAGCATCTGGCGCAGGAGGCTCGGCCCAGCGGCGGCAAGGCTGACGCCAAGGTCCCGGTCCAGGCTGGAGCGAAGGCGCCGACCCAGCTCGCCGACGCCACGGCCGAGGCTGCGCGAAAGAAGGGCCAGCGGGCGGCCGTGTCACGCGATCGGCGCGATCTTTACGCGTCGCTCGCGCTGCTCGTCCTGGTGCTGGCCGGTGTGATGGTCTGGCTCAAGCGGAACCGGATCGCCTGATCCCTCCTCTCCCCGCCTGATGCCAGCCCCGTGGCCGGTTCGCCCGCTCGACCCCCTCCCCCGAGCGGCGGGCCGGCCACGGATTTTTTTGATAGCGCCCTTACGCTTCCGCGATC
Source organism: Alphaproteobacteria bacterium (assembly GCA_037387885.1). Lineage (GTDB taxonomy): Bacteria > Pseudomonadota > Alphaproteobacteria > JAPULJ01 > JAPULJ01 > DATKZM01. The sequence continues at coordinate 3,503 of JARRKQ010000057.1, read as the reverse complement.
TTCTCCAGGAATTCCTTGACGCTGGCGCGGAGCTGATCGGCTTCCTGGGACAGGCCGCGGGCGGATTCGAGCACGCCCTTGGCCCCGGCCCCGGTCTTCTCCGAGGCCGCGGTGATCTCGGCGACGTTGGCGGAGATCTCCTTGGCGCCGCCGGCGGTCTGCTGGACGTTGTTGCTGATCTCCGAGGTCGCGGCGGACTGCTGCTGGATCGCCGAGGCGATGGCGCTGGTGACGCCGCGCATGTCCTGCATCCGCGTGTCGATGTCGTTGATCGAGGAGCCGGTGCGCTCGCTGGCGCCCATGATCGAGCCGATATGACCCTCGATATCGGTGGTGGCGTCGGCGACCTGGCTGGCCAGTGTCTTGACCTCGTTGGCGACGACGGCAAAGCCCTTGCCGGCTTCGCCCGCACGCGCCGCCTCGATGGTGGCGTTGAGCGCCAGCAGGTTGGTCTGCTTGGCGATCTTGCGGATGAAGTTGGCGACTTCCTCGATCTGCTGGGCGGCGTTCTCCAAGTCCCTGGCCGCCTCGCTGGCTTGGGCGGTTTCCTGCACCACGGTCTCGGCGGTGGCGAGCGACTGTTCCGACTGGCGGCCGATCTCGCCGATCGAGGCGGTGAGCTCCTCGGTGCCGGCCGCGACCGACTGGGCACCCGCCGCCGCTTCCTCGGCGGCCGAAGCCACGGTGAGGCTTTTGATGTGGGTCTCGTCGGCGTCCTGGGCCATGTTGGTCGCGGTGTCCTGCAGCGTGCCTGCGGCCTCGGAGACCACCTCGACGACGGCGGAGACCGTCTCCTGGAACTGCTCGGTCAGCTCGTGGCGCTTCTTCATCGTCTCGCGCGCGGTGTTGATCACCTCGGCGCCGCGCCGGAAGTCGCCGCGCATGCCGCGCAGCAGGAAGGGGCGGAAGTACTTGTTTTGGCTCGCATATTCGAGCGAGGCCGCCGACTCGCGCACGTAAGCGTCGACCTGGTCGAGCAGGCTGTTGATGGCGACCAGGAAGGGCGAGAGATCGCCGAATTCCTGGGTGTTGGTGATCCGCGCCTCGAGGTCGCCGTTGGCCGCGCGCTGGCAGACCGCCTGCGCGGTCGTGAGCGCGCGCTCGTAAATCTCGGCCGTGATCTCAGGCGCGGCGCTCTCGGCGGCAAATTCGGCCACGCTCTCGATTTCCACAGGGGCGATTTCCACAGGGGCGATCTCCGCCGGCGCGCCGGAGGCGACAAGGTCATCCGCTTCGGTGGCGGCAAACTCGTTCAAAGCTTGTTCGGTCATCGTTCAGGTCCTTCCAATCCGCCCGCTCAGAGCGAGAAGACGAACTCGTCGTATTCCACGCCCGCATCGGCCAGCATCTGGCCGAGCATTGCACCAGCCGCCGCCATGCCCGCCTTGCGGTGGGAATGGCGGTTTTCCTCGTCCAGGAGCTGGCGGTAGACGGGCTCGACCTTGGCGATGGCGTCGGGGCGCGGCAGGCGACGATTGGAATGGAAGCCGACGACGTTGCCGCTGGCGTCATAGCTCGGCGTCACATGCGCGAAGACCCAGTAGAAGTCGCCGTTTTTCGCCATGTTCTTCACATAGGCGAAGATCTCCTTGCGGGCCTGGATGGTGTCCCACAGAAGCTTGAAGACGCAGCGCGGCATATCGGGATGACGCACCATGCTGTGCGGTTGGCCGAGGACTTCGGCCTCGGTGTAGAGCGCCACATCGAGGAAGACGTCGTTCGCGTAGGTGATCCGACCTTGGGCGTCGGTCTTGCTGACGATGATGTCGTCTTCGTCAAAGCTGCGTTCGGTGGCGGTCGGCTCGACCGCGTATTTGGTCATGGTCCAGGGTCCCCCGCGATCTCCTGCTACTCCCGGTCCGGTATCGTCTGCGCTTCGTCCGCGGGCATTAGAGCGTCGTCAGCTTTAAGAACAGTTAAACATTAGAAACATAAGGATTTAATCCTTGCGACAGAGTGTCGCGAGGGACTTGGTTGGGGGTGCTCGGAGCGGCGGGTGACCTTCCTGACAAAGCCTGTCAGGAGCGGGCGGGCGGGACCATTGGATTCGCCGCCCGCGCGGCGCATATTCTGGGGGACCATGGCGCGTGCATCATCCGTTATCGAATCGCCGTTTCCCTCGCCTGAGGCCGTGAAGGCGCGGCAGCTCGAGGGCAAGGGGATCGCCTTCGACCTCGTTTCCGATTTCGAGCCGGCGGGCGACCAGCCTCAGGCGATCGACGAACTGACCGAAGGGCTCAAGGCGGGCGAGCGCGATCAGGTGCTGCTGGGCGTCACCGGCTCGGGCAAGACCTTCACCATGGCGCACACCATCGCGCGGCTGCAGCGCCCGACCATCATCCTCGCCCCCAACAAGACGCTGGCGGCCCAGCTCTACGGCGAGATGCGGTCGTTCTTCCCGAACAATTCGGTCGAGTATTTCGTCTCCTATTACGACTACTACCAGCCCGAAGCCTACGTGCCGCGGACGGACACCTATATCGAGAAGGAATCGAACATCAACGAGCAGATCGACCGCATGCGCCACTCGGCGACGCGGGCGGTCTTGGAGCGCGACGACGTGGTGATCGTCGCCTCGGTCTCGTGCATCTACGGCATCGGCGCGGTCGAGACCTATCAGGAGATGGCGCTGCCGCTGAAGGCCGGGCAGACGATGGACCGCACCAAGCTGCTGCGGAAGTTCGTCGAGCTGCAGTACAAGCGCAACGACGCCGACTTCCACCGCGGCACCTTCCGGGCGCGCGGCGATACGATCGAGCTCTTCCCGGCGCACCTGGAAGACCGGGCCTGGCGGCTCTCGCTGTTCGGAGACGAGATCGAGAGCATCGTCGAGTTCGACCCGCTGACGGGCGAAAAGGGCGGGGCGCTCGAAGGCGTCAAGGTCTACGCGAACTCGCACTATGTGACACCCAAGCCGACGCTGTTGCAGGCGGCCAAGCAGATCAAGGCGGACCTCAAGGTGCGGCTCGAGGAGTTGCACAAGGAGAACAAGCTGCTCGAAGCCCAGCGCCTCGAGCAGCGCACGCTCTACGATCTGGAGATGATCGAGGCGACGGGGTCGTGCGCGGGCATCGAGAACTACTCGCGGTATCTCACGGGACGGGCACCGGGCGAGCCGCCGCCGACCTTGTTCGAGTATCTGCCGGAGAACGCGCTCTTCTTCGTCGACGAGAGCCACATCACCGTCCCGCAGCTGAACGGCATGTACAAGGGCGACTACAGCCGGAAATCCACGCTGGCGGAGTTCGGCTTCCGCCTGCCGTCCTGCATCGACAACCGCCCGCTCAAATTCGAGGAATGGGAGGTCATGCGCCCGCAGACGGTCTACGTCTCGGCAACGCCCGCGCCGTGGGAGTTGGAGAAGACGGGCGGCGTCTTCACCGAGCAGGTGGTGCGGCCGACGGGGCTGATCGATCCGCCGGTGATCCTGCGCCCCGCCGAGACCCAGGTCGACGACCTGCTCGCCGTATGCCGAGAGGTGACGGCCAAGGGTCAGCGCGTGC
>JARRKQ010000056.1:16086-23632 GCA_037387885.1 Alphaproteobacteria bacterium | reverse complement strand
ACCACCGAACTGCAGGGCCGCGTGGTCGACGAATGCGTCCAGCTCCACGGCGGCTACGGCTAAATGTGGGAGTTTCCGATCACCCGCCTCTGGGCCGACTCGCGCATCCACCGCATCTACGCCGGCACCAACGAGATCATGAAATACATCATCGGCCGGTCACTTTGAGGGTGCCGGCGGTCCGCCGCCATGTTGCCGGTGCTTTGCCGAACGCTTTCTTGAACGCCCGCGAGAAGGCGGCCTCCGATTCGTAACCGATGGCCTCGGCGATTTGCGCGAGCGAATCGCTGGTGGTGCGCAAAGACTGCGCGGCAACCTGCATCCGCCAATTGGCCAGGTACTGCATCGGTGCCTGGCCAATCAGTCGGGTAAATCGATCGGCAAAGGCGGAGCGCGACAACCCGACTTTGCGACCAAGTTCGTCGACCGACCAATTGTGGTCGATCCGCCCGTGGAACAGGGCCAAGGCCCGCGCAATGTAAGGGTCGCGCAATCCAGCGAGCCAACCCGTTTCCTCCTCGGGCAGGGTCTCTGCGTAGCGCCTCACAGCCTCGACGAACATTAGCTCGGAGAGCTTGGCTAGAACCGTCTCGGAGCCCGGCCGGCCGGCGGCAACTTCGTCGGCGGCATACTGGAAGGTTGTGCGGATCCATTCGGCGGCGGCGCCGCTTTCGATGTTGAGGCGCAACGATGTCGGCAATATCGACATCACCGGATTGTTCCCGCCATCCTCGCAACCAAGAAATCCGCAAATGGCACGGGTTCGGGCGCCCTCGCCGCCGAGGCGAACCGTGAAAAGCCCGTCATCTTCAGGCGGAACGATCACATCTGCGCCGGGCACCGGCGGCAGATCCAGGTGGCTGCCCAGCAGATGCGGGTCGTTCTGCGGGAACATGACAACCTCCCCAGGCCCGAGCTCGTAGGTCGGTTCGTTCCCCACCCGGACGCTCAGCCGACCCTCGATGACGTAGTGGTAGCAGATCAAATGCGAGGCCGGGCCGAGAAACGGCGCGCAATGCTCCGGCGCCAGCTGTGCCGACATGCACCAGGGCTCAAAGAACTCGGCGTTCAGAAACACGCCGCCTGTCAGGCGAGCGACCCGCAGCACGTCCGATAAGGCGTCCATTTACAGTCCCACCGTCATTCCGGCGTTCCGGTCATATCTCCCGGCGGCCGGATCATAGTCCGCAGACCCATCCCGGCATACAGATCTGTGCATCAGCGTCCCGGCTGCCCACCCCCATGCCGATCTGCGGAACGGACTAAGGCGGGCGGACCGGCGGGACAACACTTCAAAGTAGGAGAAAGGGTATGAACGCAGTACCGAATATTTCAGAGTCTGAGCGATACGCTCGGTGCATCCACGCCTCCAAGAGCGTTCGCTGGGATATCGACGAAGACGTCATTCGGGGCCGGGTCTTCGACACGTCGGAGAAATTCCTGCCTGACGGGCTGTCGCTGGTGGATCGGCTCGATTTCCTGTCCGCCGACGAACAGCGCTATTTGAGCCAGATCCAGGGCCGCACCTACGCCAACATGTTCGGCCTGGTCGAGCGCTTCATCAATGCGAAGGTCCTGGAGGTCAGCCGCGACCACTGGTTCGGTGACCAGACCAAGCTCGAAGCGCTGATCCGCTTCAGCGACGAAGAGCTCAAGCATCAGGCGCTGTTCCGACGCGTCGAGGCGCTGGCTGCCGAGCAGATGCCCGAGGGCTACGTGTTCGCGCCCGACCCCAACGACGTCGCCGACGTCGTGCTCTCCAAGAGCACTTGGGCGGTGCTTGGGCTCACCTTGCTGATCGAGCTGTTCACCCAGCAGCACTACCGGGAGAGCATCGAGCGCGACGGCGACCTCTCGGCGCTGTTCAAGGACATCTTCCTCTTCCATTGGAAGGAGGAAAGCCAGCACGCGATCATGGACGAGCTCGAATGGCAGCGCCATGACGCGACCCTGACACCCGAGGCGCGCGACGAGGCGGTCGACGAGTTCATCGACCTGGCCGTCGCGGTCGACGGCATCCTGCAGGCCCAGTCGGCTTCCGATGCCGAGTATTTCGGGCGGACATGCGGCCGGACCTTAGGCGGCGAGGAATTGGAAGCGGTGAATGCCGGCGTGCTCAAGGCCTATCGCTACCAGTACATCCTCTCCGGCGCGGAGCATCCGCAATTCCTCAAAGTGCTCGTCGGCCTGATCACCGAGCAACAGGCCGAACGCATCCAGGCGGCCGTCGCCAGCCTGCGATAGGCGGCCCCGCAACAACTCGAAACCACCTGAACCAAGGAGACTAGCTATGAACGAAGTGATCAAGACGACCACCCCCAACATCGTCAACGGGATCAATGTCGATGACCTCACGGCCCTGATCGCCGGGGTCGAGAAGGACGCGGCGAAGGGCAAGACGAGCTGGCGCGTCGCCACGACGTGGCAGGGCCAGACCCGCAGCCGCTCCGAAGTGACCGGCTTCGGCATCGGCGGCGAGGAGGTGCCGCGGCGTTTCTCGTTCGATATCGACGAGCCGGTGGAGCTGGGCGGAGGCAACGCGTTCGCCAATCCCCAGGAGCACCTGATCGCCGCGCTCAACGCCTGCATGACGGTGGGCTACGTGGCGCAGTGCGCAGTCCGCGGGATCACGCTCGAAAGCCTCGAGATCGAGACCGAGGGCGAAATTGATCTGCGCGGCTTCCTCGGCATCGATCCCAAGGTGGCGAACGGCTATGAGAGCCTCAGCTACACCGTGCGGATCAAGGGTGACGCCACCGAGGCGCAGTTCGCCGAGATCCACGAAGCGGTGATGGCGACCTCGCCCAACTTCTACAACATCTCGCAGGCCGTGGGCCTGACGCCGAGGCTTGTCGTCGCTTGAGTGTGCGGGCGCCGCGTCGGTCTCGCGCCATGTGCGCAGGCGGCGCGGCGTCCGCTTTCCGCCTCGCTCGCCGCTTCGGGCCGGAAAGGACGGCTCCGATGACATCGAACATCAGAACCCAAAGCGTTATCGCGTGCTCCGTCCTGACCGTTATTGAGTGGGTCCGGGCTGCAATTGAAGCCGCTGGCAATCGGGCTCAACGCGAAAGCCGGCGCCGGCAGAGCATCGCTGCCCTGGAGGCCCTGGATCGGCGGACGTTGAGCGACATCGGTCTCACGCCCGCCGATATCCATTACCTTGCCGACCGCCCGAACCGGCAGGATCCGGCAACGTTGTCGAAGAATGCGTCCAGCGCCGCGGGGAATACGGCCAAATGCGGGTGTTCCCGATCACCCGCCTGTGGCCCGATTCGCGCATCCACCGCATCTACGCCGGCACCTCGCGCATCCACCGCATCTACGCCGGCACCAACGAGATCATGAAATACATCATCGGCCGGTCGCTTTAGCGGCGCGACTGTGGTTCGCTCCGCTCATCAACCGCGGAGGTTTCCCCGATGTATGAGCGAATTCTAGTCCCGGTCGATCTGGCGCATGCCGACAAGCTTGGCAAGGCGCTGGCGATCGCGACCGATCTGGCGAGGCACTACAGGGCGTCGATCTGCTGCGTCGGTGTGACCGGTTCGGCCCCCACCCACGCGGCGCACGACCCCGAAGAGTTCGCCGGGAAGCTCGACAGCTTTGCGGCCGAGCAGTCCAGAAAGCGGGGGTTCGAATTCGAGCCGATCATGATGGTGCGGCCCGATCCGTTGCGTGGCCTGGCCGACGCCTTGGATGACGCGATCAAGGAGCAATCGGCCGACCTGGTGGTCATGGCGTCACATGTTCCGACCTTCATGGATCACATCCTTTCGTCCAATGCCGGATATCTGGCGTCGCACGCGAGCACGTCCGTCTTCATCGTCCGATAGCGCTGTACGCGCGCGGGATGCCGCATGCGATTGTCGGGAACGGTCATTGCAGTTCTCAAGGCAACGCTCGGACTCCCTCTCCCGCTTTTGGGAGAGGGCAATGACGCCGAACTTCGCCTGCGCGGCTAATCGCCCGGCGCGCCGGTATTGGCCTTGGGTTTCTCCGTCGGCACGTTGCGGCGCTCGCCGGCGACGATGGCGGCCAGGGCTTCCAGGATCGTCTCGCGCGCGGTGCCGGGCGTGAAGGTCGCGGCGAGGCCCATATCGGAGAGCTTCTCAACCATTTCTGGCGTCAGCACACCGCCGGCGACCAGCTTGGTGTCGCCCAGGCCCGCAGCACCCAGCTCCTCCAGGACGCGGCCCGAGAGATAGACCGGCTCGCCGCCGAGGAAGCTCAAGCCCACCACGTCCGGCTTCTCGCGCGCCGCCTCCTCGGCGATGCGGCTGGGCGAGTTGTAGAGCCCGAGATTGACCACTTCGTGCCCGGCCTCCGAGAGCCAGCGCTCGATCACCGTTATCCCCATGTCATGGGCGTCGGTGCCGACCTTGGCGATCATGATCTTGGCCATTGCGTGTTCCTCCCCTTGGTCGCCCTAAACCGGCAAAGCGTGGCCGATGCCCTCGCGGAAGGCCTGGCCGACCTCGCCCAGGGTGCATTTGGCGTCGACGGCGGCGAAGACGCTGTCCATGACGTTGTCCTCGCCCGCTGCAGCCTCGCGCACGCCCGACAAGGCCGCTTCGACCGCCGCGCCGTCGCGCGCCGCGCGATAGGCTTTCACGGTGGCGATGCGGCCATCCATCATCGCCCGGTCGACGGCGAAGAAGTCCATCTCCGGCGGCGCCTGATCCTCGTCGGCGAAGCAGTTCACACCCACGATCGGATGCGCGCCGCTCTCGACCGCCTCGGCGTGCTCGAAGCGCGCCTCGCGGATTGCATCCTCGATGTAGCGTTCCTTGAAAAGCTGGAGATAGCCGCCCCGCGCGCGCATCTCGTCCATCAGCGCCAGGATGTCGCGCTCCAGCCGGTCCGTCAGCTCCTCGACGAAATAGGAGCCGCCCAGTGGATCGACCGTTTTGGTGACGCCGGTCTCGTAGGCGATCACCTGCTGGGTGCGGATCGAGAGCGTGTGCGACGCCTCGGTCGGCAGGGCGAAGGCCTCGTCGTAGGAGGTCGTGTGGATCGACTGCGCCCCGCCGAGCACCGCCGCCAAGGTCTGCACCCCGGCGCGGACGATGTTGTTGAGCGGCTGTTGCGCGGTCAGGGGCAGGGCGGCCGTCTGGATAGCCGTACGAAACCAGCACGAACGTTCGTTTTCAGCGCCGTAGGTTTCCTTCAGCATGCGCGCCCAGATCCGCCGCATGGCCCGCAGCTTGGCGACCTCTTCGAAGAAATCGAGCCCCGAGGCGGTGAAGAAGGCCATGCGCGGGGCGAAGGCGTCGATATCGATCCCGCGTGCCAGCAGCCCCTCAATGTGCTGAGCGGCCACCATCATCGCGAAGGCCGCTTCCTGCACCGCGTTCACGCCGGTCTCGCGGACGTTGTAAGCGTTGATGTTGACGAGGTTCCATTTCGGCATCTGTGAGGCGCACCATTCCATCACGTCGAGCCCGACCCGGTAGGTAAACTCGATCGGATAGAACGTGGTGTTAGCCTGGTAGTTCGGGCCCACGAGCTGCGTGAAGCCGCAATTCATGATGGTACCGATCAGCTTTTCGAGCGGCACGCCCCGGGCTTGCGCCAGGCGCACATAAGTCGCGACGATGAAGGCCGAGGCCGGCGGCTGGCAGATCAGGGTCGAAGAGACCTTGTCGAGGGGGATGCCGTCATAGAGCTCGGCCACGTCCTCGGCGGTGGCGATCGAGGTGCCGACCGTGCCGATATCGCCCTCGGCGAGCGGGTGGTCGGGGTCGATGGCGAGCTTGGTGGGCACGTCGTAATCGACGTTGAGGCCGGTCATGCCCTGCTTCAGGAGAAAAATAAGACGGTCGTTCGATTCCTTGGGCGTGCCGTAGCCCGATTGCTGACGCCGGGTCCACAGCCGGTTGCGATACATCTCGGCATGGATGCCGCGCGTGAAGGGGTATTCGCCCGGCCGCTCCTCCAGCGGCGCCCGGCCCGGCCCGTAGGAGGCATCGAGCTCGATGCCGCTATCGGTGTGCGTGTTGGGCGGTCGCTCGCCCTTCAGATACGCATCGAAGGTCTTGGCTTCGGTCATGCCGTTTTCCTCCCCTTGTCCTTCGTTCGTCCGTCTTTGGCGGCGGCAATGCCGTCGAACAGGATCGCCTCGATCTGGCCGACCAGCGCCTCGGGCTTGATCCGGCCCTTGGGGTCGTACCAGTCGAACAGGTTGTTCATCACCGTGAGCACGGTGAAGGCGGCGACGGTCGCATCGACGGGCGCGAAGACGCCGGCCGCCTGGCCCTCTCGGATCACCCCGCGGATGAGGTCGAGATATTCGTGCTCGAGCTTGGCCACTTGCGCCCGCGGCTTTGGCGACAGCGCGCCCATTTCGCGCGTGAGGACGCGCAGATTGTGCGGGTGGCGCACGAAGTAGTCGAGATGCATGCGCACGATTCCGGCCAGGCGCGCGCGCGGCTCGGCCACCTTTTCGAGCACCGCGTAGCCGCCCTCGAGCACCGCCGCGATCGACCGATCGCAGATCCGGAAGAGCAGATCCTCCTTCTCGCGGATGTGGTAGTAGAGCCCGGCCTTGGTGATGCGCGCCCGCTCGGCGACCTCGCGCACACTGGTCCCAGCAAAGCCATTCTCGGAAAACAGCGCCGCGGCGCTGCCGATCACGGCGTCCCATCGTGGTTCGCGGGGCATGGCAGAGCTTTCTAAAGTTTACCGACCGACCGGTAAAGTTTTAGAACGATACGCTGCCCATGACGGGGAGTCAATCGGGCCATCTCGCGTACCGAAAAATCAGGCGATATGAGCCGCCGGGTCGTTGTCCAGATAGTCTTGGCGCTTGGCCGCGACGGCTTCCTTGATGCGCGAGCCGCCGGCCTGCATCTCGGCCCACTCGTCCTCGCGCACCCAGTCGACCAGCTCTTTCTGGAAACACGGACGGGCCTTCACCCGCTCGAACCAGGCCGTCACCGCCGGGCGCTCGCCCGTCCACACATCGATCAGGTTCATGTATTCGATGCGCGCGAAATAAACGGCGAGGTTGATCTCGGCCAGTGAGAACAGGCCGCCGACGAGCCACTCGCGGCCGTCGGCGAGCGCCTTGTCGATCTTCTGGAAGATCTTCTCGTAGGCGACCACGCCGCGCGCGACATGGGGCGCGTCGACGCCGTGCTCGTAGATCGCGGTCTGGCGGTCGCGGCGCTCGAGATCAGGAATGCGCCCCAGATGCGCTTCCAATTGCTCGCGCGGCATGGCGCGGAGCCGGTCCATGAACATACCGGCATAGCTCATAACGGCGACGCCCTGGTGCAGGCCCTCGTCGCAGGCTTTGGAATAGAGCCGCATCTCGGCGCGCTCGGCCGGATCGGCGGGCTTCAAGGGCGGCTCGGGATGCTTGTCGTCGAGATATTCGGCGATCAGCGTCGATTCGGTGAGCGCGTGGCCGTCATCGACCAGGGTGGGCACCACGCCCTTCGGGTTGAGCTTCAGGTATTCGGGATCGAACTGTTCGCTCTTGAAGAGGTCGACCTCGCGGCTCTCCCAGTCGACGCCCTTCTCGAACAGGACCATCCGCACCTTC
>JARRKQ010000056.1:0-16065 GCA_037387885.1 Alphaproteobacteria bacterium | reverse complement strand
TGGGCATGGCGGTTGTTCCTCGTTGTCGATTGGCCGTTCAGCAGCTGCGCACGGCGAGCCCGGCCGGCACACGCGTCGAGGCATCGCCGCAGGCGCGGTCGAGCTGGGCTTGCGTGAGGCCCTTGGCTTTGCGGAGGTCGGTGCGGAAGAGCTTGGCGCGGGCGAGGCTTGCTCGGGTGAGGTCCGCGCCGTCGAGATCGGCGCCTTGCAGATCGGCGCCGTCGAGCATCGCCCCGCGCAACACGGTTCCCTGCATCCAGGCCACGATCAGCTGCGCGCCCGTCAAATCGGCACCCGTAAGATCGGCGCGCTGCAGCTTGGCGAAGCGGAGATTGGCGCCGCGCAGATTCGCCCCCCGCATCACCGCCTGCTCCAGAAACGCCTGGCTCAGATAGATGCGTTCGAGGTTCGCGCCGGTCATGTCGGTCTCGCGCAAATTGGCCTTGAAGTGGTTCTCGCCCGCGAGCTTCACGCCGCGGAAATCGCATTTGAAGCAGCTCCGCGTCGCGCGCAGCATCGCCACGTCGCTCGGCTTGAAAGCCGCGGCGGTTCCTGCGGCAAGCAGGACCAACACGGCCAATCCGGCAGAGAAACGGGGGGCGGATCGCATAGGCGTCATTCGTTTTTGGCTGCGTTCAGGACGTTCGGCGTTCGGGGCGTGCGTGCTAGCCTAGCGTTTCGCCCGGCCGCCTGCGAGATGCAATCAAGGCCAAAAACGCCGGGCGGCGAGGGAGGGGAGGCTGACGACCGAGGGGGCGGCCGTCCAACAACGGGACGGCATATTCTACGGCTGGGTGGTCGTCGGGGGCGCCTTCACGGTGATGTTCCTCGGCTTCCTCGTCGCCTATTCCTTCGGCGCCTTCTTCAATGCGCTGGAGACCGAGTTCGCGGCCCAGCGCGCCGAGATCTCCTTCGTCTTCTCCTTCTCGATCTTCCTCATGTTCGTGGTCGGCGCGTTCGCGGGGCCGGCCGCCGACCGGCTGGGACCGCGCCGGGTGATCGCCGCCGGCATGGTGTTGATCGGCGTCGGGCTTACCGCCGCGAGCCGGGCGCAGGCGCTCTGGCATCTCTATCTCCTCTACGGGCTTACCATCGGGCTCGGGGTGGGGCTCTCCTACGTGCCCGCCGTCGGAACGGTGCAGCGCTGGTTCCTGCGCCGGCGCGGCCTCGCCTCGGGGATCGCCGTCAGCGGCATCGGCGCCGGCACGCTGATCGGGCCGTTCGCCGCGACCTGGCTGATCGGGCTGATGGATTGGCGCGGCGCTTATGTGGCGCTCGCTGCCGTCTGCGTCGTCGTCGGCCTCATCGGCGCGCTGCTGATCGAGCATTCGCCCGAGCGCCGCGGCCTCGCCCCCGATGGCGATGCAGTGTCGCCCGTGGCCGCCGGAAGCGGCCCGGTGATCGTGTCGGGCTCGGATCTGAAAGCCGCGCTGCGGTCGCGGCCCTTCGTCCTTTATGCCGCGGCGACCTTCCTCACCTCGCTCGGCCTCTTCACGCCGCTCGTCCATTTGCCCAACTACGCGCGCGACCATGGGCTCGGCGACGAGGCGGGGGTGAACCTGCTCGGTCTCTTCGGGGTCGGCAGTCTCGTCGGGCGGGTTCTGCTGGGCGCCATTGCCGACCGTTTCGGCCGCCGTCCGACGCTGGCCGCCACCTTCGCCATCATGGGCGCGATGTGTCTGCTCTGGTGGGCCTCGACGCAGGTCTGGTCGCTCGGCATCTTCGCCGTCGTCTTCGGCACCTGCTACGGCGGCTTCGTGGCGCTCAGCCCGTCGTTGATGATGGACTATTTCGGCGGCAAGAACGTCTCCGGCATCATCGGGATCTTGTATTCCGCCGCCGGCATCGGCGCGCTCGCCGGCCCGACGCTGTCCGGCCTCGCCTTCGATCTGCTGCACAGCTACACGATCCCGATCGTCGCCGCCGCCTGCTTCAACCTGCTCGCGACCTTCGTCATGCTGGCGACCCCCACGCCCGGACGCTGGCGCGCGGAGCAAGGCCTCTAGTCCCGTATTGGCAATCCGATCACCGAGCGCATATCTATCTAACAGTATCAACCGCTTGGTAAGCCGGTTCGGCGAGACTGGACGTCATGGCCAGTAGCGACACATCGATCCGACCGCCCGCCATCGCCGGGACCTTCTATCCGGGCGAGCCGGCGGTGCTGCGCGGCATGATCGACGATTGCCTCAAGCGCGTCCGCGTCAAGCACGCCCCGCCCAAGGCCCTCGTGGCGCCGCATGCTGGCTATATCTATTCGGGGCCGATCGCCGCCACGGCCTACGCCTCGCTCGCGCCGATCGCGGACAGGATCAGCCGCGTCGTCCTCCTCGGCCCCTCGCACCGGGTCGCCTTCGAGGGCATGGCCCTGTCGAGCGCAAGCGCCTTCCGCACACCGCTTGGTGACGTGCCCATCGACCGCGAGGCCTGTGCCCGGATCGCGAGCCTGCCCGGCGTGCAGACCCTCGATATCGCCCACGCCGAAGAGCACAGCCTCGAGATTCATCTGCCCTTCCTGCAGATGGTGCTGAACGATTTCGCGCTGGTGCCCATCGTGGTCGGCCGCGCCCCGGACGAACAGGTCGACGCCGTCCTGCGGGAACTATGGGGCGGCGACGAAACACTGATCCTAGTGAGCTCCGATCTCAGCCACTATCACGACTACGCCACCGCCCAGCGCATGGATAGCGGCGCCAGCCTCGCCATCGAAACGCTCGATCCGGGCAAGCTCGGCGACGACCAGGCCTGCGGGCGCTATCCCGTCAAGGGCCTGCTGGCCCGCGCCCGCGCGCTCGACCTCCGCGCCACCACCCTCGACCTGCGCAACTCCGGCGACACGGCGGGCGACAAGATGCGTGTGGTCGGCTACGGCTCCTACGCCTTCGAATACGCCGCGGGCGCGCGGCTGCCCGACGATCAGCGCCGCTATCTGGGCGAGGTGGCACGCGCCGCGATCGCCCAGGGCGCGGGCCGCAAAGGCCCCCGCGACCCGAACGCCCAGCCCAAGCTCCATCTCCGCAACGTGCCGCGCCCGCTCATGTCGGCGCGGGCGAGCTTCGTGACGGTCACGCTCGACGGAAATTTGCGTGGCTGCGTCGGCTCGGTGATGCCGCACCAGGCGCTCGCGATCGACGTCGCGGCGAGCGCCTACAAGGCCGCCTTTTCCGATCCGCGCTTTCCGCCGGTCTCGACGGACGAGGCCGCGCGCATCGGCATCGGCGTTTCGATCCTCTCGCATATGCGGCCGATCGAATTCTCCTCCGAGGCCGAGCTCATCGACGCGCTCAATCCCGATATCGACGGTGTGGTGCTGACCCACGGCAAGCAGCGCGGGCTCTTCCTACCGACCGTCTGGGAAAGCCTGCGTGATCCGCGGGACTTCCTCGCGCGCCTCAAGCAAAAGGCCGGCCTCGCCCCCGATTTCTGGTCGCCGACGATGAAGGCCTACCGCTTCACCACCGAAAGCTTCCGCGCCGCCTGAGCCTCGCGCCGCCGGGCCGCTTCCGCTAGGCTTCCCGCAACAATCGATCGTTCGGGAAGCCGCCACGTCATGACCGTATCCGCATCCGCCCCCCGTCCGCGCCGCAGCCTGATCTTCGCACCCGGCCTGAAACCGGAGATGTTCGCCAAGGCGCTCGGCGCCGGCGCCGACATCGTCTGTATCGATATCGAGGACGCGGTGGCACCCGCGCACAAAGCCGAAGCCCGCGCCAAGACGCTCGCGATCTTCGCGGAACAGCCTGACACCGGAGCCACCGAGGCGGTCGTGCGCATCAATCCGATGAGCACTGCCGACGGCCTGCGCGACGCGCTCGCCGTGGTCGAGGCGCAGAACCCGCCGCCCTCGCTGATGATGACCAAGGTGAAGACCGCCGACGAGGTGCGCCAGCTCGACGGTCTCCTCGCCGACGCCCACCCCCACGTTCGTCTCCAGGTCATCATCGAGACGAATGACGGGCTGGAAAACGCCTACGCCATCGCGCAATCCTCACCGCGCATCGATGCGCTGCTCTTCGGCGGCTACGACATGGCCGCCGAACTGCGCGTCGAGCCGGAGTGGGACCCGCTGCTCTACGCCCGTGCGCGCGTCGCGCATGCGGCGGCCGGCGCCGGGCTCGATCTTCTCGACGCGCCCAATCTCGATCTGGAGGACATGGACGGGCTCGCCACGGCGGCGGCGCGCGCCCGCGCCATCGGTTTCACCGGCAAGGCCGCGATCCACCCCAAGCAGATCCCGGTGATCAACGAGACCTTCAGCCCCTCTGCCGATGAGGTCGCCGCCGCGCGCCGCATCGTCGAGGCCTTCGAGAAGGAGGGCGGCACAGGGTTGCTCGTGGTCGACGGCAAGCTGATCGAGGCCCCGGTGCTGCGCGCGATGCAGCGCACGCTGACGATTGCCGAGACGGTGGGAGCGGCCTAAAGCGGCGACATTCAGCCGGCTCGCTTTCGTTCGATCTGGCCCCGCTCATGATCGAGTAGGGCGCGCTTGGTCTCGATGCCGCCGCCGAAGCCCGTCAAGGATCCGTCCGCGCCGATGACGCGGTGGCAGGGCACCACGATCGGCAAGGGATTGGCGCCGTTCGCCGCGCCCACTGCGCGGCACGCCGTCGGCCGCCCGATGCGCGTCGCGAGCGTCTGATAGGAGATCGTCTCGCCATAAGGAATATCCCGCAGCGCCGACCAGACCGCGTTTTGAAACGGCGTGCCCGCCAAGCGAAGCGGCAGGTCGAAGCGGGTCAGCGCCCCGGCGAAATACGCCCGCAGCTGGTCGACGGCCGCGGTGAATAGGCCGTCGTCGCGGCGCCAGTCAGATTTCGGCATATGCGCGCGGCTCCCCGTCGGGAAGCTGATCAGATGCAGCCGCTCGCCGTCCCCCGCGATCAGGAGCCGACCGATCGGGCTGCCGACGTGCGTGTAGAAAAGCATCAGGGTGTGGGCGCGCATCGGCTCAGCCTCCCGCATGGATGTGGTGAACGTGTTCGGTAGACTGACTGCCGCGCCGGCGCCGAAGCTGTGATGGCGGCCGTTTGTAAAGCTCCAGAAACGCGTCATTGAACCGCCGCACGCTGCCGAACCCGGCGCGGTGCGCGATCACGGCGATGGGAAGATCGGTGTCGTTCAACAGCCGCTTGGCGCGTTGGAGCCGCATGGTCCGCGCGGTCTGCAGCGGGCTCGCCCCGACATGGCGCCGGAACAAGCGCGAGAGATGCCGGGCGCCGATCCCCATCCGCTCGGCCAGCGCCTCCACGCTGCCGTGGTCGAGCGCCCCTTGCTCGATCAGCTTCAGCGCCCGCGAGACCGTCGTCCTGGTGCCGTTCCACGCGGGGCAGAAGGGTGCCGTTTCCGGGCGGCAGCGCAGGCACGGCCGGTAGCCGTCGCGCTCCGCCGCCGCCGCGCTCGAATAGTAGGCGACGTTCCTGGTCAGGGGTTGCTTGACCGGGCAGACCGGCCGGCAATAGACGCCGGTCGTCTTCACCGCGGTGAAGAACACGCCGTCATAGGCCGGATCGCGGCGGAGACGCGCCGCGTTGCAGGTCTCGAAATCGAGCATGGCTAAATCTCCAAGACCAAATCCTAAGACCGTCGCGGCCCGCGCGCGAGTGTCGATCAAGTATGAAGTCCGGAATCGGCCAGACTGGGGCCACGAATTCGCCTAAGCCTGGTCGCCGTTTCCTCAAGCGACTGTCAGTTTACCCGTGCAAATGAACCTGCGCGATTGGGCGCTCCTAGGATTTCTGTCCCTGCTCTGGGGTGGATCCTTCTTCTTCGTCTCGGTTGCGGTGAAGGAGGTGCCGCCCTTCACCGTCGTCCTCGCCCGCGTCGGCATCGGCGCGATCGCGCTCTACGGCTTCCTTCGGCTGGTTGGCGAGCGGCTGCCCGCCGATCGCACGGCGCTCAAAGCTTTCTTCGGCATGGGCTTCTTGAACAACCTCATCCCGTTCAGCCTGTTCTTCTGGGCGCAGACCTCGATCACGGGCGGGCTCGCCTCGATCCTCAACGCGACCACGCCGATCTTCTCGATTATGGTCGCGCATTTCCTGCTCGCCGACGAACGCATGACGCTCGGCAAGCTCGCCGGCGTGTTGCTCGGTCTGCTGGGCGTGGTGGTGCTGATCGGCGCCGACGCGCTCTCGGGGGTGAGCGTCGCGACGCTCGGCATGGTGGCTTGCCTCGGTGAGGCGCTCTCCTACGGCTTTGCCAGCGTCTACGGGCGGCGCTTCCGTAGGCTGGGCATCTCGAGCCGGGCCGGGGCCTGCGGTCAGCTCATCGCCTCGACATGCATGATCGCCCCCGTGGCCGCGATCGTCGACCAACCCTGGACGCTTGCCATGCCGAGCACGGCAGCCGTGCTTGCGATCCTCGGTCTCGCGATTGCCTCGACGGCCCTCGCCTACGTGATCTATTTCCGCCTGATTGGGGCCACGGGCGCCGTCAATGCCGCGCTCGTCACCTTCCTCATCCCGGTGAGCGCGATCCTACTCGGCAGCCTCATCCTGGGCGAGCGGCTGGCCGCACAACACTTTGCCGGCATGGCGCTCATCGGCTGCGGACTTCTGGTGGTGGATGGCCGGTTGTTTCGGGCCTTGCGCCGGCGCGCGGTTCCTTAAACCGCGAACTCGTTCAGCCGCACCGGCTGGCGCTTGCGGCCCCAGTCGCCGGGCTTGTCCTCGAAGACGCCGGCGCAGCGTGTGCCGCATTGCGTGCACGCGCCGGTCTCGTCGAGCGCCCAGTCCGAGAGCTCGTACCAATCACGGCCGATCAGGCGCTGGCCGCAATTGTGGCAGTAGGTCGATTGCCGCGCCTTGTCGTGGATGTTGCCGGTATAGGCATGGCGCACGCCGGCCTTGAGCGCGACGCGCCGGGCCATCGCCAGGGTCTCGGGCGGCGTGTCGGGCTTGTCGCGCATCTTCCAGTCGCCGTGGAAGGCGGAGAAATGCATCGGCACGTCGGGACCCAGATGCTCGACGACCCACTGGCACATCGCTTCCAATTCGCCCTGGCTGTCGTTCTCGCCGGGGATCACGAGCGTCGTCAGCTCGAACCAGACGTCGGTCTCGTGCTTCAGGTATTGCAGCGTCTCCAAAACGGGCGCCAGTTCGCTGCCGCAGATCTTCTTGTAGAAGTCTTCGGTGAACGCCTTGAGGTCGATGTTCGCCGCGTCGATATGGGCGAAGAACTCAGCGCGCGGCTCGGGCGTCACATAGCCCGCGGTCACGGCGACACTCTTGATGCCGCGCGCCGCGCAGGCCTCCGCCACGTCGACGGCGTATTCCAGGAAGATTACCGGGTCGTTGTAGGTATAGGCGACCGAGCGGCAGCCGAGCTCCTCGGCGGCGCGGGCGATCGTTTCCGGGTCGGCGGCGTCGGCCAGCGTGTCCCATTCGCGGGACTTGGAGATATCCCAGTTCTGGCAGAACTTGCAGGTCAGGTTGCAGCCCGCCGTGCCGAAGGAGAGCACCGGCGTGCCCGGCAGGAAGTGGTTGAGCGGCTTTTTTTCGATCGGGTCGATGCAATAGCCGGATGAGCGACCATATGTCGTCAGCACCAATTCATCGCCGCGCCGCGCCCGCACGAAACAGAGCCCGCGCTGGCCTTCATGCAGCTTGCAGAAACGGGGGCAGAGATCGCATTGGACCCGCCCATCATCGAGCGCATGCCAATAGCGCCCGACGGGGCCCTCCAGGTGATCGTCCGCTATTTGTAAATCCGTCATCGGTCCGGTGAAAAAATCGGCTCCCGTCAAATAGTTGGGGCCGATCTGGGCCGGCTGCAATCCCGGCGTCGCTAGAGTAATAATTTATGTAAAACTCAAACTACCTCGAATTTCCTCAAATATTTTCATCTTTAAGTTTTGATGATTGCTCGGTTCGGGCCTTAAAACCGCCTTAATTTATTTACTACCGATTAATGAACGACGGCCATTATCGGTCGCACAGGGATGAAACGCGGTAATAAAACGAAACATGCCCGACAAAGAGGGAGAACGAGTAACGATGCCGCAGTTTATGTTAGAGCATGGGGTCATGCTGTTCACGGTCGTGATGCTTGCCGCATTCTGCTTCAAGCACCGCGACCCGCGTAGAGCAGGTTCGACGCTGGCCCAATAGGCGCCGGCCCGAGCGATCCCAGGGACATGCCAATGCCGCAGGCCGGCGGCCCGCCGCCGGCCGCGTAGGCTGGTTTACCCCCAAGCCGGCGCCGGCTCACGGCGGCCGGCAACAGATCGCGGCACCCGTTACCGACAATCCACTGAATTTTAGGTTTCCGAGCCCTGAGCCCGACCCTGCAGGTTCGGCGCCGAGGCTATCCCCACCAACTCGCCGTTGCCGTACGAGGCGTCCCGACGGGCCGCCGCCGGTCAGCGACCGATGCAAAAATCGGTCGAGGGGGTGGCCGCGCTGGGGACACGTTCCTATAGTTATGCTCGGTACGCCCGCTCGGGCGCTCCCGCCTCCGGCACGCAATATATCTTAGGTACAAATCTTAAGTGCGCATGCCCCCAAAGGCATGCGGCGCCTACGGACACGCGATGCGTCTGCCAGCAAGATAGAAAGGTTTTCGATGGGTCAGTTCGGGATTGGTCAATCGGTCAAGCGGACCGAGGATTTGCGGTTCCTGCGCGGTCACGGGCGCTACATGGACGACATCAACCGTCCGCGTCAGACCCATGCGGTCTTCGTCCGCAGCCCCCATGCCCACGCCACGATCGCCGGCATCGACACCGCCGACGCTCTGGCGGCGCCGGGCGTGCTCGCGGTTGCGACCGCCGCCGATCTCTCCGCCGACGGCGTCGGGCCGATCCCTTGTCTCATCCCGCTGGTCGGCAAGAACGGCGAGCCGCTCAAGGCGCCCAAGCGTCCCGCGCTGGCCGAGGGCCGGGCGCGGCATGTCGGTGATGCGGTCGCGGTGGTGATCGCCGAAACGCTCGACCAGGCGCGCGATGCGGCCGAGCTGGTCATGGTCGATTATGACGAGCTCGATGCCGCCGCCGATACGGCGGGCGCGCTCGATGACGGTGCGGCGCAGGTTTGGGACGAAGCGCCAGGCAATCTCTGCTTCGACTGGGAGCGCGGCGACAAGGACGGCGCCGAGGCCGCCTTCGCCAAGGCTGCGCGGGTCGTCTCGGTCGATCTCGTTAACAACCGTCTCTCGCCCAACCCGATGGAAACGCGCGGTGCCATCGGCGAATGGGACGACATCGCCCGGCGTTACGCGCTCTATGCCTCGAGCCAAGGCGGGCACGGCATGCGGCGCACCCTGACGAGCGGGCCGTTCCCCGGCCACGAGACCGACATGCGCGTCATCACCCCCGATGTCGGCGGCGGCTTCGGCATGAAGATCTTCGTCTTCCCCGAACAGGTCGTGGCGCTCTGGGCGGCAAAGAAGCTCGGCCGACCCGTCAAGTGGATCTCCGACCGCTCCGAGGGGCTGTTGAGCGACACCCACGGCCGCGACAACGTCACGCACGCTGAATTGGCGCTCGACGCGGACAACAAGTTCCTGGCGATCAAGGTTTCGACGGTCGCCAATCTTGGCGCTTATCTTTCCAACTTCGCGCCCTTCATCGCGACCGATGCCGGGGTCGGCATGCTGCCGGGCGTCTACGACATTTCCGCGGCTTACTCCGAAGTGAAGGGCGTGTTCACCAACACCGCGCCGGTCGATGCCTATCGCGGCGCCGGGCGGCCGGAGGCGATCTATGTCATCGAGCGGCTGGTCGATGCCGCCGCGCGCGAGCTCGATATGGACCCGGCCGAGCTCCGCCGCTTGAACTACATCAAGCCCGAGGCGATGCCCTACACGACCGCGATGGGCCTGCCCTACGACTCGGGCGACTTCGCCAAGCTGATGGACAAGGCGCTCGCCGAGGCCGACCGCGCCGGCTTCGCCGCCCGCCGTGAGGCGGCGAAAAAGGCCGGCAAGCTGCGCGGCTTCGGCATCGCCTATTACATCGAGGTCTGCGGCGGCGGCATGGAGGAACGCGCCTCCGTCCGCATCGAGCCCAAGGGCGGCGTCACCATCATGGTCGGCAGCCAGAACAACGGCCAGGGCCACGAGACCGCTTACGCCCAGCTTGTCGAGGAGCGTCTTGGCGTGCCCTTCGAGAACATCCGCGTCTTCCAGGGCGACACCGACGTGGTCGGCTTCGGGCGCGGCACTGGCGGCTCGCGGGCGCTCGCGGTCGGCGGCAACGCGGTGATCAAGGCCTCGGAGAAGGTGATCGAGAAGGCGACGAAGATTGCCGCGCACAAGCTCGAAGCCGCCGAGGGAGATATCGAGTTCGCCGACGGCGTCTTCACCATCGCCGGCACCGACCGCCGCATGACCATGCTCGAGGTCGCCGCCGACGCCTTCATGATGGCGAACCTGCCCGACGGCATGGAGCCGGGGCTCGACGAGATGGCCTATTACATGCCCGCCGGGGCGACCTTCCCGAACGGCTGCCATGTCTGCGAGATCGAGGTCGACATGGATACGGGCGCGCCGCGCATCGTGAACTACGTGGTGGTCGACGATTTCGGCAATTTGATCAACCCGATGCTGGTCGAGGGCCAGGTGCATGGCGGCATCGCCCAGGGTGTCGGCCAGGCGCTGCTGGAGCAGGCGCTTTACGATGAAAGCGGTCAGCTCGTCACCGGCTCCTTCATGGACTACGCCATGCCGCGCGCCGACGATTTCCCGGATATTCATTTCGAAACGCAGAACATCCCCTGCGCAACCAATCCGCTGGGGGTCAAGGGCGCGGGCGAAGCGGGCGCCATCGGCGCGCCGCCGGCGGTGATCCACGCGCTGCTCGATGCGCTCGCCGACTACGGCGTGACGAGCCTCGATATGCCGGCGACGCCGGAAATGCTGTGGCGGCTCATTCATGGGGGCCGTGCGTGAGCGCTTCCGCCGATACCGCCATCACCCCCGGCCTGCTCGATGCGGTCGAGGCGCTGGCGCGCGAGGCCGGCGAGGCGATCATGAGCTACTACCGCAACAACGTCGCGATCGACCGCAAGGACGATCACAGCCCCGTCACCGATGCCGACCGCGACGCCGATGCCATCATCGCCGCGGGCTTGCGCAAGCTCACGCCCGACATTCCGGTGGTCACCGAGGAGGAGGTCGCCGAGGGTCTCGCGCCGACGCGGGTCGGCAAACGCTTCTGGCTGGTCGATCCGCTCGACGGCACCCGCGAGTTCATCAACGACCGCGACGAGTTCACCGTCAACATCGCCCTGATCGACGACGGGGCGCCCGTGCTGGGCGTGGTCGGCGTGCCGGCGCAGGGCACGCTTTACGCCGCCATACTCCCACACGGCGGGCCGGGCCGCGCAACCATGTGCGACGATGGCGGCGCGCACCGTCCGATCGCGGCGCGGGTTCCACCGGCCGAGGGCATCGCCGTCGCCGCCAGTCGCAGTCACGCCAACAAGGACGAGCTCGAAGCCTACCTCAAGGACAAGATCGTGACCGACTTTCTGGCCGCCGGCAGCTCGCTCAAGTTCTGTCTGGTCGCCGAGGGCAAGGCCGATCTCTATCCGCGTCTCGGCCCGACGATGGAATGGGACACCGCCGCCGCGCATGCCGTGCTTGCTGCGGCCGGCGGCCATGTCCGCACGCTCGACGGCAAGGAGCTCACCTATGGCAAGCCCGATTTCCGCAACCCGCATTTCGCCGCGACAGGACGAGATACCTAATTGGGGGGCGATGCTTGAAGCGCGAATCGAATCGGCGCATAGTAAAGACCGGGTAAGGAGAACGGACCTGCCCGCTACAATTTGACCTACCGACCGGGTTTAGCCCGGATTGAGCTGCCGCACTGCCGTGCGGTAACTGAGGCGCCAGGGTCATCACCGCGGGTGGCGGTTGGCGTTCAAAGATCGAACAGATCGCAAGAGCCGTCACGATCGGTGACGGCTCTTCGCTGTTGAGGTCCCTCCCGTGGCGAAACCCCGCAAGACGTCGAGCACACAAGATAAGCCGGCGAACGTCGTGCCGGCGGTCGACGAAGCGATCCTGAAAGCCGCCGATCTCTTGCGCGGTGGCGCGCTCGTCGCCTTTCCGACCGAGACGGTCTACGGGCTCGGCGGCGACGCCACCAACGACAAGTCCGTCGCTGCGATCTTCGAAGCCAAAGGCCGTCCGTCCTTCAATCCACTGATCGTGCATCTGCCGTCACTCGCGAAAGCCGGGGCGGTGGCCGCCTTCGACGACCGCGCGCGCAGTGTCGCGGCCAAGTTCTGGCCCGGCCCGCTGACCCTCGTCCTGCCGCGCGCCGCCGACTGCCCGGTCTCGCTGCTCGCCAGCGCCGGGCTCGACACCATCGCCGTGCGCGTGCCTGGCCATCCCGTCGCGCATGCCCTGCTCAATGCCGCGGACCGGCCGGTCGCCGCGCCCAGCGCCAACCGCTCGGGCGCGGTCAGCCCCACCCACGCCGAGCATGTCGCCGAAGACCTGGGCGACGCGGTCGCGCTGATCCTCGATGGCGGCGCCTGTCCGGTCGGCATCGAATCGACCGTGCTCGATCTGTCGGGCGAGACGCCGACCCTGCTGCGACCCGGCGCGGTCACCGCCGAGGCCATCGAGGCCGAGATCGGCACGCTTGAGATCGACGATGGCGGCGACGGCGTCCGCGCACCCGGTCAGCTGAAAAGCCACTATGCGCCCGAGACGCCGCTCCGCCTCGGCAGTGAGGACCCGCGCCCCGGCGAGGCGCTGCTCGCTTTCGGGTCCGACGTGCCGCCCGGTTTCGCGACGGTCCTCAATCTCAGCGAATCCGGTGATCTCACTGAAGCCGCCGCCAATCTCTTTGCCCACCTCCACGCGCTCGACGCGGGCGAACCGTCGGGCATCGCCACGATGCCTGTGCCTGAGCAGGGCCTCGGCCGCGCGATCAACGACCGGCTGCGACGGGCCGCCGCGAAAGACTGAGCGGTCTAGCCCGGCGCCAGGACCCAGCGGCCGAGCGTTACGATGGCCAGCGCGACGACACCAATGCCGATCACATCGAGGATCACCCCGGCCCGCAGCATGTGCCGCATCTCCATGGCACCACTGCCGAAGACGATGGCGTTGGGCGGGGTCGCGACGGGCAGCATGAAACCGAGCGTGGCGAAGAGCGCCACCGGCAGCGTGAGCACGAAGGCCGGCTCGCCCATGCCGATTGCGGTCGCGCCGGCGACGGGCAGGAAGACCGCCGCCATCGCCGTGTTGCTGGCGAGCTCGCCGACGAAGACGATGAGCACGCCGACCGCCAGCAGGAGCGCGATGACCGGCAGCGTCTTCAGCCCCACGAGCTGTGCGCCGATCCAGCGCGCCAGATCCGATTCGCCGATGGCCGCGGCGAGCGCAAGGCCGCCGCCGAAGAGGATCAGCACGTCCCAGCGGATGCCCATCGCCTCGCGCCACGACAGCAGGAAGCGGCCACGCTTCAGGTCGACCGGCAGAACGAACAGCAGCACCGCGCCCGTCACCGCGATCCCCGCATCCGACAGTTTGAGCCACGGTAGCAGGTCCGCGAGCAGTGGTCGGAAGATCCAGGCGGCGGCGACCAGGCTCATCAGCACCACCAGCATGCGCTCGGCCCGCGAGACCGGCGGCAGGGATCTGAGCGTCTGCGTGATCGCCGTTCCGGTCTCCGCTCCCGCCCGGCCGGGGATCCTGAAGGTGATCCGGGTCAGCACGAGCCAGGCGATCGGCAACAGCACGATCACCAGCGGCACGCCGATCAGCATCCAGCGGAAGAAGCTCACCTCGACGCCGTGCGACTTCGCCATGAAGGCGGCGAAGAGGGCGTTGGGCGGCGTGCCAATGATCGTTCCCATGCCGCCGATGGTCGCCGCATAGGCAATGCCGAGGAGGAGGGCAGGGGCGACGTCGTCGTCTCCACCGCCGTCCTGTCCAAATGTCGAGACGATCGACAGCCCGATCGGCAGCATCACCATCGTCGTCGCGGTGTTGCTGACCCACATGCTGAGGAACGCCGTCACCGCCATCAGCCCGAAGATCACGCCGCGCGGGTTGGTGCCGACGAAACGCAGAACCGTGAGCGCGATCCGCCGGTCGAGCTCCCAGGCATGCAGCGCCCGGGCGAGCAGGAAGCCGCCGAGAAAAAGAAAGATGAGGGGATGCGCATAGGACGGCGTCGTCGCCTCGATACCGCGCAGCCCCAGAAACGGGAAGGCGATCAGCGGCAAGAGCGCCGTCACCGCGAGCGGCAGCGCTTCCGTCATCCACCACAGCGCCATCCATAGCCCGATCCCGGCGATCCACCAGCCGTTTTGCGATAGCCCGGCGGGCGGCGGGCTCGCGAACACGGCGAGCGCCGCGAGCGGCCCCAGGACGAGGCCGATCAGCTTGTGGCGCGGAAATCCCTTCTTTTGGTCGGTCTCGGCATCGGGCATGGCGCATCGTAACGCCCTTGCGCAGGCCATGGCCATGCGGCCCCCGCAATTTCGCCTCTCCCGCTTGCGGGAGAGCGGAGCTGCGGCACGGTTGCGGGCCCTTCGAGACGCCGCCCTTTGGGCGGCTCCTCAGGGTGAAGCAAGAATCGGCGCGCTTGCAGACAAGGCCTTCATCCTAAGGAGGCGCGAAAGCGCCATCGCGAAGGACGAAGGCCGCTCGCGCCAATTGGTCTCACCCTTGCTCCTTTGGCCGCCCCGCGCTACCTCGTATCCCATGAACAAGCCGCCCACCGCCGCAAAGGCGCCGCCGCAAGCCGCGCTCGACGCCATCAAGGCCATCGTCGGGCCGAAGGGCTGGATCGACGATCCGGCCGAGATGGCGCCGCATCTGGAGGAGCCGCGCCAGCTCTGGCACGGCCGCGCGGCGCTCGTGGTCAAACCGGCCTCGACGCAAGAGGTCGCAGCGGTGATGAAGGTGTGCGACGAGCACGCGATTTCCGTCGTGCCCCAAGGCGGCGTCACCGGTCTCGTTGGCGGCGGCGTGCCGCATGAGCATGGCCATGAGATCGTGCTCAGCACCGCGCGCATGAATACCATCCGCGCGCTCGATCCGCTGAACGACACGATCACCGTGGAGGCCGGCTGCATCCTGGCCAACATCCAGGCGGCGGCGGACGAGGCGGGCCGGCTCTTTCCGCTCTCGCTGGGCGCCGAAGGCACCTGCCAGATCGGCGGCAATCTTTCGACCAATGCCGGCGGCACGGGGGTGCTGCGCTACGGCAATGCGCGCAGCCTCGTCCTCGGCCTCGAAGTCGTGCTGCCGTCGGGCGAGATCTGGGACGGTTTGCGTGGTCTCCGTAAGGACAACACCGGCTACGACTTGAAGCACCTCTTCCTCGGCGCCGAAGGCACGCTGGGCGTCATCACCGCGGCGGTCCTCGAGCTCTTCCCGAAACCAAACGACACCGTCACGGCCCTTGTGGGCCTGCCCGACCCGCAAGCCGCCGTCGATCTCCTGGCCCGCACCCGCGCCGCTACGGGCGACGCCGTCAGCGGCTTCGAGCTGATGTCGCGCTTCTGCATCGAGATCGCATTGGAGTTCGGCTCCGACGTGCGCGATCCCTTCGCCGCGCCGCCGCCGCAATATCTCCTGATCGAGCTCACCTCGGCGCAAGGCCCGGGGCCACTTCGAGGCGCCTTCGAAGAGGTCCTGGAGACGGCGATGAGCGACGGTCTGGTCCTCGACGCGGTGATCGCCGACAGCGGCGCGCAGGCTCAGGCGATCTGGCGCATCCGCGAGGCGGTGCCCGAGGTGCAGATGTCCGCCGGCGGCTCGATCAAGCACGACGTCTCGGTGCCGGTCTCGCGCATTCCCGAGTTCATCGCCCGCGCCGATGCCGCCGTCACCAAGGCGATGCCCGGCGTCCGGCCCTGCGCCTTCGGCCATGTCGGCGACGGCAACGTCCACTACAACCTCTCCCAGCCGCTCGATATGGGCCGTGACGAATTCATGGCACGCTGGGCGGAGATGAACGAGATCGTCCACGACATCGTCGCCGAGCTCGGCGGCTCGCTCAGCGCCGAGCACGGGCTCGGCCGCCAAGCGCGAGGAGATCCGCCGCTACAAGTCGGAAACCGAGTTGAACATGATGTGCGCCATCAAGCGCACCCT
>JARRKQ010000055.1:0-35169 GCA_037387885.1 Alphaproteobacteria bacterium | reverse complement strand
GGTATGGACGATCAGCAAGCCCTTCTCGATCGTCTTGGTGGCGATCATCTTGTCGCGCGCCGCCTTCTTCTTGCGGGCCTTCTCGTTGGCGCGGGCGAAGTCGTCTTGGGTTTGATCGGTCATTGCGCAGCCTCCATACCCGCAGCGTCACTGCGCTTTCCATCCTGGGCGCGCCCAGCGAGCGCGCGGAGCGTCATCCCCGCGCTGTTCGATTTGGGCCGCCAGAGTTCGCGTTCCTCGGCCTCGACGAGCCGTTCGGCGATCTCGCGTGCGGCGGCCGGATTGTTCTCCTCGATGAAGCCGCGCACCCGGTCGTCGGCGATGAAGGCCTCAAAGACCGCATCGAAGTGGTGATCGGCGACGACCCGCGCCGTGGCGGCGAAGGCGAAGAGATAGTCGACCGTGGCAGCGATCTCGAAGGCGCCCTTGTAGCCGTGGCGCATCACGCCCTCGATCCATTTGGGATTGACCACGCGTGCCCGCACGACCCGGGCGATCTCCTCGCCAAGCGTGCGCACCTTCGGGGTTTCGGGACGGCTGTGATCGTTGTGGTAGATCGCCGGCTGCGTGCCGGAGACATGACGTACGGCCGCCGCGATGCCGCCTTCGAACTGATAATAATCGTCGCTGTCGAGCAGATCGTGCTCGCGGTTGTCCTGGTTGTGCACCACCGCCTCGACGCCTTGCAGCCGAGACTCGAAGAGTCCGTGCTCAGCCGCGCCCGCTGCGCCTGAGCCGTACGCGTACCCGCCCCATGCAATGTACGCGCGCGCGAGATCGGCAATGTACGCGCGCGCGAGATCGGCGTCGCTTTCCCAGCCGCGCTCGTCGATCAACGCCTGCAAGCCGGCGCCGTACGCGCCCGGCTTTGATCCGAACACGCGGTAGCCGGCGCGGCGTTCGGCTTCGTCCGCGGTCATTCCATCCGCGACAAACGCCGCGCGATCCGTGCGAAACCGCGCGGCAATCGGGTTTTCCCGATCGCTTTCGTCGAGCGCGGCGACCGCACGTACGGCGGAGTCGAACAGATCGATCTGGCTCGGAAACGCATCGCGGAAAAAGCCCGAGACACGAAGCGTCACATCGACACGCGGCCGTCCGAGCACGCTCGCCGGCATGATCTCGAAACCCGTGACGCGCCGTGACGCCGCATCCCAGCTCGGCTGTACGCCCATCAATGCGAGCGCCTGCGCAATGTCGTCGCCGCCCGTACGCATGTTCGCCGTGCCCCAGGCGCTGAGCGCCATGCTGCGCGGCCACGCCCCATGTTCCTGGCGGTGCCGGTCGACCAGCAGGCTCGCCGATTTCCAGCCGAGCATCCAGGCGGCCGGCGTCGGCACGGTGCGGTTATCGACCGAATAGAAATTGCGGCCGGTCGGCAGCACGTCGAGCCGTCCGCGCGTCGGCGCACCCGACGGCCCCGGTTCGACGAAGCGCCCGTCGAGGCCTGCAAGCAGGCCCTTCAGTTCCGCCAGGCCCGATCCCTCGACGGCTGGGCGCACGGACTCTTCGACGTGCTTGAGCACCACCCGCGTCCGCGCCCAGTCCGGCGCCGCATCACGCTCACCGGCGATCAACGCGGCAGCCAGGTCCTCGAGGCGTTCAACCGTATCGCCATTGCTGCGCCAGGGCGCATCGCCCGAGAGCACATCGGGCTGAGGCCCAGTCCATGTCGCGCCCATCTCGCAGTCGAGCGGATCGAACGCGCCGAGCGAGAGATCGGCCGCAAGCGCCCGAATGAGCGAAGCATCCGCCCCCTCGCCCGCGCCGCGCGGGACGCGCACGAGCGCCACCAGAAGGTCGGTCAGGAGCCGGCCCGTCGGCGCCGTGCCGAATATGTGCAGCCCGTCGCGGATCTGCATCTCCTTCAGCTCGCATAGGTAATTGTCGAGCTTGGCGAGCGCTTCGTCCGAGCCATCGGCCGCGACGATGCCGCAATCCTTGTCGAGCCCGATCGCTTGGCTGAGCTCCAGAATGTTCTTGCGCAGCAGGTCGAGCCGGCGCGGATCGACGCCCGCCGCCTCGTAGTACTCGTCGACGAGCTGCTCCAGATCCTTGAGCGGCCCGTAGGATTCGGCGCGCGTCAGCGGCGGGGTCAGGTGGTCGATAATGACGGCGGAGCTCCGCCGCTTGGCCTGGCTGCCCTCGCCCGGATCGTTGACGATGAAGGGATATATGTGCGGCATCGACCCGAGCGCCGCCTCCGGATAGCAGGTCTCAGCGAGCGCTACGGCCTTGCCCGGCAGCCATTCGAGGTTCCCGTGCTTGCCGGCATGGATGATCGCATCGACGTCCCACTCACAGCGCAGCCAGGCATAGAAGGCGAAGTACGCATGCGGCGGCACCAGCGCCGGATCGTGATAGCTCGCCGCCGGATCGATGTTGTAGCCACGCGCCGGCTGCACTCCGACCGCCACGTTGCCGAAGCGATGCACCGCAAGCACGAACGCCTCGCCGTCGAAATAAGGATCCTTCGCCGGCGCGCTCCACCGTTCCGTCACCTCGTCACGAAGTGCCTCTGGCAATTCCGCGAAAAACCTTTTGTAGTCGTCGAGCGACAACCGCTCGCCGCCTTTTCGTTTGGCACCAGGCTCGAGCGCATTCGTCGGTCCGGCAAGAAAGCGTGCCATGAGCGCATTCCCGTCGGCAGGCACCTCGCCCACCGCATAGCCAGCATCCGCAAGCGCGTCGAAGATGCCGATGACGCTCGCCGGCGTGTCGAGCCCGACACCGTTGCCAAGCCGGCCGTCGCGGTTCGGATAGTTGGCCAGCACGAGGCCGATACGCCGGTCGGCCGGTTTCGTCGCGCGCAGCTCTGCCCATTTGGTCGCAAGTTTTGCCACAAAGTCGATGCGGTCGGGCACCGGCGCATACGCCGCGAGCGATATCTCGGAAAGCTCGTCGTAGCGTGCCTCGGTCTTGAACGAGACGGCGCGGCTGAGCACGCGTCCGTCGACCTCGGGCAACACCACGTTCATCGCAAGATCGCGGGGGCTGAGGCCGTTGGTACGCTCGCGCCAGACGGCCTCGGACGATCCCGCGAAAACGACTTGCAGCACCGGACAATCGGCATCATCGAAGGGTGTCGCGCTGCGCACCGCGCCAGGCGTCGAGACCGCAAATCCGGTCGCGTTCAGAATCACCGCCGGAGGATGATCGGCGAAAGCCTCGCGGACGATCTCGGCCGAAACCGGATCCTTGAGGCTGGAGACGAAGATCGGGCATGGGTTGAGGCCTTGCCCCCGCAGCGCCTCGATCAACGCATCGACCGGCGCCACATTCGCCGCCTGCACCAACGCGCGATAGAAGATCACCCCCGCCACTGGCGCTCCGGCCCGCCACTCTGCCGCCAGATCGTCGAGCGCCGGCTGGTCGCGTCCGGGCCAGTAGAGCCCCGCGCGCATCAACGGGCTCGGCGGCCGCCAGTCACTCTCATACCCAATCAGCGACGCAGCGAAGCCGAGCATGTTGCGCGCATTCTCGATGCCGCCATGAACCGCGTATTGCCAAAACTTGTGGCGCTCCTCGCGCGGCAGCGTCGAGAGCGTGTCGAGCTCGGCATCGGGCTGGTCGTCGCCGGGCAGCAGCGCCAGCGGGATGTCCGCCGCGCGGCACACATCGACGATCCGTTCGACGCCATAAGACCAATAGGATCGCCCGCCCAACAGCCGCACGATGACGAGCTTGGCCTGCCGCACGATCCCCTCGGCATAGACATCGACCGACATGTTGTGGCCGAGCTGCATGAGGTTCGCCAGGCGCAGCGCCGGGAAATCCTCGCCCAAACCGCGCCGCGCATTGGCCAGACAGGCGAGCTCGGTATCGGCGGCCGACAGGATGACGATGTCCCCCGGCGACTGGCCGAGATCGACGGCTTCCGATCCGTCGGTGACCTCACCCGGCCGTGTCGAGAGAAGATGCATCGCAAACCTGTTTGCCTAACCGGCAAGCGCCGCTTCGATGGCCCCGCGGTCGAGCCCCATCAGACCGATCAGCACGAGCCGGGTCGTCCGGTCCTCGTCCGCGCCCCAATCGCGGTCGTAGTAATGCTGGATGCGGTCGCCGACCCCCTGGACGACGAGACGCATGTCGCGGTCGCGCACATTCGCAAATCCCTTCACGCGCAGCACGCCATGCGCATCGACGACCGGCTTCAGCCGCGCAATCAGATCACCCGGCGCGTCGATCGCATCGAGTTCCAGGACGAAGCTCTCGAAATCGTCGTGATCGTGCTCCTCCTCGTCGTCGTGATGCGAGGGACGCGACGCGAGGTCGCCCTCCGCCGCCGCTTCGAGACCCAGCAGCACTGCTGCGTCAACCGAGCCGTGGCGCGTCGGCACGACCTTGACCGCGGGCCGCATATGTTCGGCGATGCTGCCGCGCGCCGCTTCGAGCGCGCTATCGTCGAGCAGGTCCGATTTGTTGAGCAGGATCATGTCGGCGCACTGGATCTGGTCCTCGAAAACTTCCTCAAGCGGGCTTTCGTGGTCGAGCGCCTCGTCGGCCTCGCGCTGGCGCTGCACGGCTTCAGGGTCGGAGGCAAAGAGACCGTCGGCGACCGCGCGGCCATCGACCACCGCGACCACGCCGTCCACGGTCACGCGCGTGCGCACCTCGGGCCAGTTGAACGCGGTGACGAGCGGCTTGGGCAACGCCAGGCCCGAGGTTTCGATGACGATATGATCGGGCGGGTCGGGCCGGTCGAGCAACGCCTCGATGGTCGGCAGGAAATCGTCCGCCACCGTGCAGCAAATGCAG
The DNA here is from genome assembly GCA_037387885.1 of Alphaproteobacteria bacterium. Classification (GTDB taxonomy): domain Bacteria; phylum Pseudomonadota; class Alphaproteobacteria; order JAPULJ01; family JAPULJ01; genus DATKZM01. Next base: position 30,411 of record JARRKQ010000055.1, on the reverse strand, counting down.
CCATTGGCGAGCTCGATCACGTCGTCCTCCCCGCAGCCCTCGATACCGCAGGACTTCAGGATATCGCCGTCCACGCCGACATCGCCGAACTCGTTGATGATCAGCGCGAGCCGCCGGCCGTTGGCGTTCTCCAGCAGATGGCGGATCAGGCTGGTCTTGCCCGCGCCCAGAAAGCCGGTGATCACCGTGGCGGGGATCTTGCCGTTTATCTTGGCATTCGTCTTACCGGTCGCCGTCATACGGTCCTCTCCGTTTCGTTGGCGGGCTTGAGCGTCATCGGCAATCCCGCCGTCACCAGTACGACCGTGTCGGCCGCCTGCGCGACCATCTGGTTGAGCCGCCCGGCGTGATCGCGGAAGGCGCGCGCGAGCGCGTTCTCCGGCACGATGCCGAGCCCTACTTCATTCGAGACCAGCACCACCGGTCCCTCCACCTCGCTCAACGCGTCCATAAACCCGGCCATGTCCGCATCGATATCGCGCGCCGCGAACAGCAAATTCGAGAGCCAGATCGTCAGGCAATCAACCAGCACCGCGTTTCCCGGCCCGGCTTCGGCGCGCACCGCATCGGCTAGCTCGATCGGCGCTTCGACGGTCCGCCATCCCTCGCCGCGCCGCGCGCGGTGGGCGGCGATGCGGTCGGCCATCTCGTCGTCGCCCGGCTCGGCGGTGGCGATGTAGACCGGCGCACCATCATGCCTGGCGATCAGCCCTTCGGCATGCGCGCTCTTGCCCGATCGCGCCCCGCCCAGCACCAACGTTACGGCGCCCAACACCCCGGGGCTATGACCGCTTGCCGCCGACATGACCGCCTCCTCCGCTCCCCGCCCCGGGATCACCCGGACGGTTCACGCTAGTCGGTTTCCGTAGGGGCCAGCCGCTGCCAGAACGTGCCGCCGAGCCAGCCGAGCGAGGCCCAGAAGATCGCGCTCACGACGATCGAGGCAGCGGCGAAATGGCCCGCGAGTTCGGGCGGCACGGCGCCGCCGATCTCCGCCGGCTGGGGCGCACCGATGATGTGCGGCACCGCGACCACGACCACGCCCAGCACCTTGAGCGCGTCCTGCCGCGCGAACACCATCAGCCAAAGGCCGACCGCCGCGGCCACCGCCGCGCCGGCCCACCAGATCTGCCGGGCCGTCACCTCGGCGGCCATCGAACCGGGCACCTCCGGCGGCAGCCCAAGTCCCGGCGCCAGCGTGAAGACCGCGAAGCCCGCAAGGCCCCAAAGCACGCCCTGCCTTGGGGTGACCGGCTTGCCGTAAAGCGCGAAGCAGGCAATGAGCAACAGCGCGAAGCCGACACCCATGATCAGATTGGCGAGCCCGGTATAGAACAGCCGCTCCAGACCGCCGCCGATCTCGGCGCCGCTGCCAGTCGCCTTGGCCGCGTCGCCATGCGCGTGCTGATGCGTGTGGCCCGGCTTGCCGCCGTGTCCCGCATCGGCGAGGGGGTGGGTGTGCCCCGGCTTGCCGCCATGCCCGGCATGAGCGAGCTGAACCAAGCCGCCCGCGTTTGTTCGAACGAGCCCGCCATCCGGCAGCAGTGCATTATGCTTGTGCGCATCGCCCGCCTTCTCATAGGTCTCGGCGTGCAGGATGATGGGGGTCGTGGTGATGGTCTGGACCGCCGTGATCAGCAGGCCAGCCAGCAGCCCCGCCGCGATGGCGGCGAGGAACATACGCCTGATCATCGGATCAGATCAGTGGCAGGGGAAGGCGAAGGCGTGCCGTGCGTCGTGCGCCGCGTCGTGCAACGCGGCCGACTGGGCAAACCCGGCGCCATAAAGCAGGAACAGCCCGGCCATCAGCGCCAGCGCCACCGGCGCGATCACCGACATGCGTTCGCCGACTGGCAGAGCTTTCGCAGTAACTTTTTGAGCCATCAAGTATCTCCCTTTGCTTGCGTCACACCCGACGCATCCAAGGCTTCATCGCCGACGGAGAATGTCCTGGCTAGGGATCGATGGCCCCGGCGCCTTCCCAGCGATCGCTCGCCAGTGGCCCGTGCCGAGGCCTCACCCTTTACAGTTGCGGGGGCAGCGCCGGAATCGCCGTCTCACGAACGTGACGCAAGAGACTTACCGGCTTCCTCCCCATCGGTGCGTCGACACTATCACGGCTGTTGGGCCGCTTCATAGTTTTTCGTCGCGCGTTTCGTTGCGGTTCGTAATGCAGGCGCAAATCACTCACGATTTTTCCGACACGCCCGCCTCGCCGAAGCTCGCCATGCCGGTATGCGTGACCGCCGCCGCGCGCACGACCGCGAGCGCCAGCGCCGCACCCGACGCCTCGCCCAAGCGCATGCCGAGATCGAGCAAAGGCGCTTTGCCGAGCGCCTCGACGAGCCGCCGATGCCCCGCCTCGGCCGAGACATGGCCGACAACGCAGTGATCGAGCGCGCCGTCGCCAGCACTGTGCAACACGGCCGCCGCGGCGGAGCTGACGAAGCCGTCGATGATCACCGGAACGCGCAATTTGCGCGCGGCCAGGATCGCCCCGGCCATCGCCGCGATCTCGCGGCCGCCGACCCGGCGCAAGGCCTCCATCGGATCACGCGTCTCGGCAAGCACGGGACCATGCAGCGCCAGTGCCGCCTCGACCGCCTTGGCCTTGCGGCGGAGCCCGTCATCGTCGACGCCGGTGCCGCGCCCCACCCAGTCTTCCGGCTCCCCGCCCAGCAGCAGCGCGCAGATCGCGGCCGCTGAGGTGGTGTTCGCGATCCCCATCTCACCGACGAGCAGAAGATCGGCGTCGCCGTCCACCGCCTCGTAGCCGGTCTGGAAGGCGCGGTTGCAGTCCTCGACGCTCATGGCGGGGCCTTGGGTGAAATCGTCGGTCGGCCGCTCGAGCTCCAGCGCCAGCACGGCGAGCTTCGCGCCCATGGCGCCGCAAAGCTGATTGATCGCCGCCCCGCCGGCCTCGAAATTCTCGACCATCTGCGCCGTCACCTCGGACGGAAAGGCGGAGACGCCCTGCGCCGCAACCCCGTGATTGCCGGCGAAGACGAGGCAGGAGACGTCCTTCAGGCGCGGCGGATGCCGGCCCTGCCAGGCGCAGAGCCACACGGCCAGGTCCTCCAGACGACCGAGCGAGCCGGCGGGCTTGGTCAGGATGGCCTGGCGGGCGCGTGCTGCCTCGGCGGCGGCCACGTCGCGTCCGTCCATATCGGCAAACATCGCCCAGATATCCTGCGTCGAAAGTGTGCTCATGCCTCTCCCTCGATCGTTATCGGCCGGGTTTCATTTGCACCGGCCCTGGCGCCGCGTGCATCCTAGCCTTCGGTTTCATTGTCGAGGCAAGTCCTAGCATGGCTTCCGGCAACCCGCCAAAGCCCAGTGTTGAGCCGGGGATTGAACCGCGCGTCAGACCGCTGTGGTCGCTCCGGGTCGCCTTTGCGTTCCTGACCCGGCTCGGCATCCGCCATCCGGCGGATGCGGGGAGCGGCGATCTCGGGCGCGCGGGCTGGGCATTCCCGATGGTCGGCCTCGTCGTCGGCGGGATCGGCGGCGGCATTGCCGCCGGAGCGCTCGCGCTCGACCTGCCGCCGCTGCTCGCCGCCATCCTCGGCGTTGCGGCGATGGTGCTCGTGACCGGCGCGCTGCACGAGGACGGGCTCGCCGACGTCGCCGACGGGTTCGGCGGCGCCTTCGAGCGCGAGAAGAAGCTCGCGATCATGCGCGACAGCCGCATCGGCACCTACGGCGTGCTTGCCCTGATCCTCGTGATGGCGGGCCGACTGGCGGCGATCGAAGCGCTGCAGGAGCCATTGGCCGCGCTGGCGGCGATCATCGCGGCGGCGGTCCTGTCGCGCGCGGCGATGGTCCCGTTGATGGCGGCGCTGCCGGCGGCCAGGTCGTCGGGCCTGGGCGCCGATGCCGGTCGGCCGGGCGCCGCGAACACAGTCGTTACGACCCTTATCGCCGCCGCCGTTGCCATCGCCGCGCTGGGGCCTATGGGCGGCATCATCGCCGCCGCCGCGGTCGCCGTCGTCGCCGGAGTGTTCGCTGCCCTGGCCATGCGTCAGATCGGCGGCGCGACCGGCGACGTCCTGGGTGCCGCCCAGCAGCTGAGCGACGTCACCGCCCTGATCGCTGCGACCGTCATGCTCGACCTCTTCGATGTCTGGTGGGCGTGAGCTCTCGGACCGCCGCCCTCAACCCGTCAGAATGATCTTCCCGAAATGCTCGTTCGCGCGCATATGCTCCTGCGCGGCGACGGCGTCCTTAAGCGCGAAGGTCTTGTCTATTGGCAGCGAGAGGTCGCCCGCGGTGACGGCCTCCCAGAGATCTTCGCGCATGCGCCACACGATCTCGCGCACCTCCTCGATCGAGCGGGTGCGGAAGGTGACGCCGATATAGTCGATGCGCTTGCGGGCGTGCAGATCGAAGTCGAACTCGCCGGTGAAGCCGCCGAGCCGCCCGACATTGACGATGCGCCCGAGCACCCGCGTCGCCTTCATGTTGTCGTTCATGACCCCGGCGGAAATCATGTCGACGATCAGATGCACGCCGTCGCCGCCGGTCGCCTCCAACACCTGATCGGCCCAGCCCCCGTCGCTCGAATCGATCGCAAGGTCGGCGCCGAACTCGCCGAGCCGCGCCCGCCGAGCATCGGTGGTCGAGCTGCCGATCACCAGCTCCGCGCCCATCGCCTTGGCGATCTGCATCCCCATGAGGCCGACGCCCGAGCTCGCGCCCTGGATCAACACCGCCTCGCCCTTCGCCAACCGTCCCTGCGTGACCACCGCGTTGTGCATGGTGATGAGGGCGATCGGCAGCCCGGCCGCCTGCTCGTAGCTCATATTGTTGGCCGGGATCGGCAGCACGCGCCCCATATCGGTAACGGCATATTCGGCATAGCCGCCCGAGCCGGAGGCGAGCACGCGGTCGCCTTCCTTGATGCCGGACACCCCTTCGCCGACGCCCACGACCTCGCCCGCCCATTCGAGCCCGATCGGCTTGTTCATCCCCGCCCCGCCCGGCAGGTAGAGGGCCTTGGCGGCGCCCAGATCGGCGCGGTTCAGCCCCGCCGCGCGGACACGCACGAGCACCTGTTCGGGGCCGGCTTCCGGTCGCGGCACCTCGCGGACGACAAGCCCGTCTTCCGTCGCGACACCGGCCGTCATCATGGCTGTGGTCATGGGGTTACTCCTTTGCCTGGGATCCTCACGCGGCCGCCTTGGCGGGGCCCGGAAACTCGTTCACGACGTTCAGGCCATAGATCCAGTCGGGATCGAAGCGCTTGCCCTCGCGGCGAAAGAGCCCGCTCACGAAGTAGTTGAGGTTGCGCATGGCGCGGCCGATCGGCGAGGGCTCGTGCATCGCGACGACGCGGGTGCGCGCGCCGATCTGGACCTTGGCCGTGCGCTCGCGCCGGGCGTCCTCATAGGCCCTGAGCGCCGCCACCGGATCGCCCATACGCGCCAACAGCGCCGCTACAACGTACGCGTCCTCGATCGCCATGCAGGCGCCCTGGGCCATGAAGGGCAGCATCGGGTGCGCGGCATCGCCCAGGATGCTCACCCGGCCCTTGGTCCACTGCGGCATCGGATCGCGGTCGAAGAGCGCCCATTTGTTGATGCGCTCGGTCGCGTCGATGAGACCGTGCAGATCCGGATGCCAGCCCTCGTACGCGGCATGCACCTCGTCCTTGCTGCATTCCAGGGACCAGGATTCGGTCTGCCATTCGGCGATCTCGAAGGCCCCGGCGAAGTTGATCCGCCGCCCGGCGGAGATCGGATAGATCGTCACATGGCCGTGCGGCCCATGGTATGTGCCGGGCCCGATCTTCGCGAGATCGCCCTCGAGCGCCGCCGTTTCCGCCGTCAGACGGTAGATCACCATACCGGTATAGCGCGGCTTCTCGGGGCCGAAGAGGGTCTCGCGCACGACCGAATGGATGCCGTCGGCGCCGATCACCGCCGACCCTTCGAAGCGTTCGCCCGATGCCGTCTCCACGACGACCGTATCACCCTCTTCGCGCAGACCGGTCACCTGCTGGCCGAGGCGAATATGCTCGGCGGGCACCGCGGTCTGCAGCGTGTTTAAAAGATCGGCGCGGTGGATCTGGTAATAAGGCGCGCCGTATTTCTCCGCGAACTGCGGGTTGCGCGGCATGCTGTAGAGGATCTTGCCGGTCTTCCAGTCGCGCGCGTTGTAGGCGGGCGGCAGGCAGGCGAGCTCGTTCAGCGCCTCCATGATGCCGAGGAAGCGCATCACGTGGACGCCGTTGGGCCCGATCTGGATGCCGGCCCCGACCTCGCCCAGCTCCGGCGCCTGTTCCAGCAACAGGAACGGCACATCGAACTTGGCGAGCGTGCCGGCCAAGGTCAGCCCGCCGATTCCGCCGCCGACGAGGATCACCGGTCGATCGTTGCTGAGTGTCATGCCCGAAATGGTCCCCCTCATCCCCGGCGTCGTGCCGGCCCGCCTGATGCGCTTTTCCGCCGCCAATCTCGCCCAGACGGCCCCGCTTGTCCATTTCACGCGCCGTTTTGGATGAACCGGCGGACGCGGTAAACCTAGTACCAGATATGCCGACCTCCGGGGCCGCAGACGAAAGGACTGAAATCCCGTGCTCTCCGACGACGACCGCAAAAAGGCGGCAGCCCAGCTCATCGAGGCGGAAAAGACCCGCACCCAGATGGTGCAGCTCTCCACCACCTGGCCCGACATCACCATCGAGGACGCCTACGCGATCCAGAGCGAGGTGACGGCGCAGAAGGTGGCGGCCGGCGCACGCGTGATCGGCCACAAGATCGGCCTCACCTCCAAGGCCATGCAGCGCTCAACCCAGATCGACGAGCCCGACTACGGCCACCTCCTCGACAGCATGATGGTCGCCGACGGCGCCAAGGTGAACCACGCCGATTACTGCGTGCCGCGCGTCGAATGCGAGCTTACCTTCGTGCTCGGCGAGCCGCTCAACGGCCCCGGCGTCGGCCTGCTCGACGTGTTGCGCGCGACCGAATACGTCGTTCCCTCGATTGAAATCATCGACGCCCGCATCCAGAACCCGCGCAAGATCTTCGACACCGTCTCCGACAACGGTGCTGCGGCGGGCATCGTCATCGGCGGCCGGCCAGTGGGGCCGATGGATGTCGATCTGCGCTGGGTCGGCGGCATCATGTATCGCAACTCGGAGATCGAGGAGACGGGGATTGCCGCCGGCGTGCTCGGCCATCCGGCGATGGGCATCGCCTGGCTCGCCAACAAGGTTGCGCCCTTCGGCACCGTGCTCGAGCCCGGCCATATCATGCTATCCGGTTCCTTCATCCGGCCGGTCTGGGCCGAGCCCGGCGACACACTGCACGCCGATTTCGGCGAGCTCGGCGGCGTCTCCGTCCAGTTCGTCTGAGCCAAATCCATGGACCTGCCCAAGAACGCCTTCAAGGCCGCCATCGCGAACGGCACGCTCCAGATCGGTCTCTGGAGCAGCCTCTGCAGCAACATCGCGGCGGAGATCTATTCAACGAGGTCCCCGGCCTGCTCTCCCAGCTTCAGGCCCTCGCCGGCGGCACAGCCACGCCGAGCGTGCGGCCGGCCTGGAACGACGCCGTGCTCTTCAAGCGCGTCCTCGACATCGGCGCGCAAACGCTTCTGGTGCCCTACGTCCAGAACGCCGAGGAAGCGGCCCGCGCGGTCGCCGCGACCCGCTATCCGCCCGCCGGCATTCGCGGCGTCACCGGCAGCGGCCGCGCCGCCCGCTACGGCCGCGTCACCGACTACCTCAAGACCGCCGACAGCGAGATCTGCCTGCTGGCCCAGGTCGAGACCGGCCCGGCGCTCGACGAGCTCGAAGCCATCGCCAACACGCAAGGCGTCGACGGCGTCTTCATCGGCCCCTCCGATCTCGCCGCCTCGCTCGGCCATATCGGCCAGCCCAGCCACCCGGACGTCCAGGCGCGGATCGAGGATGCGATCAAGCGGCTCAAAGCCGTCGGCACGCCGGGCGGCATCCTCACCGCCAACCACGACGAGGCGCGGCGCTATATTGACTGGGGTTTCACCTTCGTCGCCGTCGGCATCGACCTGCTGGTGCTGCGCAGCGGCGCCGACGCGCTGGTGAAGGCCTTCAGGTAGCGTCATGAACGAACCCACTTCGCCCACAAGCTCGACCCAAGAGACGATCACCCTCCCCTTCGTGTTCGATACCGAGCGCGCCTTGGGACCCGACCGCATGCCGGCCCGCCGCCTCTTCTCGCCGGACCGCTCGCCGCCCTTCGACCCCTTCATCTACTTCGTCCATTTCGGGCCGCGCGATGTGCGCGAGACCGATTGGGGCTTCCCCGCGCATCCGCATAAGGGTTTCGAGACCATCACCTACATGCTCGAAGGCCAGCTCGAGCATTACGATTCCGCCGGCGGGCATGCGGTGCTGGCGCCGGGCGACGTGCAATGGGTGACAGCGGGCGCGGGCATCGTGCATTCGGAGATCCCACCCGATGCCTTCAAGGCCGCCGGTGGCACGGTCGACGGCTTTCAAATCTGGCTCAATATGGCGCGCAAGGACAAGGCCGCGACGCCCGGATATCAGATGCTGCGCGCGCCGGAGATGCCACCCGTCGAGGCCGGCAACGGCGTCACGCTGCGCATCATCGGCGGTGAGGCGGCGGGGCAGTCGAGCCCGGTTTCGATGCTCACGCCGATCAGCCTGATCCACGCCCGGATCGAACCCGGCGCGGTCTGGCGCCACGCGCCGGTCGCGGGGCACAATCCCTTCGTCTATATCTTCGGCGGCGCCTGCGAGATCGCGATTTCGGCCGGCCAGGCCTCGGCGCGCGACGGGCAAGTATCACTTCTCGGGATCGATCCGGGCGACGTAACATTTACGGGCGGCACCGACGGCCCCACGGATCTCCTCTACCTCGCCGGCACGCCGATCCGCGAGCCGATCGCCTCCTACGGCCCCTTTGTAATGAACAGCCGCGAGGAGATCGTCGAGGCGATCGAGCAGTACAATTCAGGCGGCATGGGCACGCTCTAGCGGTTGCCCCGCGTCAGAAGCTGACCGCGATCTTCCCGAAGTGGCCCCCGCGCTCCATCCGCGCGAAGGCGTCGGTCGCATCCTCGAGCGGGAACACCTGATCGACTACGGGATTGAGACCATGATTGGCGATGGCGCGGTTCATCGCCTCGAACCCCGTGCGCGAGCCGACCGCGATCCCGTGAATGCGCGCCATGGGCATGATCACCTGGCGCACGTCCACCTTCGCCTCGAAGCCGCCGACGAAGCCGATCACGCCGATATACCCCCCGTAGGCCGCCGCCAGGAGTGACTGGGACAGCGTGCTGCCCGTGGTCTCGATCACGATATCCGCGCCCTGGCCGTCCATCGCTTCCTTGGCGGCCGCACCCCACTCCGGCACCTCGCGGTAGTTGATCGTCGCATCGGCCCCCAGATCGCGCACCCGCTTGAGCTTCTCCTCGCTCGACGACAGCGCCAGCACCTTCGCGCCCGCGAGCTTGGCGAACTGCAGCGCAAACAGCGCCACCCCGCCGGTGCCTTCGACCAGCACCCAGTCGCCCGGCTTCACCCCGCCGTCCTGAAGCGTCGACCAGGCGGTCAGACCCGCAATCGGCAACGTCGCCGCCTCGATATCCGAAAGGTGCTCCGGCGCGGTCACCGCGTCTTCGGCGGGAACGGCGACGAAATCCTGCAACACCCCCGTCAGCGGAACGCCGAGCGTGCGCTCCGCCCGCTGCTCGAGCGTGGGGCGGCCGTCGATCCAGCCTTGCGTATACGTCGGCACGACGCGGTCGCCGACCTTGAACCGCGTGACGCCCGCGCCCAGCTCGACCACCTCGCCGCTCGCATCGGAGCACGGCACGTAGGGCCGCGGATGGCCGGGCTTGTACTTGTCGTGCACGATGGCGAGGTCGCGGTAGTTGAGCGTCGCCGCCTTGACGCGAACAAGGATCTCGCCCGGACCCGGCTGCGGCACGCGCCGCTCGGCGAGGCTGATCGTGTCGAGGCCGATGCCGCCCACCTCGACCGCCCGCATGGTCTTGCCATTTGCTGACATTCGCAAACTCCGTTATCGATAAGGCGCCGCGCTAGCCGTCCTTCAGCGCCGCTTCAAGATATTCGAGTGCGGCGATGGCGAAGCGGCGCATGTTCTCCTCGCGGTCGGCGATCCCGGTCTCCAGTGTCGTCGCGCGCTCGACCGGTCCCGCCAGTGCGAAGCAGGCATGGCCCGCATCGTTGCCGTAGCGATTGCCCGTCGGCCCCGTCGCTCCCGATTCGCTGAGCCCCCAGGTCGTCTCCAGGTTCTCACGGATGGTCCGAGCGACGAGCTGGGCGTATTCCTCGGTCGCGCCACGCATCCGGGTCTGTTCGTCGGGCAGGCCCAGCAGCACCCGCCGCGCCTCGCGCGTATAGATCACCCCGCCGCCGAGGAAATAGGCCGAGGCGCCGGGCACCGCCAGCAAGGCCGCCGAGATCAGTCCACCCGCCGAGGATTCGGCCACGGCAATGGTCTCGCCTCGTTCCTTCAAAAGCGCGCCGACCCGCGCGCCCGCTTCATATATGTCCTTCAAGGATTTTCCTCCTCACCGTCAGTCCGGCTCGCGGTAGGGCCCGCGCAAGGTCGCCCCGCCATCGACGATCAGCACCTGCCCGGTCACGAAACGCGCCAGATCCGAGCAGAGATAAAGCACGGCGTTCCCGATATCCCAACCGGTCCCTTCGAGGCCAAGCACCGAGGCTTGGCGCCTCATCTCGCGGCCGCGCTCCGACATGCCGGGGCCGTAGACCATCGGCGTGTAGACCGGCCCCGGCGCCACGCAGTTGGCGCGGATCCCGTCCGGCCCATGATCGACCGCCATGGCCTTGGTCAGCGCGATCACCGCGCCCTTCGACGTCGAATAGGCCGTGAGCCCCCGCGGCCGCAGCGCCGAGATCGACGAGACGTTGACGATCGCCCCGCCATTGCCGGCCGCGACCATCGCCGGCACCGCGTGCTTGGCCGCGAGGAACATGCTGTCGACATTGGTGCGCATCACGCGCTGCCACTGCTCCTCATCCTCCTCGACCACCGTCCCCTTGCTGGCGATGCCGACATTGTTGTCGAGGATGTCGAGCCGGCCCCATGTGCCGGTCGCCTCCGCGACCATCGCCGCGCACTGCGCGCTGTCGGTGACGTCCGCTTCGAAGGAGGCCGCCTCGCCGCCTTCGTCTGCAATCATCTCGACGGTCCGCGCGGCATCCGCTCCCGACCGGTCGACCACCAGCACCTTCACGCCGGCACGGGCGAGCAGGATCGAAGCGGCGCGGCCGTTACCGATGCCGTCGCCCGCCGCCCCGCCGCCGGTCACGATCGCCACTTTGCCCGCAAGGCCGAAATCGATATCGCCGCTCATTGCCTGCCCCGCATAGTCCCGCCGCTTTGCCCGATGTTAGCGGCCACCGCCCCGATGACCATAGACAAAGCAGGTATGGCAATGCAGCCATGTGGGAGTACGCGATAACTGTTCTGCCTTGACCGGCAGCGGGGCTTGGGCCCCGATATGAGCCAGAAAAGAACAATCCCGGGGAGGCGGCCATGCGGCTGGAAAACAGAACTGCGATCATCTTCGGCGCCGGCCAGACGCCGGGCGAGACCGTTGGCAACGGCCGCGCCACCGCGATCACCTTCGCGCGCGAAGGCGCCAAGGTGCTGGCGGTCGACCGAGACCTCGACTCGGCGGAAGAAACCGCGGCGATGATTGCGGAGAAGGGCGGCGAGGCCGCCGCGATCGCCGCCGACGTCACCGACGAGGCCGCGATCAAGGCCGCCGTCGACGCCTGCATGGACCGCTGGGGCCGCATCGACATCCTTCACAACAACGTGGGCGTCAGCATCGAGGGCGGCGACGCGCCGATCACCGAGATCACCGTCGAGGCCTTCGACCGCGTCGTCGCCATCAACCTGCGCGGCATGGTGCTCGCCTGCAAGCACACCCTTCCGATCATGCGCGCGCAGAAGAGCGGCGCCATCATCAACATCTCCTCAATGGCCGCGCGCACCATCTATCCGCTGGTCGGCTACAAAACGACCAAGACCGCACTCCTGGGTCTCACCGAGCAGCTCGCGATCGAGAATGCGAAATACGGCATCCGCGCCAACTGCATCCTGCCAGGGCTGATGGATACGCCGATGGGCGTCGATGTGCGCGCGCGAACCACCGGCCGCAGTCGCGCCCAGATCGAGGCCGAGCGCGCCGCTTACGTCCCCCTCGGCGGGCGCCAGGGTACGGGCTGGGATGTGGCAAATGCCGCGCTCTTCCTGGCCTCCGACGAAGCCGGCTACATCACCGGCGTGATCCTGCCCGTCGATGGCGGCGTCGGCGTGAATACGGCCAGCGGCTCGAAAGCGACCTGAGCGTTACGCCGCCGGCCGTTCGACCGGTGCCAGAACCGGCGTCGGCGTGATCTCGGGACCGCCGTCCTCGACATCCGCGGGCACGTCGAGCTGAAGCGAGGCGTCGGTGTAGCTGCGCGCCGCCGGATCGCGCTGGATCCGGTGCCGCAGGCGATGCAGCTTCAGGCCGTACAACATGTACGGCACATAGGTCGAGGCGATCTGCCAGGCCCGGCGGGGATAGAAGGTGAGCATCATCTCGCGCTTCATGCCCGGCCGCCGCGAGGTCCGCACCTTGCGCCGGAACATGCCGCCCTGCAGGGGGTGGATGCCCTCGAAGCGCTGCATGCCCCAATAGGAGAGGATCTGCTGGACCATGCTGACCGGCTTGATGCCGCAGGCATAGGCGCGCCGGATCAGGCGCTCGACGTGCTCGTCGCTGTAGTAGAGGCGCCAGGCCTCCTCATAGATGCCCTGCCACTCGGCCTTGCTCATGCGCGGATGCTCGACCACGACGTGCTCGGTGTCGCCCTTGTTGAGGTCGGGGTCCATCCAGACGCCTGCCTCGTAGGCGCGCTTGTGATCTTCGGAGCCCGGCGCCGGCGACATGATGAAGAATTCCAGAATATCGATCGGCAGCTCGCGCTGGACGAAGGCGATGTCGCGCCGGATGGACTCCGGCGTGTCGTCCTCGAAGCCGAGGATGTAGCCGGCGAAGGTCACCACCCCGGCCTTCTTCCAGGCCAGCAGCATCTCGCGGTAGTGGATGATCTGGTTCTGGCGCTTCTTGACCGCCAGCAGATTGTCGGGATTGACCGTCTCCAGACCCATGAAGACCCAGCGGCACCCCGCCGCCGCCGCCTTGTCGACGAAGCCCTTGATCCGGTGGACCATCAGGTCGGCCTGGATGATGAACTTGATCTCGATGCCCTCGCGCTCCTTCAGCTCGATCAGGCGGTCGAAGATCGGCTCCCAATTGGCGTTGCGCGCGAAGTTGTCGTCGGTAAGGAAGTAGCGGGTGATGCCCTGCGCCGCGTTCGCGCGGACCAGGGCCTCGACCTCGTCGGCGCTGCGTGTGCGCGATTTGCGGCCCTGGACGTTGATGATGCAGCAGAAGCTGCATTTGAACGGGCAGCCGCGCCCGGCATCGAAGCTCGAATAGCTGCCGATGGTCCGCCGCAGCATCTCGGCCGGCAGGAACGGCAGGGGCTGGCCGGTGAGATCGGGCAGATCGGCGAGATAGTTGTAGATCGGCTTGAGCTCGCCCGCATAAGCGTCCTGCAGGACGCCGTCCATGCGGCCCTCGGCCTCGCCGCCGAAGAGCGAGATGCCTTGGTCGATCGCGTCCTTCAGCTCCGGCGTCAGGCCGTCGATCATTGAGAGCAGGCCGCTCACATGAAAGCCGCCGATCGCGACCGGAATGCCGGCCTTCAGAAACGGCTGGCAGAGATCGACCGCGCGCGGGAACTGGTTCGACTGCACGCCGACCAGGCAGACCAAGCCCTTGCCCCCGGCTCGTCTGATCTTGGCCACGATCGCGTCGACCGGGACCACGATATTGGCCTCGTCGTAGGCGTTGACCTCGATCTTGACGTCGGCGCCGAGAACATCGCGCTCGGCCGCGTCGGCCGCGAGCCCCCATAAGCAGGCGAGCGAATTCGAGGGCAGCACGCCGCGCTGCCACTGAATGACGTATCCGTCGTCGTCGTAATGGGAGGGTTTGATCAGCTCGACGTGAAACGTGTCGGCGCGATCGTCCGCTTCTCGAGCAGTCAGCGGATGTTGAGGTCGGCCTTCGCTTGTGTTGTGGTCGGGTATGGCCGAACCGCGCCGAGACTCGACCATACGATCCTTTGCGGACCGCATCGAGCTGTGGGTCCGCGGCAAGCTGTGGCTACAGGTCGTCATAGCGCTCGTCGCCGGCATTGTGGTCGGCACCGTCATCGGCCCCGACCTGAAATGGGTGGACCCCGACACCGCCGATGCCATCGGCCGCTGGCTCGCGCTTCCCGGCAAGATATTCCTCGGCCTCATCACCCTGGTGCTCGAACCGCTGGTCTTCGCCTCGATCATCCAGGGCTTGGTGGGCTCGTCGAGCGGCGCGGAGCTGAAGCGCGTCGGCACGCGCATGCTCGTCTTCGTGGTCGCGACAACGGTGCTCGCCGCCGCCATCGGGCTCGTGCTCGCCAAGGCGATCGAGCCCGGCAAGCAGGTCGCCATGCCGGCGCAGATCGAAGGCGCGGCCACGACGGACAAGACCAACACGGTGCCGGCCAAGCGGCCTGTCGCCAAGCCCGTGCCTGACTACATCGTCGGCCTCATCCCCACCAACCCGACCAAGGCGATCCTCGACCGCGACTTGCTGGCGATCGTGGTCATCGCCGTGTTGCTGGGCCTCGCCGCGCGCCAGGCAGGCCGCGAACAGGCCGAGCCGTTCATCAAATTCATGGGCGCGCTCCTCAGCATCGCCATGGCGATCGTCCGCTGGGCGATGATGCTGACGCCCTGGGCGGTGTTCGGCCTGATGGCGCAAGCCGTCTCCAAGGTGGGCCTACCAACCCTGGTGGGCCTCGGCACCTATTGCCTCACGGTCCTTGTCGGCTTGTTGCTCATTTATGCCCTCTACTTGCTGCTGATCCTGATCGTCGCCCGCCAGAACCCCTGGACCTTCGCGCGGAACATCGCAAGCGTGCAGCTTCTCGCCTTCTCGACCTCGAGCTCGGCCGCCGTGATGCCGGTGACCATCGAGACCGCGGTCTCCAAGCTCAAGGTGCCCGAGCGCATCGCCTCCGTCGTCGTGCCGCTCGGGGCGACCATCAACATGGCCGGAACCGCACTCTATCAGGCGATCGCGGTCATGTTCCTGGCGCAGATCGCGGGCGTCGATCTCTCGGGCGGCGACCTCGCGCTGATCGTCATCACGCTCGTCGCCGCCTCGATCGGAGCGCCGGGTACGCCCGGCATCAGCATCGTCATCCTGTCCACCGTGGTCGCCGGCTTCGGCATCCCGACCACGGGGCTCATCCTCATCCTCGGCGTCGACCGCATCCTCGACATGAGCCGGACGGTCGTGAACGTGACCGGCGATCTGACGGCTTGCGTGTTGATCCGGGGCAGCGGCAAGGCGCCGGCAAAAACCGCGTCGCCGCAACCCGCCACGGGGTAGGTTCGCGCTATTCCGACATGCGAAACAATTCCCGGGAACTGTGATATATTACACGCCGTTCTGACCCAGGCAGGTCTCATGCGGCGCGATCATGGATATCAAACAGCTTAACTACTTCGTGCATGTCGCTGATCTTCGGAGCTTTTCGAAGGCGGCGGCAGTACTGGCCATGGCGCAGCCGGCGCTCAGCCGGATGATCCGCAGCTTGGAGACCGAGCTCGGCGCGCCGCTCTTCTATCGCAACGGCCGCGGCGTCGTGGTGACCGAGGCGGGCGAGCGCCTGCTCCCCTATGCCAAGTCGATGGTCGAGCAGGCCGACCGCATCAAGAACGATCTCACCATGCTGCGCGACAATCCCTCGGGCACGGTGAGCCTGGGGGTGCCGCCGACGCTCGGCCAGGTCCTGGTGCCCTCGCTCGTCCGCGACATCCGCGACCGCTACCCCAACATCTCGCTCCGCATCTCCGAGGGCTTTTCCGGCCATGTCTACGAGTGGCTGATGTCGGGCCGGCTCGACCTCGCGATCATCTACGACGCGCCGCGCTCGGGGAACCTCACCACCGACCAGCTCGTCACCGAGCAGATGTTTCTGGTCGAACCGCCGAGCGAAACGAAGAACCCCCGGGACACCGTGACCTTCGCCGAGGTGGTGGAGCTGCCGCTCATCCTGCCCAGCCGGCCGCACGGTCTGCGCATCCTGATGGACACGATCTCGGCCCGCGAGGGCTACACGCTCAACATCGAGTTCGAGGTCGATGTGTCATCGGCCATGTTCGAGCTCGTCGAAACGGGCGTCGGTTACATGGTCCAGCCTTATGCCGCGATCTCGCGCCGCGTCGCCGGCGGCCGCCTGTCGGCCCGGCGCATCGTCGAGCCCATGATCTCACGCACCATGGTGATGGCGACGACGACGCAGCGCCCGCTCTCGCTCGCCGCGCGCACCGTGCTCGACGTGATCAAGGCGGACGTGAAGCGTCTCGTCGAATCGGGCGAATGGCTCGGCACCTCCTGGGAGGAGACGCACGAGCTCGTCGCGAAATAGCGGCGCCCCGCCCCATCCCATCAGCATCCCCCCAATAAATATCAAGGAGCGCATAGTCCGGTGAGCCGGTGGAGTTTCGACGATGTCGAGATCGCGCGCGTGCTCGAATTCGAGATGCCGCTGATCGCGCCCGAGGTGCTGCTGCCCGACGCCACGCCCGAGGCCGTCGCTCCGCATCTCGGCTGGCTACAGCCGCATCTGCTTGATCCCGAAACCGGCTGCCTGGTGATGGCGTTCCACAGCCTGGTCATCAAGACCGACCACCACACCATCGTCGTCGATACCTGCGGCGGCAACGACAAGCCGCGCCCCGGCAAGCCCCGCTACGACAGGAAGACCTGGCCGTACCTGGACGCGCTGGCGGCGGCCGGCGTGCAGCCCGAAGCGGTCGACTTCGTCATGTGCACGCACCTTCACGTGGATCATGTCGGCTGGAACACGAAGCTCGAGAACGGCCGCTGGGTGCCGACCTTCCCGAACGCCAAGTATCTCTTCGGCCGCACCGAGTACGATTTCTGGGAGGCCGAGTGGCGGAAACCGGACTTCCCCGACGATCCTTACGGCGAAGACAGCGTGCTGCCGGTCGTCGAAGCGGGCCTGGCCGAATTCATCGAGCACGACTACGGCATCGACGACGCGGTCACGCTCGAGCCCACGCCCGGCCACACGCCGGGCCATCTCTGCCTGCATGTCGAAGGCAGCAGGAAGGGCAGCGGCGATGCGGTCCTGAGCGGCGACCTCATGCACCACGCCCTGCAATGCGCGCATCCGGAATGGAACAGCGTCTTCTGCGTCGACCCAAAACAGTCAGCCGCAACACGCCGCCAGTTCCTCGAACGCTACGCCGATACGGGCACGCTCGTCATGCCCGCGCATTTCCCCACGCCGACCGCCGGCCGGGTGGCGAGCACCAAGGGCGACGGCTTCCGCTTCGCCTTCGACGGCCAGGACTAGATCGAGGCTAGACCCCTACTTCGCGCCCTTGCCCTTGAGCTCGGCCCCGGCCCAGCCCTCGGCGTGCTTCACGATAGTCGTGAAGTCGACATCCGCGCCGTCCTGCATCAGCGCGAACTGCCACATGTCGTGGACCGCGTGACCGACCCAGGTCGGTACGCCGTAGAGCGCGGCCTCATCCAGGAACAGTGCCACGTCCTTGTGCATGAGACCCGTTGAGAAGCCGGCATCGAACTTCCGCGGCAGGATGCGGTTGGGGAACTTGTCGGTCGTCGCCGTGTTCCGTCCCGAGCCCGCATTGACCACGTCGAGCATCGTCTCCGGCTCCAGCCCCGCCTTGGCGCCGAGCACCATCGCCTCGGAGGTCATCGCCATCGCCGTCGCCGACAACACGTTGTTGATCAGCTTCATGGTCTGGCCGAGGCCCTGCTTCTCGCCGACGAAGAAGACGTTGCCGATCACATCGAGGACGGGCTTCACCTTCTCGTATTCGGCACGCGGGCCAGAGACCATGACCGCGACCGTGGCCGCCGCCGCTCCCGCCGTGCCGCCACTGACCGGCGAGTCAAGCATGAGCTTGCCGGCGTCGTTCAGCCCCTTGCCGACGACCGTCGCCATGCCCGAGCCGGTGGTCGAAAGATCGATGCAAAGCGTCATCTTCGAACCGTGCACGAGGCCGCCCTCGCCGATCGCCACGGTGCGAACGACCTCAGGCACCGGCAGGCTCATCAAGACGGTTTCGCACTGGTTCGCGACGTCGACCAGATCCTTGGCCGCGGTCGCGCCCAGCTTCGTAAAGTAGTCGACTCGCTCGGCCACCGTATCGAAAACCACCAGATCGTGGCCCGCCTTGACCAGGTTCTCGGCCATCGGCCGCCCCATATTGCCGAGCCCGACAAAAACGATTGGATCGGCCATGCTCAAATCCCCCCTAATATCGTTACCCGCCGCGATTGCCGCATCTTACTCAATTCCCTCCTCGGCGAAGACCTTCTTGGCCGTCCGATGCGCATCGACCGAGGCCGGGAAACCGCAATAAATTGCCGCCTGTAGGAAGACCTCGCGGATCTCCTCCTTGGTCACGCCGTTGCGGAGCGCGCCGCGCAGATGCATCTCCAGCTCGTGCGGCCGGTTGAGCGCGGTCAGGAAGGCGAGATTGAGCAGGCTTCGCATCTTGCGCGGCATATGCTCCTCGCGCGTCCACAGCCAGCCCCAGCAGAAATTGGTCGAGATCTCCTGCAACGGCAGGGTGAAGTCGTCGGCATTCTTGATCGAATTCTCGACATAGTCCGCGCCGAGCACGGCCTTGCGCATGCTCAGGCCGTCTTGCGACCACGACTCGGCATTTTGGTCTTCGCTCATTGGATCCTCCTGGGCGTTTGGTGTCTTGTCGCGGACGACTATCCCGCGTTTGCCCAAGGCCCGTCAGCCAGCGCTTTCGCGATAACAGGTATAACGCCGCGGCGTTTTGGCCTTCCGCCCTCGCGCTCTAGACTGGCGAAAAGAACATCTCATGGGAGGCGTGCGATGGCGGATTTCCCCAGCCTCGACTGGATGACCGGCTTCAAGGACAAGGTGAACGCCGACAAGGAAATGTCGGTGGTCGGCCACTGGTTCGACACCTCGATCGAGCTCGGGGTCGGCACGCACCGCGTCGTGCTCAAGGTCGAGGAAGGCAAGATCACCGATATCGTCGAATCCCCCGGCCTCGACGTGCGCTCGAGCTTCGGTCTGCGCGCGCCCGACGAGATCTGGGCGAAGTTCCTGGCGCCCGAGCCGGAGCCGCTCTACCACGACTTCTTCGCCATGCTGATGCGCGTCCCCGAGTTCAACATCGAGGGCGACACGCTTGTGGCCATGCAAAACGCCCGGGCGCTGCACCGGATGATGAACATTATGCGCGAGATGGGGGCAAGCCATGCCTGACTTCGAGCCGATCACCGGACGCTATCTGCCGGTCAGCTACAACGGATCGACGAGCCGCGTCTTCGTCGAGGAAGCGGGCCAGGGCATCCCCCTCCTCTGTCTGCATACGGCCGGCGCCGACAGCCGCCAGTTCCGCCATGTGCTGAACGACCCAGAGATCACCAAGGAATACCGGGTCATCGCCTTCGACATGCCCTGGCACGGCCGCTCCAATCCGCCCGAGGACTGGTGGCTGACGCGCTACCGCCTCACCACCGACAGCTACATGGCGATCATCCGCGCGGTCTGGCAGGCGCTCGAGCTCGACCGGCCGGTCGTGATGGGCTGCTCGATGGGCGGCGCCATCGTGCTCAAGGTGGCGGCCGAGTATCAGGACGAGCTGCGCGGCATCGTCGGCCTCGAAAGCGCCGCCTACGCGCCCGGCCGCTACAACGAATACCTCCACCACCCGGCAATCCACGGCGGCGAGCTTTGCGCCAGCTACACTTACGGCCTCTGCGCGCCGACCAGCCCGGAGGAAAGCCGCCGCGAGAACTGGTGGTATTACAGCCAATCCGGCCCCGGCATCTATCAGGGCGACGTCTATTACTACAGTCTCGACTGGGACGTCCGCGACGACCTCAAGCGCATCGACACCAACAAGTGCAAGGTCTCGCTGCTGACCGGCGAGTTCGATTATTCCTGCACGCCGGAGATGACCCAGGCCGCCGCCAAGGCGATCGCCGGCTCGCGGGTCGAGATCATGAAAGGGATGGGCCACTTCCCGATGATCGAGAACTACTCCGGCTTCCGCCAATACCTGCTGGATGCGCTGAACTACATGGCGGATTGAGGGGCGGCGCGCCAACAAAGCTCCACAGTGCTCATCCAATGATCCCCTCCCCCCCAGCGGGGGGAGGGAATATGAGCAATCCCTACAGATCGCACTCTAATGCGCGCCGAGATAGGCCTTCTGCACGGCCTCGTCCTGGGCCAGCGCCTCGGCGGTGCCGGCGCCGGTGATGCGGCCGTTGTCGAGCAGATAGCCGCGGTCGGCGATCGCAAGCCCCTGCCGCGCATTCTGCTCGACCAGCAGGATGCCGACCCCCGTCTCCTTCACCCGAGCCAGCGAGCGGAAGAGCTCGCCACAGAGGATCGGCGACAGGCCGAGCGACGGCTCGTCGAGCAGCAGGATCGCAGGCGCCGACATCATGGCACGGCCGATCGCCACCATCTGCTGCTCACCCCCGCTCATCGTCCGCACGAGCTGGTTGCGGCGCTCGGCCAGGCGCGGAAAGAGCGCGAGCACGCGCTCCAGGTTCGCTGCCTCGTCCGCCCGCGCGCGCTGCGGGAAGGCGCCCAGCGCGAGGTTCTCGCGGACGGTCAGATCGGCAAAGACGCCCCGGTCCTCGGGCACCAGCGCGATGCCCGCCTCGACGATCTCGTGCGGCGGGCTTGCGGTGATGTCGCGGCCGTCGATCGACACCGCGCTGCCCTTTGCTGCCGGGGTGAGCCCGGCGATGGCGCGGAGGAAAGTGCTCTTGCCGGCCCCGTTGGCGCCCAGCATGACGACGATCTCCTCCGTCGAGACCGTGACCGAGGCGCCCTCCACCGCCCGGTGTCGGCCGTAGAAGACCGAAAGATCCTTTACCTCGAGCATCGTTCCATCAGGCATCGGTGTCCCCGAGATAAGCCCGGATCACCTCGGCGTCGGCGAGCACTTCCGCCGGCGTGCCCTCGGCGATCCGCTCGCCGCTGCTCATCACCACGCAACGATCGCAGAGGCTGCGGATCGCGTCCATCACATGCTCGACGACGAGGATCGTGCGGCCCTCGCCCCGCAGCGCCTCGATGAGCGCGATGCCGGTACGCAGCTCGGTCGGGTTCAGGCCCGCCAGCCATTCGTCGAGCAGCAGCACCTTGGGATCGGCGATCAGCGCGCGCGCCAGCTCGACCCGTTTCTGGTCGATGTAAGTCAGCGCGGTCACCGGCGTGTTCTCGGCGACCGTGAGCCCGACCCGCGCAATCAGCGCCCGCGCACGGTCGTAGAGATCCTGGCCCCAATGGCGGCTGTGACCGAAGACACCGCCCGCCGCCACGTTCTCCAGCACGCTCAGCGACGGCAGCACGCGCACGATCTGAAAGGTCCGCGCAACCCCCTTGCGCGCGATCGCCGCGGGAGCAGTCCCGCCGATCTCCTCGCCGTAGAGCTCGATGCCGCCGGCGCTCGGCTTGAGCGCACCCGAGATCAGATTGATCATCGTGGTTTTGCCCGAGCCGTTCGGTCCGATCAGCCCCAGCATCTCGTTCTCGGCCAGCTCGAAGGACATCGAGCGCACGGCGGTCAACCCGCTGAAATTCTTCGTGAGGTCGCGGATGGCGAGCGCCGGCTCGCCGTTCGGGCCGTTCGCGCCGCTAGCCATCGGTACGCGCCTTCAGCCGCACCGCCTTCTCCAGCACGCCCACCACCCCGTTCGGGATCAGATAGACGATCAGCAGGAAGGCCGCGCCCAGCAGCAACGTGGTCTGGTTCGGAAAGTTGGCGGAGATCACGTCGGACAGGATGGTGAATGGGATGACGCCGACGAGCGGGCCCCAGAGCCGGTGCGCGCCGCCTAAGAGGGCCATGATCACGACCTGGAAGGAGAGCATCGCCCCGAAGGCGAGGGTCGGCTCGATGAAGGTCCAGCGCGGCGCCAGGATCGCGCCGGTGATCGAGGCGACGGTGCCGGAGACCACGAACAGCACGACCTTGGCGCGCGCCGTGTTGATGCCGCTATGGACCGCCACGACCTCGTCGTTGCCGATGATGCGGAGCGCGAAGCCGAGCCGCGAACGCCCGATCCGCCAGCCGATCAGATAGACCAGCCCGGCGAGCACCAGAAGCTGCCAGTAGATCATCGGCTCGGTGATGCCGGTCAGCACATAGAGCCCGCTGCTGGTGCCGAGCGTCGTCTGCACCCAGGCGACGAGCTGGCGGACCAGCTCGGCCAGGCCCAGGGTGAAGATCACGAAATAGACGCCCGACAGACGCAGCGTCGCCAGGCCGATGACCGCCGAGAGCACGGCACCGACCACGGCCGCGACCAGGACCAGCACCGGAAAGGGCAGAAAGCCGATGCCGCCGCCGACGACATACATCCCGATCCCGTAGAACGCGGCGGTCGCCAGCGAAATGTAATGCGTCGGGCCTGAGAACAACGCCCAGGAGGTCGCCAGCACCGTGTACATGGCGATCGAGATGCCGATCGCGAGCCAATACCCCGTATCGACCAGCGGCAGCAGGGCGACCAGCCCCAGCGCCGCGCAGGCAAGGACAAGGGTCCGCCGCTCGCGGGCGCTCACGTCGTGCGCCTCCCGAACAACCCCTGGGGCCGGATCAGGAGGATGAGGATGAAGAGGAGATAGGCCGCGGCCAGGGTCAGGCCCGGATCGATCAGGCTGGCAACGGCGGTTTCGGCCAGGCCCAGAATGAACGCCGCGAGGATGGTGCCGCGGATATCGCTGACGCCGCCCAGGATCACGATGATCAGCGCCTTCATCGTGAACAGCACGCCGAGCGAGGCATCCATCGTCAGGAAGGCGCTGATCATCGCCCCGCCCGCCGCCGTGACCGCCCCGCCCAGCGCAAAGGCCAGCGCCGAGGCGCGCGACACGTTGATCCCGACCAGCCCCGCCGCCGACGGGTTGACCGCGACCGCGCGCAGGCTGAGACCCAGCCGCGTCCGGTTCAACCACACCGCAAGCACGACGCACAGCGCGGCCGAGGCCAGGAAGGCGGCGATCCGGTTCAACCCGTAGCGTTCGCCGAGGATTTCCACCGGCTCTGCGAGATAGAGGTATTCGAACGTCCGGCCACCGAAGAACGCCAGCATCAGGCCCACCAGGATGAAGCTCATCCCGAAGGTCGCCAGGATGGCATCGACCTCGAGCTGGCCATGGCTCTTGGCGCGCTTGACCAACGGCTGGAGCAAGACGCGGTAGATCGCCCAGTTGACGGCGAAGGCGAGCGGCACCACGAAGAGGATCGAGAGAAAGGGGCTGAGCTTGGTGCCCGTATAGAACCAGAAGGCGCCGAAGGCGCCGGCCACCAGCATCTCGCCGTTGGCGAGGTTCATGATCCGGGCGACGCCGTATTGCAGCTGCAGGCCCAGCGCCATCAAGGCATAGGTGCCGCCCAGCAGCAGTCCGAAGACGATGATGTCCATGGCGAGCGGAGGCCTGAAATGGCTGCGCCGCCCGGGGCGGAACCGGGTTCCACCGCCGGGCGGCGCGCGTGGCCGTCTACCAGTTGGGCTTCAGCTTCACCGGCTTGGCGCCCGGGCGCCCGGTCGAGGCGACGCCGTAATATGTGCCGCCCTGCCACTGGCCCACGGTCCAGAACTTGGTGTTGTTCTGGTTCTTAAACTTCATCGGGCCGACCACCGTGTCGAAGGTATGGCTTTTGATATAGGCGACGACCGCTTTGCGGTCGGTCGAGCCGACGCCCTCGATCGCCTGCTGCAGGATCTGCAGCGAGGCGTACATCACCGGGCTCGCCCAGCTATCGGGAGCCTTGCCGGTGACCTTCTTGTGCGCGGCGATATAGGCCTTCATCGCCGGCGTATCGGGATTGATCCCGCCGGCGCCGAGAATGCCCTCGGCCGCCTTGCCGAACTTGCCGCCGAAGGCCGGAAAGGCCGTGGCCACGGCGGTGTAGAAGGCCTTCGTGTTGAGGCCCGCGATCTTGGCCTGCTCGGTCAGCCCGAACGTGTCGGGCGGATAGGACCAGGCGACGAAGGCATCGGGCTTGGCGGCCTTCGCGCCATTAACCACCGGCGAGAGATCCTGCGTGCCGAGCGGATAGGACTTGTCGTAGACGATCTTGAAACCGGCCTTCTTGAACACCGGCCGCGCCGCATTGGCGAGCTCGATCCCGAAGGCGTCGGCGACGTTGACCATGGCGATCCGGCTGCCGATCTTGCCGTCGGTGCGCATCTTCTTGAGGATGTCGACCACCGCGTTGGTGAAGTTCGTGGTGTCGCCCAGCAGGAAGAAGATGTTGGGATAGCGCTTGGTGAGCGCGGGGATCTTGTCGGTGATCGCCGTCGAGGTGAGCTGCGGATAGCCGTATTTGGCGAAGAGCGGCGCCACCGCGAGATTGAAGCCGGTGCCGTAGGGCGCCAGCACGAAGTCCGCCTTGTCCTGGGTCGCTAGGCGCTGCACCGCCTTGATGGTCTCGCCCGGATTGGTGCGGTCGTCGTATTCGATCAGCTTGATCTTGGCCCGGCCGCTCTTCAGCTTGAGCCCGCCGGCGGCATTCACCTGGGTTACCCACAGCTTGATGTTCGGCCAGTGGGTGACGGCCGATCCGGCCGCCAGCGGACCGGTCTTCGGCGCCACCGCGCCGATCTTGACCTCGGCCGCGCTCGTTGGGCCCGCGCCCAACAAACTGGCCCCCAGCGAAAGCGCAGCTATTCCAAGTACCGTGCGTCGCAACATGATTATCCTCCCCGGAACCTATTGATTTGTTTATTGGCCCTTGCGGTATTTCGCGCGGGCATGGCTCTTTGCAGAGGACATTATGCCCATGGCCGGCGCTGTTCTGTCTACCCGAATTGCCGGTCACGCGATCACATCCGCGCGCGGAGCGAATAATGCATGGCCAAATTGGGATCCAACAATGGGCCCAAAAAGCCTGGATTTATTCGGGATCGACGTTCATCAGCGGCACGGTGTTGAACTTGGCCGGCTTCAGGATGGTGGATTCCATCGTCTGCATCAGCGGCCGCACCCGCCCCGCGAAATCGAGGAATTCGGGCATCGCCTCGAGCCTGGTCCGCCGTTCCTCGCGGTCGGCCTGGCTCTCATAGGCCCAGTAGTGGACGACCTTATTGATCGTGCCGACATCGGTATAGAAATAGCCGACCAGGTTGCCAAGCGTCGGCTTCAGAACCGGCAGCCCGTATTCCTCCACGATGGCCAGGAACTCATGCACCTTTCCGGGATGCAGCGTGTAGGTTCGTTGCTCGAGGATCATGCGCCTGTCCTTTCCTTGCTCTCATATATTTTCTTATGGGATCAGCACCGAAGAGCCCGTCGTCGCCTGGCTTTCGAGCGCGCGGTGCGCCTCGGCGGCATCGGCGAGCGGCCAGGTCTGGTTTACCTCGATCCTAAGCGAGCCCTCGATCACCAGCGCGAATAGTTCGTCAGCGCGCCCGAGCATCTCCTCACGGGTCACCGTGTAATCCGCAAGTCCCGCGCTCGTCAGGAAGAGCGAGCCCATGAGGTTCAGTTGGAAGAGATCGAAGGGCGGGATCGGCCCGGAGGCGGTGCCGAAGGAGACCATCATGCCGCGCCGCCGCAGGCATTTGAGCGAGGTCTCGAACGTATCCTTGCCGACCGAATCGTAGACCGCATCGACCCCCGTGCCACCGGTGAGGTCCTTCACTCGCGCCAGCACCTCCTCCTTCGTATAGACCACCGGATGGGTGCAGCCATGCGCGGCGGCCTCCGCCGCCTTTTCCTCGGAGCTCACTGTGCCGATGATGGTCACACCCTTCCGGCTGAGGAGCTGGCAGAGGATCGTGCCGACCCCACCTGCGGCCGCTTGCACCAGCACCGTCTCGCCTTTCACCGCCGGATAGGCGCCGTGCGCGAGGTAATGCGCCGTGATGCCCTTAAGCATCATCGCCGCCGCGGTTTGGTCGTCGATCGCATCGGGCAGCCGGATCAGGTTGCGCGGCGGCATGATCCGGTATTCGGCGTCCGCGCCGGGCGGGCCGACGCCGTAAGCCACCCGGTCGCCCACCGCGACCTCGCTCACCCTGTCGCCCACCGCCTCGACGACGCCCGCCGCCTCGTTGCCCAGGATCACCGGCAGGTCGGCCGGATAGTCGCCCTTGCGGTACTTGGTATCGATGAAGTTGACGCCGATCGCGGTGTGCCGCACGAGCACTTCCCCCGGCCCCGGTTCGCCGATCTCGACGTCCTCATAGCGCAGGACCTCCGGTCCGCCGGTCTCATTAATGCGGATCGCTTTCATGGCAGGTAGCTGCCTCCGTTGACGTGAATGACTTGCCCCGTGATGTAGCGCCCGGTCGGCCCGCAGAGATGCCGCACCATCCCGGCGACCTCCTCGGGCCGCCCCTTGCGGCCGGCGAGCGTGTCGGGCAGCGGCGGCAGCTTGCCGGCGCTCGCCGGACGCTCGGTGTCGATATGGCCCGGCACCACGCAGTTGACGGTGATGCCGTGCTCGGCCAGCTCCACCGCCAGCGCCCGCGTCAGACCGACGACGCCGGCTTTCGCGGTCACCGCATGGGCGCGCGCCTTGGCACCGACATGCGCGGTCAGCCCGCCCAAGTTTACGATCGTGCCCCAGTCGCTTGCGATCAGATGCGGCAGCGCCGCGTGCGCGCAGTTGAACGGCCCGTCGAGCGAGACCGCCATCACCGCGCGCCACTCCTCCAGCGTCATCTCGGCGAAAGGCACCAGGCGTCGGATCGAGGCGTTGTTGACCAGGATGTCGAGCCGGCCGAAGCGGTCGATCGTTTGGCCCACCATGCTCTCGACGGCGGCAGGGTCGGCGATATCCGCGAGGCAGGCAAAGCCCTGTCCGCCTGCTGCATTGACCTCGGCCGCGACGGCCTCTGCCTCCGCCTGCGCCGAAAGCGCGTTGACCACAACGGACGCCCCGTCGGCGGCTAGCGCCAGCGCGATGGCGCGGCCGATATTGCGCGCAGCACCCGTCACCAGCGCGACCTTGCCGGCCAGCGGCCTAGCTCCCTCGTCGCTCATTCGATCGCTCTTTCGTTTTCACCAAATCACAAAGAAATGGGGAAACGGATGGATGCCCACCCGCTTCCCCGCTCATTAGGACATCAGATCCTGATCTGCAGACCTACCGCTTCACCCAGATCGGCTTGGCGGTTGCCGCGCTCTCCGGGTAGATCGTCTGCGGCTTACCGTTCTGCCACTGGATGATCACCAGCGGCGCACCCGCGCGACGACCGTTCTTCTCGAAGCGCAGCCGGCCACCCGGATAGTACTTGGCCGGACCGTCGGTCACGTCCATCGTGCGGATCGCCTCGGCCACTGCCACGCGGTCGGCCTTGCCGGCCTTCTCCAGCGCGTACTTGAAGATCATCATGTCGCCATAGGTGCTGACGCTGTCCTGGGTCAGCCAGGGCTCGCCGGTGCGTTTGGAGAAACGCGCGATGAGCTTTTCCTGGCCCTTGATGCCCCAGTTGGCGGTGACGATCATCATGCCGTTTAGCAGCGTCGGATCGGCGATCACCTTCAAGAGCTCGGGGACGGCCATGTGGGCGCCGTTGGCGACTAGCGGGATGCGGCCGCGGCCGAGGCCGAACTCGGCCAGCTTCTCGACCAGCAGCTTGTCGTCGGGCACGTTCGAGGCCAGCAGGAACAAGAGCTGCGGGCGTGCCGAACGCACCTTCTGGATGATCGGCGAAGCGTCGGACAGTGGTGGCGTGAAGGTCTGGTCGACGACCAGCTTCAGGCCCGCCTTCTTCAGCGCGCCGCCGCGCAGGGCCTTGGCGTAGCTGACCGGGGCCGCCGTGTTGTCCATGACGATGCCGGCCGTCTTCGGCGCCTTGCCCGTATACTTCTTCATGAGCGCCACGATCGTCGGCAGCGAGCCGCGCGACTGGGTGCCGCCCGTAGGCGAGGTCTGGAAGACGTAGCGGAAGCCGCGCTCGGTGATCTTGTCCGAATAGGACAGGGTGAGCCACGGCAGCTTCGCCCGCTCGGTCAGCTCGGTCACCGCCAGGGTGAACGAGCTCAGCCACGACCCGGTGCCGCCGACCGCGTCGGGATGACGCGACAGCACGAGCTGGGCCGCCTGCTTGGCCTTCTCGGCGTTGTCGCCGGCATCGGCGACGATCAGCTTGAACTTGGCCCCGCCGAGCGCCTTGACGCCGCCGGCCTTGTTGATGTCGTCGATCGCCATATCGGCGCCGAGCTTCATCAACTGGCCTTGCCGCGCCCACGGGCCCGACATCGGTGCGATCAGAACGATCTTGACCTCTTTCATCTCGGCCGCCGCCTGACCGGCCGCCATCATCAGCGGCGCAGCCACCACGGCCGCCAGCGTCGCGAGCGATACGCGGCGCGATATCCCATGCACTTTTTCAAACTTTGACATAGCCGTTACCTCCTTCGGTCTATTCGTTACCTGGTTGTTTTTATTGCCTTCTTATTGTCGTCTAGCCTGTTCTCTCCTTGGTCTTCCAGTCCGGCCTAGCGCCGGTTTCTACGCCTTACATGCCGAGATAGGCGGCTTTCACCCGATCGTCGGCCATCAGGCTGTCATGCGTTCCCTCCATCACCACGCGGCCGGTCTCCAGCACATAGCCGCGGTCGCAGGATTCGAGGGCTTCGGCGACCCGCTGCTCGACCAGCAGGATCGTCACCTTGTCCTCGCGGTGGATCTCCTCGATGCGCTCGAAGATCGAATCGGCCACCGTGGGCGCCAGGCCCATCGACGGCTCGTCGAGCAACAGGAGCCGCGGCGAAGAGGCGAGGCCGCGCCCGATGGCGAGCATCTGCTGCTCGCCGCCGGACAGCGTTCCGGCAAGCTGGTCCTGGCGCTCGGCGAGCACCGGGAACAGCGTATAGATGCGCTCCAACCGGGCCCCCCAGGTCTCGCGGGAGGGGTCGGCGTAGCTGCCCATCTCGAGATTCTCGATCACGGTGAGCCGCGAGAAGACCTGCCGGCCTTCGGGCACGTGCGCGATGCCGAGATGGGCGCGCTGGGCCGGCTTGACGCCGAGCAGGTCCTTGCCCTCGAAGGTCACCGCGCCGCTCATCGCCGGGACGGTGCCCGAGATCGTCTTGAAGAGCGTCGTCTTGCCCGCGCCGTTCGGGCCGACGATGGCCACGAACTCGCCCTCCTGCACCTCCAGCGAGGCGCCGTTCAAAGCCTTGATGCCGCCGTAAGCGACGTTGAGGGCGTCAACTTGCAGCACGTTCCATCCACTTCTTGCCGAGATAGGCCTCGATCACCGCCGGGTCCTTGACCACGTCGTCGGGCTTGCCCGTCGCGATGACCGCACCGTGGTCGAGCACCACGAACTCGTCGGCCAGACGCACCATCGCCTGCATCGTATGCTCGATGATGACGATGGTGATGCCGGTCTCGCGCAGGCGGCGCACCACGTCGAGCAGGCGCTCGATCTCGATCGCGCCCAGGCCCGCCAGCGTCTCGTCGAGCATCAGCATCTTGGGCTTCGATGCGACCGCGCGGGCGAGCTCCATAAGGCGGAACTGCTCGTTGGTCAGGCCGCTGGCCAGCGCTCCGGCCATGTCGGCCAGACCCACCTGCACCAGCGCATCATAGGCGTAAGCGCGGGCCGCGTCGTCGTCCTTGGCGCCGGCGAAGGCACCGACCACGACATTCTCCAGGATCGACATGCGCGGAAAGGCGCGCACGACCTGGAAGGTCCGGCCGACGCCGCGCGCACAAACCTGATGCGGCTTCTTGCCGACCAGGCTCTCGCCCTGGAACCGGATCTCGCCGCCATCGGGCGGCATGAAACCGTTGAGGACATTGAAGAGCGTCGTCTTGCCCGCGCCGTTCGGCCCGATGATCCCCAGAATATGTCCTTCGGTGACGCTCAGCGTCACGTTGTCGAGCGCGCGCAAGCCGCCGAACTGCTTTGAGATGCCGGCCACTTCGAGCATCGTCGTGCCGCTGCTCGGCGCCGGCTCGGCGCGGCGCATCGAGGAAAGCTGCTCGACGTTGCCCGCATCGCCCGCCGCGGCCGCGGCCGGCTCGATCCCCTCGCTGCCGGGCCGCGTGTACCAGCCGCGCTTGATCAGCCAGTCGCGCAGATTCCAGAAAATTCCGTCCGGGGCGGCGAGGATCACGAAGATGATCGCAGCGCCGTACGCCACGCCGTCGATGCCGGGCAGCACGGCGCCGTATTCTGCGCGCAGGGTTTCGGAAAGCGGGATCAGGATCGCAGCCCCGATGATCGGCCCCCACAACGTCCCGACCCCGCCGA
>JARRKQ010000054.1:0-16476 GCA_037387885.1 Alphaproteobacteria bacterium | reverse complement strand
AAGCCCGATGCCGGGCTGATGCGCAAGGCCGCCGAGGAGATCAAGCAGATCCTCGTCGATGCCGGGGTCGCCGACATGCCGCTCGGCATCGATATCGTCGAGCCGCCGATGATGTACGAGCTGCAGCGTCAGAACCTCGAAGTGCGCGACGGCCAGCAGGTCATGCTCGATGCGCGCGAGGTCAAGAACATCGACGAGATCGTGCTGCTGAACCAGGCCGCCGCCATGGTCGACGGCGTCTATCAGATGATCAGCGAGAAGATGAAGCCGGGCGTGCGCGAGTCCGACATGGTCGCCGAGGCCTCGAAGATGCTCTACGAGATGGGCTCGGAGCAGATCGAGGCGATCAACGCGATCTCCGGCGAGCGCTGCAACCCGCACCCGCACAACTTCACCGACCGACTTTTCCGCCCGGGCGATCAGGCCTTCTTCGACATCATCCACGCCTATCAGGGCTATCGGACCTGCTATTACCGGACGCTCAATATCGGCCGCGCCACACCGTCGCAGAACGACGCTTATACGAAAGCGCGCGAATGGCTCGATGCCGCGATTGAGCGGGTTAAGCCGGGCGTCACCACCGACAAGGTCGCCGAGGTCTGGCCGAAGGCCGAAGAGCTCGGCTTCGCCAATGAGATGGAATGCTTCGGCCTCCAGTTCGGCCATGGGCTCGGCGTCGGTCTGCACGAGCGGCCGATCATCAGCCGGCTTATCTCCATGGACGACCCGGTGGAGATCCAGGAAGGCATGGTCTTCGCGCTCGAGACCTACTGTCCGGCGACGGACGGTTTCTCCGGTGCGCGGATCGAGGAAGAGGTCGTCGTCACCAACGACGGCTGCCGCGTGATCACACTGTTCCCGGCCGACTATCTGCCCATCGCGAACCCGTATTAGGGCAAGCGATCGACGGCAGACGGACCGGAAGGGAGGAGGCCTCGTGGCAGCCAAGAAGAAAGCACCGGCGAAATCGCCAGCCAAATCAAATGGCGGTGCGCTCGCCCGCAATCTCGCCAATGACGACATCGGCGAGGAGATGCGGCGGAAGCTCTACATCTCGCAGCTCGAATGCCGCCAGATCGAGCAGAAGGCCTACGATCTCTTTCTGCAGAATTTGATCAAGGGCACGAGCCATCTGGGGCTCGGCCAGGAAGCGGTCGCCGCGGGCTTCGCCACGGCGATGAAGCCCAAGGACTACACCTTCTGCACCTACCGGGGGCACAATCACACGCTCGCGCGCGGCGCCTCGATGGAGGGCGTGCTGGGCGAGTTGATGGGCCGGGAGTGCGGGCTCCTGGGCGGCAAGGGCGGCTCGATGCATCTGACCAGCGTCGAGCACGGAGCGATGGGCTCTTATGCCATCATCGGCGCGCATCTTCCCATTGCCATGGGGGCGGCCTGGTCGGCCCAGTACCGCGGCACCGACCAGGTCTCGGTCTGCTTCTTCGGCGACGGCACTACGAATATCGGCGCCTTCCACGAGGCGCTCAACATGGCGCAGGTCTGGAAGCTGCCGGTCGTCTTCGTCTGCGAGAACAACCTCTACATGGAATACACGCCGATCAGCCAGGTGACGGCGGTCGAGCATCCGGCGGCCGACCGGGCCTCGGCCTATGGGCTCGAGCGGATCGTTGTCGACGGCAACGACGCGGACGAGGTCTACCGCACGGCCCAGACCGCCTTCGCCAAGGCCCGCGCCGGCGACGGCCCCTCCTTGATCGAAGCCATGACCTACCGGCACAGCGGCCACAGCCGCGCCGATCCCGCGACCTATCGCCCCGAAGGCGAGCTGGAGGAATGGCTGAAGCGCGATCCGATCCCGACCTATCGCCGGCGCATGCTCGATTTCGGCATCGCCGAAAAAGACATCGTCGCGATCGAAACCGATGTGACCAACCGCGTCAACGCGGCGGTCGAGACCGCCAAGGCGTCGTCGCCCCCGTCAGAGGACGTGTTGATGACGCAGATGTGGGCGGATGGAGGCTCGGCATGGCGGAACTAACCTACCGCGAGGCGGTCGCCGCCGGCATCGCCCAGGAGATGAAGCGCGATCCGAACGTCGTCTTCCTCGGCGAGGATGTCGCGGCGGCGGGCGGCGTCTTCAAGACGACCGTGGGCTTGCTGGACGAGTTCGGCCCCGACCGCGTGCGCGACACGCCGATCTCAGAACAGGCCATTCTGGGCGCTGCGATGGGTGCGGCGATGACGGGCCTGCGCCCCATCGCCGAGATCATGTTCTCCGACTTCTTCGCCGTCTGCTGGGATCTGGTGGCGAACGAGATGGCCAAGTCGCGCTACATGACCGACGGTCAGGTGACGGTGCCGGTCGTGGTGCGCACGGCCAATGGCGGCGGCGTACGCTTCGGCGCCCAGCATTCGCAGAGCGTGGAGAACTGGGCGATGGCGGTGCCGGGCCTGAAGGTCGTGGCGCCGTCGACGCCGGCCGACGTGATTGGGTTGCTTGCCTCTTCGGTGCGCGACGACGACCCGGTGGTCTTCTTCGAGCAGAAGTCGCTCTACGCGACCAAGGGCGAGGTGCCGGACGGCGAGCATGTCGTGCCGCTCGGCCAGGCGAATATCGCGCGCCAGGGCAAGGATGTGACCATTGTCGCGCTTGCTGCCATGGTGCCGCGCGCGCTCAAGGCAGCCGAGATCCTGGCCGCCGAGCACGGCATCGATGCGACGGTGATCGACCCGCGCACGCTGGTGCCGCTCGACACCAAGACGATCCTTGAGGAGACCATCAAGACGGGCCGCCTGGTGACGGTGGAGGAGAACCCGCGGCTCTGCGGCTGGGGCGCGGAGGTCGTCTCGATCGTCAGCGAGGAAGCCTTCTGGGACCTCGACGGGCCGATCGTGCGCATCACCACGCCGCATATTCCGTTGCCCTCGGCCGACGCGCTGGAGGATCTGGCGATGCCCTCGGTCGAGCGCATCGTGGAGACCATCCGCACCTCGGTCGATTGACCGGGCGCACGGGGACGAGCCGGCGATGAACGTCATCATGCCCCAGCTTGGCGAGACGGTGGCCGAAGGCACGGTCTCGGTTTGGCACAAGAAGGTCGGCGACACGGTCGCGGAGAACGAGCTGCTGTTTGAGGTCTCCACCGACAAGGTCGAGGTCGAGGTGCCGGCGCCGGTGGGCGGCGTCATCACCGAGATCCTGATTGGCGAGGGCGAGACCGTCGATGTCGGCACGACGCTGGCGGTGATCGCCGATGGCAGCAATGGCGCGGCCGAGGTCGCGGCACCGGCGGCGGCACAGGCCGCGCCAGCCGTCTCCAAGTCCGAGAGCGATGAGCCGCCGCTCTCACCTGCGGTGCGCAAGCTGGTGGCCGAACATCGTCTCGACCCGGCGGCGATTTCGGGCACGGGCCGCGCGGGCCGGCTCACCAAGGCCGACGTGCTGGCGCATATAGAAAGTGATGCAAGCAGCGGCGGTTCTGTCGGCAATGTCGATGGGCGCGGCAATCCGCTCTCGCCCGTCGTGCGCAAGCTGTTGGGCAAGCATGGCCTCGACGCGGCGAAGATCATCGGCTCCGGCCGCGGTGGCCGTATCAAGCGCGGCGACGTGCTGTCGTTCATCGAACGCCACGGAGCGGCCGCAGCACCCAGCGAGGCCAAGGCGCCGCCAACTCCGGTTAAGATCCCGGCGGGCGGACAGGTCATCCCGCTTTCGAAGATCCGCAAGATGACCGGCGACCACATGGTCGCCTCCAAGGCGACAAGCCCGCATGTGCTGCAGGCCGTCGAGGCGGACTTCGTCCGTATCGAGCGGGCGCGAAAGGCGCATGGAGAGGCGTGGAAAGCGCGTGAGGGCTTCTCGCTCACCTACCTGCCGTTCCTCGCCCGCGCGGTCTGCCGGGCGATCGGCGACTTCCCGAACATCAACGCCAGCATCGACGGCGATAACCTGGTGGTGCACGGCCGGATCAATCTCGGTATCGCGGTCGATCTCGGCTTCGAGGGGCTGATGGTGCCGGTGGTGAAGGACGCGCACACGAAGAACGTTGCCGGCCTGGCGCTGGCGATCCGCGATCTCTCCACGCGCGCGCGCGACGGCAAACTGATGCCCGACGATCTGACCGAGGGCACCTACACGCTGTCTAATTCGGGGCCGTTCGGCACGCTTATTACGGCGCCGGTGATCAACCAGCCGCAGGTGGCGATCCTTTCCACCGACGGCGTGCGCAAGAAGCCGGTCGTGATCGAGAGCGAGGATGGCGACATGATCGGCATCCGCCCGGTCGGCGTGATCGCGCAATCGTTCGATCACCGCGCCTTCGACGGCGCTTACTCGGCGGCCTTCCTCAACCGCCTGCGCGAGATCGTCGAGACCACCGACTGGTCGGCCGAACTCAACTGACGTTCGTCGGTCTTATCCGTTGGTCAGCGCCCGCCAGACGCGCTCGGGCGTGGCCGGCATGTCGATCGGCGCTGCGTCGCGCGAAGCGAGCGCATCGTTCACCGCGTTCATCACCGCAGGAAGCGAGCCCGAGGTGCCGCCCTCGCCGCAACCCTTGGAGCCGAGCGGGTTGGTCGCCGCCGGGACCTCATGGGAGCCGAACTCGAAATTCGGCAGCTCGTCGGCGCGCGGCAGGGCGTAGTCCATGAAGGAGCCCGAGGCGAGGTTGCCGCTCTCGTCATAGACGACGCGCTCGCCGAGCGCCTGACCGGTGCCCTGGACGACGCCGCCATGCACCTGCGCCTCGACCAGCATCGGGTTCACAAGCACGCCGAAATCGTCGACCACGGAATAGCGCACGACGCGCGTCGCGCCGGTGTCCGGGTCGATCTCGACCTCGGCCACATGACAGCCGTTCGGGAAGGCCGAGGGCGGCGTGTCGATCACCAGCTCCGCGTCGAGCCCGTCGGGCAGGTCGGCGGGCAGGGCGCCCGCCTCGCGGATACGCGCGGCGAGGTCCATGATCGCGATGGCCCGGTCGGTGCCGGCGACCCGGAAGGCACCGTCGCCGAACTCGATATCGGCAACGGCCGCTTCGAGGAAATGGCCCGCGAGCGCACGGCCCTTCTCGATCACCTCGTCGCTGGCGGTCAGGATCGCCGTGCCGCTCGCCATCACCGAACGCGAGCCGCCGGTGCCGCCGCCGGCCAAGAGTTGGTCGCTATCGCCTTGTATTAGCTGCACTTTTTCGAATGGAACGCCGAGCTTGTCGCAGAGGATCTGGGCGAAGGTCGAGCGGTGGCCCTGGCCGTAATCGAGCGTGCCGGTGACGATGGTGACGTCGCCATTGGGCTCGAAGTGGATGCCGCCCATTTCCTTGCCCGGCGGGGCGGTGACCTCGAGATAGAAGCCGATGCCGCGGCCGCGCAGTTTGCCCGCCGCTTCGCTCTCTTTCCGGCGGGCCTCGAAGCCGTCCCAATCGGCGCTCGCGAGGCATTTGTCGAGCACGGCCTCGAAATCGCCGCTGTCGTATTCTAGGTTCGAAGGGGCCTTCCACGGGATCGCATCGGCGGGGATCGCATTCTTGCGGCGAAGCTCGACCGGGTCGCGACCGGTCTCGCGCGCGGCGGCCTCGATCAACCGCTCCATGTAGTAGTTTGCCTCCGGCCGGCCGGCGCCGCGGAAGGCGCTGATCGGCGTGGTGTTGGTGAGCACGCAGCGCGTGGCGACGCCGATCAGCGGGGTCTTGTAGAGGCTCACCGCGTTCTTGACGATGTTGACGCAGGGGATCGCCGCGCCGAATCCGACGACGTACGCGCCGAGGCTGCCCAGCCCTTCGATTTTGACCGCGAGGAAGTTGCCGTCCGTGTCGAGCGCCAGCGATGCGTCGACCAGCGCGTGACGGCCGTGATGATCGGAGACGAAGCTCTCGGTGCGCTCGTCGATCCATTTGACGGGCCGGCCGAGCGCCTTTGCGGCGTGCAGGAGCGGCACGTATTCGGGATAGGCCGGCGCCTTCATGCCGAAGGAGCCGCCGATATCGTAGCTGCGCACCCGGAGCTTGCCGGGCTCTAGGTTCATGATCCCCTTGCCGAGCGAAGCGGCGAGCCCGAAGGCGCCCTGGCAGCCCAGATGAAGCGTGAAGCGCTCGCTCTTGTCGTCCCATTCGGCGACCGCGCCGCGCGGCTCCATCGAAGCGGCGACGATGCGCGAATTGGCGAGCTTGAGGCGCGTCACATGCGCGGCGCTCTTGAAGGCCTCGTCGATTGCCTTGTGGTCGCCGAAGCGCCAGTCGAGCGCGACATTGCCCGGCGCCTCGTCATGCACCTGGGGCGCGCCCGGCGCCACCGCCGCCTCGAGATCGGTGACGGCGGGCAGCGGCTCGACATCGAGCTCGATCGCCTCGGCGCCGTCCCGCGCCGCGGCGCGGCTTTCCGCGACCACCAGGGCGATGGCCTCGCCGGCGTAGCGCACCCGGCCGATGGCGAGCGCGTGCCGATCGGGCACGATCAGCGGCGTGCCGTCATGGCTCTTCAAGGGCAGCGGGCAGGGCAGCGGGTTATAGCCCGCTTGCCGCATGTCCTCGCCGGTATAGACCGCGATCACGCCGTCCACCTCGAGCGCCGGGCCGGTGTCGACATCACGCAACTCGCCGTGCGGATACGGCGAGCGCAGGACGACGGCGTAGGTCTGGCGCTCGAGCACGATATCGTCGGTATAGCGCCCGCCGCCGGTCAGCAGGCGCTGGTCCTCCTTGCGCGAGACCGATTGGCCGACACCGAATTTGGCGTGCGGGAGGCTTGCCGGGTCGAGTGTATCCATATCGTCGCCTTTGGGGCTCTGCTCTAAGGGCACTTTGCTGTTGGGGGATTGACGCGAGAACGACCGTCCTGGTGACGACTATACGGTCCCGCTTGCCTGCCAGGCGAGTGCAAATGTCGGGACGGCGGGTCGCATAGCAGATATGGCTGGCAGATATGGCTCGGCAGGCCCGGCGCACCAGGTGTGACGCGCATTAACGCTCGGCGCCGAAAGCTTTTGATCGCGCCTGCCGGGTCGCTTAGAAGTTCGGTCCCATGACCGAATCCGATTATCTGCCTGATTTCAAACCGGGAACCGTGATCCTTGCAGGGGCGGGGCCGGGCGATCCGGGTCTGTTGACCCTGGTCGCCGCCGAGGCGCTTCGGCGTGCCGATGTGGTGATCTACGACGCACTGGTCGGCGATGCGGTGATGTCGCTGATCTCCGAGCGCGCGGAGAAGATCTATGCCGGAAAGCGCGGCGGGCAGCCCTCGACCAAACAGGCGGATATCGTCGAGAAGCTGATCGAGCATGCGCAGGCCGGCAAGCGCGTGCTGCGCCTCAAAGGCGGCGATCCGTTCGTCTTCGGCCGCGGCGCCGACGAATGCCTGGCGCTGGCTGAGGCCGGCATTCCGTTCCGCATCGTCCCCGGTATCACCGCGGGCATCGCGGGGCTGACCTATGCCGGCATCCCGGCGACCAGCCGCGAGACCAACTCCGCCGTCTGTTTCCTGACCGGACATGCCGCGACCGGTGAGGTGCCGGCCGATATCGATTGGAGCGCGCTGTCGGAAGTGGCGCCGGTGCTCGTCTTCTACATGGCGACGCTGCACTTGCCGGAGATCGCCGAGCGGTTGCTGCGCGCGGGCCGTTCGGGGGACGAGCCGGTCGTCTTCATTAGTAACGCGACGACCGATCGGCAGAAGGTCGTCGAAACGACCTTGGGCAAGTGCGCCGAGGATTTCGCCGCCGATCCGTTGCCGCCGCCGGTGCTGGTCGCGATCGGCCCGGTCGTGCAGTACCGCAAGCTGCTGCGCTGGTTCGATCTCTAACGATAGCCGCTATGGCTAGTGCTTGCCGTCCTCGCCCTGGCAGGCGCCGAGGACGGGGGAGACGACGCGGCTCTCGAAACTTCCGCCTTCGACCTCGCCGACCTCGACCGCGGGTGCCTCAGCGCTGCCGCGGCGATGCTCGACGATCTCCGCCAGGATCGACAGGGCGATCTCTTCCGGGGTAGCTGCGCCGATATCGAGGCCGGCGGGCGAGCGCAGGATGGCGATCCGCTCCTCCGACACGCCGTCTTCGCGCAAACGGGCTTTCAGGGTCTCAGCTTTCTTGCGGCTGCCGACGAAGCCGACATAGGCAGCTTCGCTTTCGAGCGCCCCACGCAGGGCTTCGCGGTCGCGCTTGCCTTGCGTCGCGACAATGATCGACCCTGTGCGGCTCGCGGGCGACGCGGCAATGTCGAATCCCTCGATGCGGAAATCGGGGTCGGTGAAGCTATCCTGGTCCTCACTCAATGCTGCGACAGTGATGGCGAACCCCGCACCGCGTCCGAGGGTGGCGAGCGCGCGGGCGACGGGGGAGGCGCCGGCGACGATGAGCGGTGCGCGCGGCAGGATTGGCTCGATGAAGAGATCGATGGTACCGCCGCTCGGGCAGTTGTTCTTATGCAACTCGTAGCTGTCGCTGGCATCGTCCTCGTTGAGACGCGCCGCGGGGCGCACGCTGATGAGCCGGGCGCGGCCATCGGCCAGCGCCCGGGCGGCCGCCTCCTTGGTCGCGGCGATGGTGCAGCCGCCGCCCAGAAACCCGACCATCGAGCCGTCGGCGCGGATCACCGCCTTGTTGCCGGCCTTGGCGGCGGTGGCGTCCTCGGTGCGCACGACCGTGGCCAAGGCGAAGGGCTGGTTGTCGCCTTTCATGCGCGCCATGCAGTCAATGATGTCATCACTATGATTTTCTGACATAGCCGTTTCCTCGGGTCGCGTTTGATGCTGCGTCAGAGTCGCTCCAGGTAAGGCGCTAGTTTCGCGAGGCTTTCGAGATTGTGCGCCGGGGCGAACAGATCGACATGGGGCAGCGCCGCCGCCATGCCTTGGGCCACCGGCTCGTAGCCGCGCCAGCCGAGCATCGGATTGAGCCAGACGACGCGCTTGGCCCGCCCGCGTAGTTTCTTCACCTGTTGGGCGAGGACTTCGGGCGGCCCGGTGTCGTATCCGTCGGAGACGATCATCACCACCGTGCGCGAGTTGATCGTCGATTTGGCGTGGTGGCGGTTGAAGGTCTTGAGGCTCTCGCCGATGCGCGTGCCGCCGCCCCAGCCGGCCGACATCACGGCCATGCGTTCGACGGCGCGCTCGATGTCGCGCTCGCGCAGCGCCGATGACAGATGCACCAGCCGCGTGTGGAAGACATACGCATCGGCTTGGGCGAAGCTCTCGATGATGCCGCGGATGAACCGGATGAAGAAGGTGCTGTAGAGGCTCATCGAGCCGCTGGCGTCGAGGATCACCACGAGCTTGAGCGGCCGCGGATGGCGCCGCCGGTAGGCAAGCTCGAGCGGCGTTCCGCCGTGGCGCAGGCTCTTGTGGATGGTGTTGCGCAGATCGATGGTGCGGCCGCGCGCACGCACCCGGCGGCGGCGCGAGAGGCGCCAGCGCATGCGCTTGGCGAGACGCTCGGCGAGCTCGTGGACGGCCTGCAGGTCCTGCTCGCTGTCGAGATGGCGGAAGTCGGTGCCCTCCAGTCGCTCGCGGGCGCTGGCAGCGCCGGCAATCTCGTCGGTCTTTCCAGTATCCCCGCCAAGACCGAGCTGTTCGGCGGACGGCACGGCGTCGCTGCCGCCCGGGCGGTGCAGGAAGCCGGACACTTTGATAATCGTCCGCTCGCCGCCATAGGACCAGTAGGCGTCGTAGAGATCGTCGAAGCGATCCCAATCCTCCGGCGAGGAGCAGAAGAGCGTACGCAGCCCCCAACGCAAGGCGTCGCGGTCGAGGATGCCGGACTGATCGGCGAAGTGGAGCGCGTCCAACGCTTCCTCGATGCCCAACGGAAAGCCGTTGTCGCGGGCATGCCGGGCAAAGCGCAGGACCTTTTGCACCAGCGGGCTGTCGTCGTGCTGGATGCCGTGCCGGGACAGCGGCACGACGCTGCCGGTTTCGTCGCCGATAGGGACGTCGTTTTCGTTGTTTGTGTTGTCGTTGTCGTTCATACGGCCTTGGCCACCAGACGCTCGAAGACCTCGGGCGCGATCTGCTCGCGGTCCGCGCGGGTTTTCAGGAGGCACATCATCGTTTCGCGGGTTTCTTCCAGACCCTCGTCGATCCGGGCGGCGCCGATGCCGACCAGCGCCCGCGCCCAATCGAGCGTCTCGGCGATGCCAGGTTTCTTTTCCAGATCCTCGCGCCGCAAGGCCTGCACGAAACGCACGATTTGTGCGGCAAGTTTCGCCTCGGCGTCGGGCACCCGGGCCTTGACGATGGCCTGCTCCTTCTCCTCGCTCGGATAGTCGAGCCAGTGGTAGAGGCAGCGGCGGCGCAGTGCGTCGGAGAGCTCGCGCGTCGAGTTCGATGTCAGGATGACGTGCGGGATGCTCACCGCCTTCACCGTGCCCATCTCCGGAATGCTGATCTGATAGTCGGAAAGGACTTCGAGCAGGAAGGCCTCGAACTCCTCGTCGGCGCGGTCGATCTCGTCGATCAGGAGGACCGGCGGCGTCTCACGCGAGATCGCGTCGAGCAGCGGCCGCTTCAGCAGGAATTTCTCCTGGAAGACATGCTCCTCCTTCTCGTCGGCGGAGAGCTTCTCCTCTTCCCAGATTTTGATCGCCAGCAGCTGGCGTTGGTAATTCCATTCGTAGACGGCCGCGTTGGCGTCGAGGCCCTCGTAGCATTGCAGGCGGATGAGATCGGTGCCGAGGATTTCCGTCAGCGCCTTGGCGACGTCGGTTTTGCCGACGCCCGCCTCGCCCTCGATCAGGATGGGGCGCTGCAGCCGCTCGGTCATGGCGATCGCCATCGCCAGATCGGGGTCGGAGATGTAGCCCGTCCCCGCAAGTTTCGTCTGTAAGTCACGCCAGTCCATAGTCATATCCTCTGTACGCGGAAGCCGTGCGGCTCCTTCATTCGGCCGCACCTTCCTTGTCCTGCAACGGCGGCGGGACGGTTCCGTCCCACCGCGTGTTGCAGAGTTTCACCAACCCCTCGACCTAAATCGGGGTGGCCTATTTGTTGAGCCCGTGCTCTTCGATCGTCTGCCAGACCCGCCAGGTCGTGTGCGGCATCGGCATATGCGTCACGCCATGCTGCGCGAAGGCGTCGACGACCGCGTTGGACAAGGCCGGCACGCCGCCGACATTCGGGCTCTCGCCGATGCCCTTGGCGCCGATTGGATGGTGCGGGCAGGGCGTGACCGTGTAGTCGGTCTCCCATTCCGGCGTCTCGACGGCGCTGGGGATGAAGTAGTCCTGGAACGATGCGCCCAGGATGTTGCCCATCTCGTCGAACACCAGCTCCTGACCCATGGCGATGGCGAAGGCTTCGGTGAGCCCGCCATGCACCTGGCCCTCGATCACCATCGGGTTGATGCGCGTGCCGCAATCGTCAAGCGCATAAAAGCGGCGCACCTTTATCTCGCCGGTGAAGCGGTCGATATCGACGACGCAGATATATGACCCGAACGGATAGGTGAAGTTGGGCGGATCGTAATAGCTGGTCGTCTCCAGGCCGTGCTCCATCCCTTCGGGGATGTTGGAGTAGGCGGCCATGGCGATCTCCTTCATGGTCGCCGCCTTCTCGGGCAGACCCTTGACCTTGAAGCGGTCGACCTCCCATTCGAGATCGTCCTCGCCGACCTCGAGCAGGTGGGCCGCGATCTTCTGCGCCTTGGCTTTGATCTTGCGCGCCGCGACCGCCGCCGCCGCACCGGCGACTGGGGTCGACCGTGAGCCGTACGTGCCGAGGCCGTAGGGTG
The DNA here is from genome assembly GCA_037387885.1 of Alphaproteobacteria bacterium. Classification (GTDB taxonomy): domain Bacteria; phylum Pseudomonadota; class Alphaproteobacteria; order JAPULJ01; family JAPULJ01; genus DATKZM01. The sequence goes on along the minus strand of JARRKQ010000054.1, from coordinate 4,799 downwards.
CTGTGTCGGTATCGCCTTCCTCGACCACGATGTCATCGGAGGGCAGACCGATCTCGGTCGCCACGATCTGCGCGAAGGTGGTCTCGTGGCCCTGGCCCTGGCTCTTGACGCCGAGGCGGACGATGGCAGAGCCGGTCGGGTGGACCCGGATCTCGCAACTGTCGAACATGCCGAGGCCGACGATGTCGCAATTGCGGGTGGGACCCGCGCCGACGATCTCGGTGAAGGTGCAGATACCGATCCCCATCAGCTCGCCCTTCGCCGCCTTCTCGGCCTGCTCCTTGCGCAGGCCTTCGTAGTCGACCGCCGCGAGCGCCTTCTTCAGCGCCGCCGGGTAGTCGCCGGAGTCGTACTCCCAGCCGAGGCTCGACTGGTAGGGGAACTGCTCCGGCTGGACGAAGTTCCTGAAGCGGATCTCGGCCTTGTCGATGCCCGTCTTCTGAGCCAGCACGTCGATCAGACGCTCGATCAGATAGGCGGCTTCGGTCACCCGGAACGAGCAGCGGTAGGCGACCCCGCCCGGTGCTTTGTTGGTGTAGACGCCGTCGACCTTCACATGGCCGACCGGGATGTCGTAGCTGCCGGTGACGATGTTGAAGAGCCCGGCCGGCCACTTAGACGGCTGGGCGTGGGTGTTGAAGGCGCCGTGATCGGCCAACACAGTGGCGCGGACCGCTGTGATCCGGCCGTTCTCGTCCGCCGCTAACTCGCCGGTCATATGATAGTCGCGGGCGAAGGCCGTCGTGGAGAGATTGTCCATACGGCTTTCGATCCATTTGACCGGCAGGCCGGTAACGATGGAGGCCGCAGCCGCGCAGATATAGCCCGGATAGGCGCCCACCTTGTTGCCGAAGCCGCCGCCGACATCCGGCGAGATGATGCGGATCTTGCTTTCCGCCAGGCCGGTGATCAGCGCGACCACGGTGCGGATCACATGCGGCGCCTGGAAGGTGCCGTAGACGGTAAGCACGCCGTTGGTCGCGTCCATCGAGGCGACGCAGCCGCAAGTCTCCATCGGCGAGGGATGGCTGCGCGGATAGAGGATGTCCTCCTTGATCGTAACCGCAGCCTTCGAAAAGGCTTCCTCGGTCGCGTCCGCGTCGCCGACCTCCCAAGCGAAGATATGGTTGGGATGGCGGCGCGGACCCTGGCCTACGTTGTCCTTGTCGACGACGTCCTCGCGCAGGATCGGTGCGCCCTCGTCGAGCGCCTTCTTGGGATCGACGAGCACGGGTAGCGCCTCGTACTCGACCTCGACGGCCTGGATACCGTCGGAGACCGCATAGCGGTCGGCGCCGACGACGAAGGCGACCTCCTGGTTCTGGAAGTGGACCTTCTTATCGGCGAGCACCGCGGCGACGTCGCCGGCCAGCGTCGGCATCCAGTGGAGTCCGAGCGGCTCCAGGTCCTTGGCCGTTACGACCGCCGCCACGCCCGGCACCTTGAGCGCCGCAGAGGTGTCGATCGATTTGATCCGTGCATGGGCGTGCGGACTGCGCACGAAGTCGCCGAAGACCATGCCGGGCAGCTTCACGTCGTCGACGTAGTTGCCCTGGCCACGGATGAAGCGCGCGTCTTCCTTGCGCTTGCGCGCGCTGCCGATACCGCCGAGCGTCGCCTCGCGTTCCTCGACGGTCATTTCCGCTACGTCATTCATTATTCAGCCGCCTCCTGTTGGGCGTTCATTCGCTCGGCGGCGTACCGCACCGCCTTGACGATGTTCTGATAGCCGGTGCACCGGCAGAGGTTTCCCGAAAGCCCTTCGCGAATTTCCGCGTCACTCGGGTTCGGGTTTTCCTGCAACAGCCGGTGGGCGCGGGTGATCATGCCGGGCGTGCAGAAGCCGCACTGAAGGCCATGCTCCTGCATGAAACCTTCCTGCAGCGGGTGCAGCCCGCCGTCGTCGCCCTTGAAGCCCTCGATGGTCAGCACTTCACCGCCATCGGCCTGGCAGGCGAAGACGGTGCACGACTTCACCGAGCGCCCGTCGAGATCGACCGTACAGGCGCCGCAATGCGAGGTCTCGCAGCCGATATGGGGGCCGGTGAGGTTGAGCTGTTCGCGCAGGAAATGGATCAGCAGCATGCGCGGCTCGACCAGTTCCTCCACGGCGTTCCCGTTCACCGTCATCTTGACTGGAATCTTTGCCATCTCGCAGCCTCCCGCTCAGCCGGTTGTGCGGGCCTGGGCCCGCTCGATCGCCCGGCGCACCATCACGCCTGCAACGTAGGTTCGGTATTCCGCCGGGCCGCGCAGATCGCTCGCCGGTGCGGTGATCGCCTTGGCCGCTTCGACCGCCGCGTCGATGGCAGCGTCGTCGAGCGTGGTGCCCACCAGCGCCTGGCCAGCGGCCTCGGCGTAGAGCGGGGTATCGGCGACGTTGGTCAGGGCGATCGCGGCGGCCGTGCAGGTGCCGCCCGAGATGCCGAGGATCACCGCCGCCGCCGCGGTCGCATAGTCGCCGGTCTTGCGCTTCAGCTTTTCGTAGGCGCTGCCATGGCCGTCGGCCGGGGTCGGCACGCGGATCGCGGTCAGCAATTCGTCGTCCATGCGCTTTGTGAAGTAGGCGGCTTCGTAGAAGTCGCGGGCCGCGACCGTGCGCTCGCCGTTCGGACCCTGCAGCACATATGACGCATCGAGGCACTGCATCAGCGCGGGCATGTCGTTGCCCGGATCGCCATTGGCGACATTGCCGCCCATGGTGCCGACGTAGCGCACCTGCGGGTCGGCGATGACCCGCGCCGCCTCGGGGATGATCGGGCATTTGCTGGCAAGGAGGTCGGAGGCCAGCACCTCCGCCTGCGTGGTCAACGCGCCGATCACGATCGTGTCGCCGTCCTCGGAAATGCCGTCGAGGCCGCCGACGTCGCGGAGGTCGATCAGATGTTCGGGCACGGCGAGGCGCAGCTTCATCATCGGGATCAGGCTGTGCCCGCCGGCGATCACGCGGCCGTCGTCGCCGAACTTGCCAAGCAGGGCGACCACCTCATCGACCGAGCCTGGGCGATGGTATTCGAATGGTCCGGGTATCAAGGGCGTTCTCCCATCATTGCGGCGCCGACAAGTCCTGACCGGCGCATTCTTGGAGGCCCGCCGTGAGCCGCGTTTCAGCGGTTCCAGGGGCTCAGAGTCGAGGATATCGAGGGTCCGCCCAAGCGCCAGCCGAACCGCGCCAATGGCCCGAGGCGTGCACGAACGGTAGCTGCCGGCGCACGAATGGCGGCGGCGCATAGGCCCGTGTTCACGGGAGAGGCGGGAGGTTTCTAGGACTGAAGTCCCAGCGCCATGCGCAGTTTCGGCACGTTGCGGCGGCTGACCGGCACGCTGGGGGCGTCGGCGCCATCGAGGCGGATGAGACCCTGTTCCTTATGCCGTTCGAAGGCGCGGGCGTGATCGAGATTGACGATGTGGCTGCGATGGACGCGCAGGAAATGCGCCGGGTCGAGCCGCGCCTCGAGCTCCGAGAGCGAATAGGAGCAGAAGTATGAGCCCGTGCCGTCATGGACGCGGGTGTAATGGGCGTCGGCCTGGATGCTGACAATCGAAGCGAGATCGAGGAACAGCGTCGCTTTGTTCTGCTGCACGGGCAGTTTGGTCAGATAGCCCGATGCCGGATCGTGCGGGGCGCCATCGATCTGGTCGCGCGCATGGTGGGCAGCGGCCGGCATTTGGGGCGCGGGATCGGCCGCGAGCGTGAAGCCGGGCTTCGCCGCGGGATCGGCGGTTGTTTTCTGCTCGGCCGGCGGGATGTCGGGCAGCGCCATCAGGGTCGTCGCGCCGATGATGAGGAACGCGGCGACCGCAACGATGATTGCGAGCAGATGCGGATCGAGCGCCGGTGCCGCAAAGGCGATGACCGTTTCAGCCGGCAGGAAAGTGGCCGCGGCCATTGCCGTGTAATGCATGCCGGAGATCGCCAGCCCCATCACGGTCGCGGCCGGCAGGGTCAGCCAAGTGCCGCGCGGATTGAAGGCGAGCCAGAGCGCCAGGGTGGAGGCGAGGATACCGACGAGCACCGAGCCGCCGACCAGCTCGAAGTCGTAGGCGATGATGCAGTTCGCCCGCACCGCCGCCATGCCGACATAGTGCATGGTCGAGATGCCGAGCCCCATCAGAACGCCGGCGAAGGCCAGCTTGCGGATCGTCAGTGCCCCGTAGCTTGCGGTAAAGAGGCCGAGCCCGGTGACCAGGATGGCCACCAGCGCGGAGACCAGGGTCAGCAGGATGTCGTAGTTGATGGTGACGGGAAGGCTGACGGCGAGCATGCCGATGAAATGCATTGACCAGATGCCCGAGCCGATGGCCACGGCGGCGCCCGACAGCAACGCCTTGCGCAGCGAGCCGCTCTTACGTGCGACCCGGCGCGCGAGCCGAAGCCCGGCATAGGCGCCGACAACCGCAATCGCGATCGACAGTGCGACCAGCAGCGGGTCGTAGGTGATGATCATGCTTCCGCCGGCATCCGCCCACGTCCTCCCAACGAGTGGCGTACAGCCAATTAATGGCGTTCGTTACGATAACACAACTCGAACACAACTCGTCCGAAATTTCCGCGATGTTTGCGCATGGCACGAACACGCTTACAAGAGGGGGAAATCCGTGAAATCTCAGCCGGATGCGGCGACGCGGAGTATCCGTGGGAGGTGGGTGGCGGCGTCCCGGACGGGCCGGTGAGCGGCGAAAAATCGCTCCCCATGGTTAACAAAGTCTTATTCGCTGTGGAGACTTTTCATCAAATCTGATATAAGGCTCGCCGACTTCATCCCCTCCGTCGGGTCTTGAGGGAGATCTCCGGCAAC
>JARRKQ010000053.1:0-49108 GCA_037387885.1 Alphaproteobacteria bacterium | reverse complement strand
ACTTCGCGCGGTCCGCGCCGGTGAACGTGATGATCTTCATGCCGTTCTTGATCGACCAGTCGGTCTGCTTCTTCATCATCGCCTTGAATTCCGGCGTATCGGTTTCGGCCTTCGCCTCGAAAGCAAGACCGACCTGGGTGATCACGTCCTGCTGCGCGGTGGTCAACGACTTCCACTTGCGCAGATTGACCAGGGTATGCAGCGAGGAATGATAGACGCCGGGATCGACCCGGTATTTCGTCACCTTGATCCAGGCAGGCACCCAGCCGAGCGCCGGCCAGCCATAGCCCTGAACCGTGCCGTTTTCCATGTAGGTGTAGACCTGGGCGATGTTCGAGCGCTGCACGGTCGCACCCAGCGAGGTGAAGAACGCCGTGTAGACCGGCGACACCCGCAGATGCAGGCCCTTCAGGTTCGGGCCCTTGATCGGCTTGGACAGGAAGAGGAAGAACGGTCCGAAGTCGTGGTGCCGGGCGACGTAGTGGATGCCCTTCGCGTTGAGGATCTTCTCGACATAGGCGATCGCGCCGCGCCGCCGCAATTCGGCGAAGGAGTATTCCTGCATCCGAAGCACCGGCGCCGAGGGCATCACGTTGCCGAAATAGGCCTCGGTGCAGCCGACCACGTCATAGGCGCCCCGCGACATCTTCTGCGTCAGCGTGAAGGGGCTGCCGATCGCCGGCGCACCGCCGACCATCTTGATCTGCACGACGCCCTTGCCGCGCTTGTTGACCTCTTTGACCAGCGCCTCGAACGGGCGGCCCGGCGGGCTGCCGATCGGAAAACAGCTGGCGCCGCGCAGCGTCACCTCGGCCGACACGGCCGGCGCCGCGCCCAGTCCACTCGCAACCGCGGCACCCGCGGCGGCGAGGATAAGTTTCTTAAAGTCCATATTGGATAACCTCCCAGTTCCGTGCGGCCCGCCTTTGGACCATTGCTTGCATCGGCGCATGGCTCGTTTCGGCCAATATCGCTCAGGTGGGCTTGAAGCCCACTCCGGCCCCGATCGCGCCATTATGGCCGAACCGCCAATGCCATCGAAAGGTAATTTACCCGACGGTCCCCTTGAAATCAATTTTGTTTGATATCCAACAAGTTAAGGCGTAGCCGGCGCGCTTGACATACAATCGCCGCGCGTCCTAGGTCGCGCCCATGGCGACGCAGCAGTGGCGCAACGAAACCGGATATCTCTTGAACAAAGCGGCGCGGCGCTGGAACGCCATGCTTTTGGCGATGCTGCGCGAGGCGGGCGTCGACGACATCCGCCCCTCCTTCGGCGCGGTGCTGGTGCCGCTGTTCGAGGAGGACGGGTTGCGGCTCGGCGAGCTCGCTGTGCGCTCCGGGCTCACGAAGCAGACCCTGACCACCCTCGTCCGCCGGATCGAGGCGCAAGGCTATGTCGAGCGGCGGCCCGATCCACAGGACGGCCGGGCGGCGCGCCTTTTCCTGACCCGCAAGGCCCGCACGCTCGAGCCCATCGTGGTCCGCATCATCGGGAAGCTCGATGGCATAACGCGCGATCTCGACGCCAACGGCGATTTCCAGCCGATCGCCGCGTGGCTGCGGGCGATGAGCGAGAAGAACCCCAAGAAGCCCTGACGCGCTTCATATAACCTGTTGTTTCAACAAGCGAAAAATTAGTCTGTATTCGTACTAAAATCTGCTATCATGCGCGCCCAACATCCTGGAGACGACGATGGCGAAGGATCAGGGCAAGGCTCAATCGGCCGATATCCCGCCCGGCTGGCCGGCCAACCGCGCGCCTGACGATGGCGGTGTCGGCTTGGGCCCGCGGCCCGGCGATGCGGAAGCCGGCATCGAAGTAACCGCCGATTTCGCCCGCTTCAGCCAGAAGAACGACATCTATTGCCGCTCGCGCTGGGATCCCGTGGTGAAGAGCGACGCCGCCAAGCGCTTCTTCGCCTCCCATCACACGGTCACGCCGCGCAAGGGCGACGGCTACCGCCAGCGCGACTTCGCGCTCCGCAACGCCGCCTGGACCGTCGCCAACGAATACGCCAACCGCGGCTTTGCCGACGGCCGGTCCGAAGGCTTCCTCGACGAGATCTCACCCTATACGCCGCCGGTGGACACCAAGGCCGAGATCGAATCGCCCGAAGCCCAGGCGGCCGAGATCAAACAGGTCGCCAAGACGTTCGGCGCCGATCTCTGCGGCATCACCGGCTACGATGAGCGCTGGCATTACTCGGAAAAATACGACTTCCGCACCAAGGGCGGTCGCCCCAACGACGTGGTCGAAGGCCTGCCCAACGTCATCGTCCTCGGCCACCGCATGGACCGCGATCTGATGGCGACCATGCCCTCGGCGCTCGCGGGAACCGCGGCCGGAAAGATCTATTCACACGAGATCGCGATGTCGCAGCTCCTCGCGCAATACATCCGCTATCTCGGCTACAACGCCTACGCCTCGGCGAATGACACCGCGCTCGCCATCCCCTATGCCGTCAAGGCGGGCTTGGGCGAATACGGCCGCAATCAGGTCGTCATCACGCCCGAATTCGGCCCGCGCCTCCGCCTCGCCAAGGTCTTCACCGACCTGCCGCTCGCCCACGACAAGCCGAAGTCCTTCGGCGTGCGCGAATTCTGCGACATCTGCGAGCGCTGCGCCGAGGCCTGTCCGCCCAAGGCGCTTCCCTTCGGCCCGCCGGACGACACCGTCATCAACCGCTCCTCGATCCAGGGCGTCAAGAAATGGACTGCCGACTGCGAGAAATGCTTCGGCTATTGGGTGAAGCTGCAGAGCGACTGCGCAATCTGCATGCGCGTCTGCCCCTACAACAAGGAGTACGACCGCCTGGTCTGGCGCCTGTGGCGCCGGCTCGCCGGCACGCGCTTTCGCAAACTGGCGCTCTGGATCGACGACCGCCTGCGCGCCGGCCGCCGCCTGGCCCCCAAGGACTGGTGGGCGAAGGCGCAAGGACGCTAAGACCTTATCCGAACGCCTCGACGGCGCACTTCCCTTTCCGGTTTGCAGGGCGTAGCCGACTCCGTTAGCTTTGTTGGACACCCAACAAAGATTACGGAATCGGGAGCGGGCCCATGGAGATTGCGGTTCTGGGAGGCGGCCATGGCTGCTACGCCGCCGCCGCCGACATGGCCGAAGCCGGCCACACGGTGCGCTTCTGGCGGCGCGACGCCGAGGCCTTCGCGCCCGTGCTGGAAAGCGGCACGGTCACGGTGAAGGACGCCTCCTTACCGACGGCCAGGTCGTCTTCCTGCCGCCGGGCACCTTCGGCAGCTATCTCCTCCTGAAGGCGATGCGCGAAGCCGGCAATACGGCGAGCGTCGCCTGCGCGGAGACCGGCACCCTGCCCTGGCTCTGCCGCAAGCACGGGCCCGCCGAGGTCGCGGTCAGCGTCCGCGCAACCCGCCTGCCGACCGGCGTCATCCCGGCCAAGGACAGCGACCGCGCGCTCGGCGTCATCAAACAAGCCTTCCCCGCGGTCGAGCCGATCGAGGATGCGCTCGCCGGCGCGCTGATGAATGCCGGGCCGATCATCCACCCGCCGCTCATCATCATGAATGCCGGCCCGCTCGAACATTTCGACGCCTGGGACATCCACAACGAGGGCACGCAGCCCTCGATCCGCCGCGTCACCGACGCGCTCGACACCGAACGCATTGCTGTCCGCGAGGCCCTCGGCTACGGCGCGCCCCACTTCCCCCTCGCCGACCACTACGACGACGCGCGCGACGAATGGATGTACGGCGACAGCTCGCACGAGCGCCTCACCGACTCCGGCGACTGGCGCGAGCACATCGTCCTCACCGAGCACCGCTACATGATCGAGGACGTGGCCCTCGGCCTAGCCTTCCTGGTGTCCGCCGGCGAGTATGCCGGCGTGCCCGTGCCCGTCGCGCGCGGATTGCTCGCGCTCGGTTCGGCGATCTGCGGTGAGGACTTCCGCGAGACCGGCCGCACCTTCGAAACCGTCGGCATCGCCGGTCTCGACCGCGCTGCGCTCACCACCCTCCTGCGCGAAGGGCCGGGCGCATGAGCAACAACAAACCCACCATCGCCCTCGTCGGTCCCGGCCGAATGGGCCGCGGCATGGCGCATTGCTTCGCCTATGCCGGCTATCCCGTCACCCTCGTCGACCTGAAACCGCGCGAGGCGGCCGACTACGCGCGCATCGAGGCCGAGTGCCGCGACGAGGTCGCGCACAACCTCCGCTTCCTCGCCTCGCTCGACGTCCTGAAGGAAAGCCAGCTCGCGCCGATCCTCGATCTCATCGACTTCACCGGCCCCGACGGCGCGGAAGACGTTCTCGCGGCCGCCGACGTGATCATGGAAGGCGTACCCGAAACGCGCGAAGCCAAGGCCTCGGCTTTCGAGCAGATCGGCAAAATGGCCCGTCCCGACGCCGTCGTCGCCTCGACCACATCCAGCATGTTGGTCACCGACCTCGAGGCGCTGATCGTCCATCCCGAGCGCTTCCTCAACGCGCATTTCCTCAACCCCGCTTATCTCATCCCGCTGGTCGAGGTGAGCCCCTCGCCCACCACCGACGAGGCGGTGACCAAGCGGCTGATGGATCTGCTCACCGCGATCGGCAAGGTCCCGGTGCGCTGCACCGCCTCGCCCGGCTACATCATCCCGCGCCTGCAATCGCTGCTGCTGTCGGAGGCCGCGCGCATGGTCCACGAGGGCGTGGCCAGCCCCGAGGACATCGACAAGGCGATCATGAACGGCTTCGGCCCACGCTACGCGACCATGGGCGCGGTCGAGTTCATCGACTGGGGCGGCGTCGACATCGTCTATTACGCTGGGCATTACCTGGCCAAGGCGCTCAACTCGCCACGCCACGCCCCGCCGCCCGAGCTCGACCAGATGATCGCCGACGGCAAGAAAGGTATGCGCGAAGGCCAAGGCTACTATGACTTCCGCAGCATGGACGTGGAGGCCTATCAGCGCGAGAAACTATCGACGCTGGTCCATCTCCTGCGCTACTTGGATAGAGTGCCGAAGCCGGGAGTGTGAGCACGCTGACCAAGGAAAGGCCGGATCCCATGAGCACAGCCGCCCAAGCCACAGCCGAAACCAAGTCCGTTGCCGCCGAGCGCCGCGCCGCGGTCGCCGAGGCGGTCGCCAAAGCGCGCGCGATCGAGGCCGAGAAAGGCGTCACCCGCGAGGCGCTGGAAGAGATCCGCGAGGTCATGGTCGATCTCGCCAAGCGCCGCGAGCTCTTCCCCCGCGAGGTCTTCAAATCCCGCGGCGACCGGCCCGACGACCGCATCTACCGGCTTTCGGAGGACGACGGCCACCGCTTTGCGCTCTACATCAACTGCGGCGAGCCCGGCACCAAGACCCCGCCCCACGACCACACGACCTGGGCGGTGATCGCCGGCATCGACGGCGAGGAGCACCAATGGATCTATCGCCGCACCGATGACGGCTCGGTCGACGGCGTCGGCACGGTCGAGGTCGACCATGAGTTCACCGTCGAGCCGGGCACGGCGATCGCCTACATGCCCGACGACATCCACGCGATCAACGTGCGCGGCGACGTGCCGGCGCTTCATCTCCATCTCTACGGAAGCGGCTTCGAGGAGATGCAGGGCCGCATCGCCTTCGATGTCGACGCCGGCACCTGCAAGAAATTCCCCGGCTACCCCGAAGTGATGGACGACCCGGGCGACGGGTGACGCGCCGCCAGGCTCGGCTATCGCCGCGCGCCGGCCGTCCTTGTAGACTTCCGGAATGAAAACCATCACCCCCCAGGACCTGCGCGCCTGGCTCACCGACGGCGGCGAGCTGGCGCTGTTCGATCTCCGCGAGCAGGGCGTCTACTGCCGCTCGCATCTGCTCTTCGCGGTCTGCCTGCCGCTCTCGCATCTGGAGGCGCGGGTCGGCCGCCTGGCGCCGCGCCGCTCCGTGCGCATGGTGCTGTGCGACGACGGCGAAGGGCTGGCCGAGCGCGGGCACGCCGCCCTCGAGGCGATGGGCTATTCTGACATCTCGGTCCTGGACGGCGGCATCACGGCCTGGGAGCGCGCGGGCTTCGAGCTCTTCAGCGGCGTCAACGTGCCATCGAAAGCGTTCGGCGAGTTCATCGAGCACGAGGACGACACCCCGCGCATCGAGGCAAGCGAGCTCCAGGCCATGATCGATGCGGGCGAGGATCTGGTGATCCTCGATTCGCGGCCCTGGGGCGAGTACCACCGCATGAACATCCCGGGCGGCATCGACGCGCCCGGCGCCGAGCTGGTCCACCGGGTCCACGACCTTGCGCCCGATCCGAGCCGCACCGTCGTCGTCAACTGCGCCGGCCGCACGCGCAGTATCATTGGCGCGCAATCGCTGATCAATGCCGGCATTCCCAACCGCGTCGTGGCGCTCAAGGACGGCACGATGGGCTGGGAGCTCGCCGGGTTCACGGTCGAGCACGGCGCCACGCGGCGCGCGCCCGACCCCTCGCCCGAGGCCGCCAAGATCGCGCAGGCCCGCGCCGCCGCCGTCGCCAAGCGCTTCGGGATCCAGAGGATCGACGAAGCGGCGCTCGCCCGCTGGCAGGCGGAGACCAACGAGCGCAGCCTCTTCATCCTCGACGTCCGCTCGCCCGAGGAGTTCGCCGCCGGCCACCGCCCCGACAGCCGCAACGCCGCCGGCGGCCAGCTCGTCCAGAGCACCGACGAATATGTCGGCGTGCGGAACGCCCGGCTCGTCCTCGTCGACGACACGTCCGTCCGCGCCACCATGACCGCCTCCTGGCTGGTGCAGATGGGCTGGCCCGAAGTCGCGGTGCTGGAAAACGGTTTGGCGGGGGACTTGGTCGAAGGCCCCGAGCCGGCCCCCGACCTGCCCGCCGCCGAGACGATCGATGCTCAGACATTGAAACAAACGCTCGACGCAGGCGATTGCGCCGTCGTCGATTTCGCCACCAGCCTTCAGTACCGCGCGGGGCACATTCCCGGCGCCGCCTTCGCCGTCCGCGCGCGCCTGCCCGAAGACGCCGCCAAGCTGCCCGACGCCGCACGCTACGTCGCCGCCTCGCCCGACGGCGTCCACGCCCGCTACGCCGCCGCCGATCTCGCCGCAGCGACCGGCAAGCCTGTGCAGGTCCTCGACGGTGGCACCAAAGCCTGGACGGCCGCCGGTTATCCCGTCGAAGACGGCTTCGAGCACATGGCCTCCCAAAACGACGATGTCTGGTACAAGCCCTACGACCACGACGACGACGTGCCCGAGAAGCACATGCGCGAATATCTCGAATGGGAGGTCGATCTCGTGCGCCAGATAGAGCGCGACGGCACCGCCACCTTCCGCCGCTTCCCGGCGGCCACGTAGTGGCGCCCGCGTGGTTCTCACGACCCTGAACGATGTCGAGGCAGCACTTCAAGACGCGGGCCTAACCCCGCGCGGCGCCTTCCATCCAGGACCCGATGACGGCGTCCCCGATCTGCCCGGCGGCCGCACACCCGGCACCCTCGTCCTCGCCGGCAATGTCGGTCCCGCCATGTGGGCGGCCTTCGAGAAATCCAGCACGGACGGCCCGGATGCCTTAGATCGCTGGTCGGCCGCCGTCCTGCGTCCGATCGCCGAGCGCTTCGGCGGCGCGGCGCATCTGCCGGGCGGGCCGCCCTATCTCCCCTTCATCCACTGGGCCCAGCGCGCCGAGCCCGCGCAGCCATCGGCCATCGGCATGCTGATCCACCCCGACTACGGGCTCTGGCACGCCTACCGCGGCGCGCTAGCCCTGCCCGACCGATTGGACCTGCCGCCGCCCGATACGCGGCCCCGCCCCTGCGACACCTGCGCCGACAAGCCGTGCCTCACGACCTGTCCCGTCGGCGCGTTCACGACCGAAGGCTACGACGTCCCGTCCTGCGTCGACTATCTGGAAAATGAAACAGGAAACGACTGCGTGAGCCACGGTTGCGCCGCCCGCCGCGCCTGCCCGGTCGGCCGCGACTATCACTATGCGCCTGCGCAAGCCGCCTTCCACATGGCAGCCTTCGTACGGGCAAACAGCGCGGGTTAGCCGTCGCGGATATCCCGCTCGCCCGACACCATTTTGCTCAGCCGTTCATTCGCCTCGTCCTGCACGACGAGGTCGAGGAAGAGCCGCGATTCGAGCAGCAGGTTTTCCGGGTCGATCGGCGGCAATGCTGCGCGCACCAGGCGTTTCGCATGCGCCAGCGCGCGCGGCGGCTTGGCGGCGAGCTCCGCCGCGAGCTCGTTCGCCCGCGCCATCGCGTCTTCGACCAGCTCGTGGGCAAGTCCCATCGAGACCGCCTGGGCCGGCGCGATGGTGCGGCCGCGCAGGATCATCTCCAGCGCCCGGCCCAAACCGACGAGCCGCGCCAGGCGTTGCGTGCCCCCTGCGCCCGGCAGCAGACCGATATTGACCTCGGGCAGGCCGATCGAGAACTCGCCGTGCTCCACGAGCCGGATGTCGCAGGCCATGGCGAGCTCCAGCCCCCCGCCCATCGCATGGCCGTTGATCGCCGCGATCACCGGCTTGGGCAGCGCTTCGAGCGCGCGGGCGAGACGGTTCATCACGTGATCGTCGACCCGGCTGGTCTCATCGAAGGTCTTGCCCGCCTTCCGCAAGCCATTGGAAAGCTTGAGCAGATCGTCGCCCGAATGATGCTTCACGAAGACGCCCGGCACACCCCCGGTCAGGATCACGCAGCGCACGCCGGGATCGGCCGCCTCTCCTTCGATGACGCCGAGCAGGGCCGCGCCCATCGCATCGGTCATCAGCCCGTCGGGCGGATTGTCGAAGGTGACGGTGAGGACGGCGTCGGCGACGCTGGTCTTGATTTCAGGGATGGCGGAGATATCAGCGGACATGGGCGGCGGCTCCGGTCAGGAACGGTGCCCGCACAGCTTCCTCCACCGTCACTGACTTGTCACGCCGGACATTCTTATCCGTAGGGGCCTTATTCGTAGGGGCGGGTTTCAAACCCGCCCGCGGGCATTCACACCGGCACGGCGGTTCGGGCGGGTTAAAAACCCGCCCCTACAATTAATCTGAACGTGGCCGTTAAGCCGCCTTGCCGTGGCAGTGCTTGTACTTGTTGCCCGACCCACACGGACACGGGGCGTTGCGCGGCACCTTGCCCCACGTCCCGGGATCCTGCGGGTCGATCACCGCGGCAGCGGCGGCTGTGCGCACCGGCATCTGGCGGATCGGCAGCTCGCCTTCCTCGGGCGGATACTCGTCGAGCATGAGGTCACCGCTCATCCCGGCCATCTCGAGCGCTGGGTCGACGCGCGTCTCGTGCATCTGCATCGGCCCGTGCATCGGCTGGAAATCGGCCTCGTCGTCGGCCTGGATCTCCAGATGGCTCATCACCCCGGTCACCTGCTCGCGCAGCCGCGCCAGCATCTCGGAGAACAGATCGAAGGCCTCGCGCTTGTATTCGTTGAGCGGGTCCTTCTGGGCGTAGGCGCGAAGATTGATGCCCTGGCGCAGATGGTCGAGCGAGAGCAGGTGGTCCTTCCAGATCTGGTCGAGGAGCTGCAACAGCAGGCTCTTCTCGGCCATGCGCATGATCTCCGGCGAGTACTGCGCCACCTTGCGCGCGAATGCCTCGTCGGAGGCCCTCAGCAGCCGGTCGCGGATCTCCTGATCGGCGATCCCCTCCTCCTTCGCCCACTCGACGATCGGAAGCTCGAGGTTGAGCGTGTGGTGAACCTCGGACTGCAGCGCCTCGGTATCCCACTGCTCCGCATAGGCGGTTTCCGGAATGGTACGCGTGACCATGTCCTCGATGGTCTCGTGGCGCATCGCCTCGACCGTCTCGGAGACGTCCTCGGTCTCCATCAGGTCGCGCCGCTGCTCGTAGATCACCTTGCGCTGGTCGTTCATCACGTCGTCGAACTTCAGCAGGTTCTTGCGGATCTCGAAGTTGCGCGCCTCGACCTTTTCCTGCGCCTTCAGCAGCGCCTTGTTGATCCAGGGATGGATGATCGCCTCGCCTTCCTGAAGACCGAGCCGCTTCAGCATCCCGTCCATGCGCTCGGAGCCGAAGATGCGCATCAGGTCGTCTTCGAGCGAGAGATAGAACTTGGAGGCGCCGGGATCGCCCTGGCGGCCGGAGCGGCCGCGCAGCTGGTTGTCGATGCGCCGCGATTCGTGCCGCTCGGTGGCGATGACGAAGAGCCCGCCGGCCTCCAGCACCACCTTCTTGCCGGCATCGACCTCGGCCTGGATCGCATCCGAGCGCGCCTGCAGCGTGGCCTCGTCCGGGGTCCTCGCCGCTTCCTGCTTGATCAGCATATCGGCATTGCCGCCGAGCTGAATGTCCGTGCCGCGGCCGGCCATGTTGGTGGCGATGGTGACGCCGCCAGGCTTGCCGGCCTGCGCCACGATCTCGGCCTCCTGCTCGTGGTGGCGCGCATTGAGCACGTTGTGCTTGATCTTCTTCTTCGTCAGCAGCGCCGAAAGATGCTCCGACTTCTCGATCGAGACCGTGCCGACCAGCACCGGCTGCTTGCGCTCGTAGCATTCAGCGATCTGCTCGATCACCGCCTCGTATTTCTCCGCCGCCGTGCGATAGACCTCGTCGTGATGGTCCTCGCGGATGCAGGGCAGGTTGGTCGGGACCTCGGTGACCTCGAGCTTGTAGATCTCGTGGAACTCGGCTGCTTCGGTCATCGCCGTACCGGTCATGCCGGCGAGCTTCTCGTAGAGCCGGAAGTAGTTCTGGAAGGTGATCGAGGCGAGCGTTTGGTTTTCCATCTCGACCTCGACCTTCTCCTTGGCCTCCAGCGCCTGGTGCAGCCCTTCGGAGAAACGCCGGCCTTCCATCATGCGGCCGGTGAACTCGTCGATGATAATGACCTTGCCGTCTTTGACGATGTAGTCGGTGTCAAGCTTGTAGAGCACATGCGCGCGCAGCGCCTGGTTGACGTGGTGCAGGACGCCGATATTCGAGATATCGAACAGGCTCCCTTCCTGCATCAGGTCGGTGCCGGCGAGCAGCTCCTCGATCTTCTCCACGCCTTCTTCGGTCAGCGTCACCGTGCGCTGCTTCTCGTCCTTCTCGTAGTGCTCGGGGCTGAGCTTGGGGATCAGCTTGTCGACCTTGTGATACATCTCCGAGCTGTCTTCCGCCGGGCCGGAGATGATCAGCGGCGTGCGCGCCTCGTCGATCAGGATCGAGTCCACCTCGTCGACGATCGCGTAGTGGAAGTCGCGCTGGACCATCTCCTCCAGCGTGAACTTCATGTTGTCGCGCAGATAGTCGAAGCCGAACTCGTTGTTGGTGCCGTAGGTGACGTCGGCCTCATAGGCGGTCTTGCGCTCCTCGTCGTCGAGG
The DNA here is from genome assembly GCA_037387885.1 of Alphaproteobacteria bacterium. Taxonomy (GTDB): domain Bacteria; phylum Pseudomonadota; class Alphaproteobacteria; order JAPULJ01; family JAPULJ01; genus DATKZM01. The sequence continues at coordinate 37,816 of JARRKQ010000053.1, read as the reverse complement.
TCGTTGACGATGCAGCCGACGGTGAGACCCAGGAACTTGTAGATCTCGCCCATCCATTCGGCGTCGCGCTGCGCCAGGTAGTCGTTGACCGTGACCACATGGACGCCCTTGCCGGTGAGCGCGTTCAGATAAACCGGCAGCGTGGCCACCAGCGTCTTACCTTCACCGGTCGCCATCTCCGCGATCATGCCGCGATGGAGCACGATGCCGCCCATCAGCTGCACGTCGAAATGGCGCTGATGCAGCGTACGTTTCGCGGCCTCGCGCACGGTCGCGAAGGCGTCGCACAACAGGTCGTCGAGGCTCTCGCCGTCCTTGAGGCGGCCCTTCAGCCACGCGGTGCGCGCACGCAGATCCTCGTCGGAGAGCTTCTCGATCTCCGGCTCGATCTCGTTGATCGCATCGACCTGCGGCTGAAGCCGTTTGACATAGCGCTCGTTGGCGCTGCCGAAGAAACTACGGGCAAGTCCGCCTAGCATGCGGAAATCCTCAAATAAATGCGGGTGATCGGTCTTTCGTGGAACCTCTTTGAAATAAGCGGACGCTGCGTGGCTGTCAACGACCGCGCGCCCAAGCGCCGGGACATCAAGACCGCGCGCCCGCCGCGATCAACACTTCGTGCGCCGTTAACCGCAAAATGCGGGTTTCCTTGCCGTTCCCAGGGCGATATGCGATATGCCAGCCGTATACCGGATTGAAGATGGCCGCGTCGTCGCCACATTTGAGCGATACCTCCGCCGGCCAGCCCCATCTCCCTTCGAGGACACACCTCATGATGAAGTTCCCAATCCGCGCCCCCATGAGCCTCGCCCTTGCGGCCCTGGTGTTGGCAGCCCCATTGAGCGGCGCCCAGGCAGAGGCCAAGAAGAAGAGCGCGGCCGTCACCAAGAAGAAGGCCAAGCGCGATCCCGTGGTGGCCCGCGTCGACGGCGCCGAGATCCGTCTCTCCCATCTTCAAGCAGCCAAGGCCCAGCTCGACCCACGGCTGCAGAAGGTGCCGCTCGCGCGCATCTACCGGCCGCTTCTGGAACAGGTGATCCGGCAGAAGCTGCTCGCCAATGCGGGCCGTAAGGACAACCTGCACAACGATCCGCAGATCAAAAGTCAGATGGCGCTGATCGAGGACCGCCTCATCCAGAGCGTTTATATGAGCAAGAAGATCCGCGGCACGATCACGGACGAAGCCGTCAAGAAGCGCTACGAGGCCTATCTCAAGACGCAGAAATCCGGCGAGGAGGTCAAGGCCCGCCACATCCTGGTCAAGACCGAGGCCGAGGCGAAAGCTGTCATCGGACAGCTGAAGAAAGGCGCCGATTTCGCCAAGCTGGCAAAGGAGAAGTCGACCGGCCCGTCGAAGGTCCAGGGCGGTGATCTCGGCTGGTTCGCCAAGGGCGAGATGGTCCCCGAATTCGACAAGGTCGTCTTCGCCTTGAAGAAGGGCCAGTACACCAAGAAGCCCGTCCGCACCCAGTTCGGCTGGCACGTCATCCTGGTCGAGGGCAAGCGCAAGAAGGCGCCGCCCTCGCTGGAATCCGTGCGCAATCAGCTCGCCCGAACCATGGCCCGCGAGGTCTTCCTGGCCGAGGTGAAGCGCCTGCAGAAGATCGCCAAGATCAAGCGCTACAATGCCGACGGCTCGCCGATGCCGGTGCCGGGCCGCAAGGGCGCGATCGAGGTCGGACCGGCGCTCAAGCGCGGTAAGACGCAGTAACGGCCGGCGAGCCGGCAGCGCTTTTTTCAGCCAGCATCATGACGTCAGTCGCCGGCCGCCTTGCGGCCGGCGATTGCGGATGATTGCGGACGATTGCGTATGCGCGCAAGGTGTGCTCGAACCACGCCCGAGCTAAACGCATTCAAGCAAGTCCGTCCCGAACCATGCCCGAGAAATCCCCCCTCGCTCCCGACCACCCGCCCACGCTCGGCCCGCTGGCCGGCGTGCGCCTCGCCTCCATCGCGTCCGGGATCAAGTATCGCTCGCGTGTCGATCTGTGCCTCATCGAGGTGGCCGAGGGCACCACGGCCGCAGCCGTGCTGACGAAGTCGTCGACCGCCGCCGCACCCATCGACTGGTGCCGCGCGGCGCTCGGCGAGCCCAAGGCCCGCGCCGTCATCGTCAATTCGGGCAACGCCAATGCCTTCAACGGCGCGGCCGGCATGGCGGCCGTCGAGCGCACGGCCGCCGGCGTGGCCGCGCGGCTCGGCTGCGCAGAGCACGACGTCTTCATCGCCTCCACGGGCGTCATCGGCGAGCCATTGCCCGTGGAGAAGATCGAAGCCGCGCTCGACGACCTGCATGGCGCGCTCGCCCTTGACGGCTGGGCGGGTGCGGCCGACGCCATCCTGACCACCGACACCTTCCCCAAGCTCGCCACCGCAAGCGCGGAGATCGACGGCACGCCCGTCACCATCAACGGCATCGCCAAGGGTTCGGGCATGATCCATCCGAACATGGCGACGATGCTTGCCTTCGTGTTCACCGACGCGGCGATCGAAGCGCCCGCCCTCCAGGAGCTCCTGAGCGCGTCGAACGAGCGTTCCTTCAACGCGATCACCGTCGACGGCGATACCTCGACGAGCGACATGGCCCTCCTCTGCGCCACCGGCCAGGCCGGCAACACGCCGATACGTGATGCCATCGATCCCAAGGTTGCCTCCTTCCAGGCAGCGCTCGAGACGGTGATGATCGACCTCGCCCAGCAGATCGTGCGCGACGGCGAGGGGGCTACGAAGTTCGTGACCGTTACGGTCAACGGCGGCGCCTCCGACGCTTCGGCCAAGACGATCGCGCTCGCCATCGCCAATTCGCCCCTGGTCAAGACCGCGATCGCCGGCGAGGACGCGAATTGGGGCCGCATCGTCATGGCGGTCGGCAAGTCGGGCGAGCCGGCGGACCGCGAGAAGATCGCGATCACCATCGGCGGCTATCCCGTGGCCCAGGCGGGCTCGCGCGTGCCCGGCTACGACGAAGGCCCGATCGCGGAGCACATGAAGGGCGAGGAGATCGACATCGCCGTCGATGTCGGCATGGGGAGCGGCACGGCCACCGTCTGGACCTGCGACCTCACCCACGGCTACATCTCGATCAATGCCGATTACCGGAGCTGACGACCCCCGCCCCGTTCTCCTCGTCGCCGCAGTCGCGCTCATCGACGCCGACGGCCGCGTCCTCCTCGCCCAACGCCCCGACGGCAAGCCCATGGCGGGCCTGTGGGAGTTCCCCGGCGGCAAGGTCGACGACGGCGAGACCCCGGAAGCCTGCCTGATCCGCGAGCTCAAGGAAGAGCTCGGCATCGACGTCGCCGCGAGCTGCCTCGGCCCCTTCACCTTCGCCAGCCATGCCTACGACGACTTCCACCTGCTGATGCCGCTCTATCTCTGCCGCGTCTGGGAGGGCATCGCGAAGCCACTCGAGGGCCAGACCTTGAAATGGGTGCAGCCCGAAGCCCTCGCCGACTACCCCATGCCGCCCGCCGACGAGCCGCTGGTGGCGATGCTGCGCGACTGGCTCTAGGGGGCCAATTCAAGAGGGGCCGGCGCATATGTGGCGGTTTCACCTGTAATATGATCGCCAGGCATGGCGGAGAATTCGATGCGCAGAATTGATCCCGATTTCGAACCGGATCCTGAGCTTCTAGCCCGGTTTCCAGACATATCCGGCAACACGGTCAATGGTCTCGGCGAGACCCGGAGGCGCCGGCCATCCTGCTTTTTCTGGCATCCTCCCGAACGCCAGACACATGGGGATCTGCGAAATTTCGTCATGGACAAATTCGTCAGCTCCCGCGACGGCGGGCGCGATTGGGGCGATGTGGGTGATCGGGGACCGGAGCTGATCGAGGTTTCCCCGGCGCGACGCCAGGAAACGGCCGAGAGCTGGACGGCCATCGTGAAAGACTTCGCGCTTTCGAACGAGGCGGACCTTTTCGGCGTCACCGATATGGACCCGCTCTGGGTGTATGACGGTTACGCGGTGGCGGAATCGCGGGTCATCGTGCTCGGCCTGGCTCAGGACTATGAGATGATGAAGCACGCCCCGCCGGGGCCGGGCAATCATTTCTCCAACACCGAAGTCCGCCGCCAATACAACCGAGGTGCTCGCGCTGCGAAAAAGCTCGCGAACTTCATACGGGATCATGGCCACGATGCGACGCCGCACTACGGCCCGGACGCCGACGCCCTTGCCCTGATTCCCGCTGCTTTGTCGGCCGGCTTCGGGGAACTCGGCAAGCACGGCTCCATCATCAACAGACATCTCGGCTCGAATTTCAGACTGGCCGCCGTTACCACGAACCTGCCGCTCGTCGTAGACACACCCGACGTTTTTGGCGCGGACGCATTTTGCACGAACTGCAATGTCTGCACCGATGCCTGCCCGCCCGATGCCATCATGAAGACCAAGCAGACCGTTCGCGGCGAGCGCAAATGGTATGTCGATTTCGACAAATGCATCCCGTATTTCGGAGAGCGCCTTGGGTGTGCCTTGTGCATGGTGGTGTGTCCCTGGAGCCGGCCCGGCGTGGCCGGCAATCTGGCGGCCAAATTGGCACGACGATCCAGCACCGGGTCGAAGGGGTGAAGGGGTAATGTCGAGAGAGAAATAGGGTCGTGAAGCAATCGGCCGGCCCGCAGAGCTTCCCTGGCCAACACCCTTGGCCTATGGAATAGTCGCAAGGGTGCATTTGGCCGGGGGGCGACCATGCTGAAGGACTTCAAGGCCGGCGAGCTGCTGTTCGCCGAGGGCGATCCGAGCGGAAACGTGATGCGCGTCGTCGACGGCGAAGTCGACATCGTGCGCTCCCTGGGCGACGAGACGATCCTGCTCGGCACCGTGAAGGCGGGCGAGTATCTGGGCGAGATGGGCGTGATCGAGGGCCAGCCGCGCAGCGCTGGCGCGCGGGCGGCGACCGACCTCCAGGTCGAGGTGCTGCCGGCCGACACCTTCTTCGACCGCGTGAGCAACGACCCGCAGACCGCGGGCATGCTGATCCGCCGTTTGAGCGCGCGCCTGCGCGATGTCTCCGACCGCCTGGTCGGCGCCGTGCGCGGCGACCGCGAGCTTGCGGCCACGGCGCTCGGCCAGCCGCTGGCAGCCGGGGCGGCCGAAGAGGAAGCGGAGAAGCCGGCCATCGTCATCGCCGCCGGCAGCGCCGTCACCGAGGCCCAGCTCGGCAAGGAGACCAAACAGGTCGAGGAGCTGCCCTTCATCGTCGGCCGCTGGCCGGCGCAGGGCGAGACCGGGCCCGGCGTGCCGCTCGACCTCGCCCTCGACGACCCGCCGCCGCAACGCCTCTCGCGGGCGCATTTCATCCTCATCGAGGAATATGGGCGCCCCGTCGTGCGCGACCTCTCCAGCGAGCTCGGCACGTCGGTCAACGGCCGCTCGATCGGACGTGACTTCCCCCTCGACGTGGCGCTGCTCGAGGCGGGCGAGAACGAGGTCGTCGCCGGCGGCGCCGACTCGCCCTATCGCTTCGTCATTACCGTCGGCTGAGCCCGCCATGCCCGACGACCGCGCGCCGAAAGACAAAAGCACCGCCGAGCCGCGCCGGAGACGAGCGAGCCCATCGAGGCGATCTTCAAGGACTTCGAGGACGTCATCCTGCCGGGCATGACCCATTGGCAGCATCCCTCCTTCTTCGCCTACTTCCCCGCCAACGGCAGCCCGCCGTCCCTCCTCGCCGAGATGCTGACGGCAAGCCTCGGCGCCCAATGCATGAGCTGGCAGACCTCGCCCGCCGCGACCGAGCTCGAAGACCGGATGATGGAGTGGCTGCGCGACCTGCTCGGCCTGCCCGAGGCCTTCACCGGCTGCATCCAGGATACGGCTTCGACGGGCATCCTCGCCGCCATCATCACCGCGCGCGAATGGGCGACCGACTTCGCGGTCAACCAGAAAGGTCTCAGCGGCGGCGCGCCGATGACGATCTACTGCTCGTCCGAAACCCACAGCGCGACCGAGAAGGGTGCGAAGATCGCCGGCATCGGCCGCGATTACGTGCGCAAGGTCCCCCTCACGCCCGAGCGCAGCATGAACCCCGAGCTGCTGGCCCAGATGATCCAGGCCGACCGGCAGGCGGGCCTGCGCCCGTTCTGCGTCGTCGCCACGCTGGGCAGCACCGGCACCGGCGCCATGGATCCGCTGAAGGAAATCGGCGAGATCTGTAAAGCCGAAGGGCTTTGGTTCCATGTCGATGCGGCCTGGGCGGGCAGCGCGCTCATCCTGCCCGAGACGCGCGCCATGATCGACGGCATCGAGCGCGTCGACAGCTTCGTCTTCAACCCGCACAAATGGCTCTTCACCAATTTCGACTGCTCGGTCTTTTTCATCCGCGAGCCCGAATACCTGATCCGCAGCTTTGAGATCCTGCCCGAGTTCCTGAAGACGCGCGAAGGCAGCCGGGTCAACAATTACCGCGACTGGGGCGTGCCGCTCGGCCGACGCTTCCGCGCGCTCAAGCTCTGGTTCGTGCTCCGCAGCTACGGCGCCGAGGGCTTGCGCGCGCTCATCCGTGAGCATATTGCGCTCGCCCATGAGCTGGCGCATCGCATCGACGCCGAGCCCGATTTCGAGCTCGTCACCCCGGCGAGCCTCGCGCTCTTTTCCTTCCGCTATCGCCCCGACGACATGGAGGAAGGCGAAGCCCTCGATGCGCTCAACGAACAGCTCTTCGAAGCGCTCAACGATACCGGCAAAGTCTACTTCACCCAGAACCGCGTCGACGGCGCCTACGTCATCCGCTGGGTGGTCGGCCAGACCGCGACCGAGCGCCGTCATGTCGAGGCCGCCTACGATCTGGTACTCAAGACCGCGCGGGGGCTTGAGGTCTAACGCTGTTGGCTGAGCGCCTACCAGGAGATCGGACCAGGAGATTGGAGATGACGGCTCGGCTAGCAGCCGCCGTTGTGCTGCTGGGATTTCTCGCCGCGCAGAATGCGGCCGCGGAAGCAGGGCGCGGCGCGGAGTGCCAGCTGCTGCCGGCCTCGGCCGGTGCGCGCCTTGCCATTTGCCGTGGCAAGATCCGCGCGGACAAGCCGGCCTTCAATTTCGTCTTCATCGGCCGGCGGGTCGGCGCCGACCGGCGGATTGCCACCACGATCGCCATCGAGCGCCTGAACGCGAAACGCGCCATCCAGACGCTGACGCGCCCCGGCTGGGACATCGAGGTTCCGGCCGCAGGCGGCAAAGGCGCCATCGAGGAGAAGGGCGCGCTCGACTTCGACGGGCTTCCCGCGCTCGGCTTCGTCCTCGCCGACGTCAACTTCGACGGCCACGCGGACATCCGCGTCTTCGCGGCCGCCAATCGAGGCTGCGTATCCAACCACTACTGGCTCTTCGATACCGTCAAGGCGCGTTTCGGGCCGAAACGCGACGAAGCGACGCTCGCCATCGCCGGCCTGCAGTGCGGCGAGCTGCGGTTCGATGCCAAGCGCAAAGAGATCCGCGACCGCCGCCAGGCGCTGCGCTACCGCATGGTGACGGTCGAGACCGTCTATCGCTGGCGCGGACCCCGGCTGGAACGGGCGCGCGCGAGGATCGAGGTCATCGCCAAATCGGGGCGTTGCCGGGCCCGTCTCTTCCGATTTGTCGGCGGCAAACCGCGCGGTGTAGGCTACCGCATCTGTCCCCGCGACACGGGCGGCGGCAACAAATACTCGCCGCCCGACCGCGATCTCGCGAAGGCTAAAACGTTCGATCAGTGGATCGAGTAGTCGCGGAATGATCAAAGCGGCGCGGTCGATCATAATGGATGATAATGTAGGTGATCGGCGGCGTTAGACGGCTTCCCTGCGCCCACGACTGAGCCGTTGGCCCGCCACGCATATCCGGGCTATCATTCAACGACAAGTTGGGGGCGCTTTTACGGGGGCGTATCCACGTGGTGCAGCAGGACGCGGTCACGCGTAGGCTTGCGGCAATCTTCGCTGCCGACATGGTCGGCTATTCGCGCCTCATGGCGGCGGACGAGGAAGGCACCATTGCGCGCCAGAAGACGCACCGTCGTGAGCTGATAGACCCCAGCATCGCCGAACATGATGGACGCATCGTCAAGCTGATGGGCGACGGCATGCTGGTCGAGTTCGCCTCGGTGGTCGATGCGGTGCGCTGCGCCGTCGAGGTCCAGCAGGCGATGGCCGAGCGCGAAGCCGACGTTCCCGAGGACCGGCGCATCCGCTACCGCGTCGGCATCAACCTCGGCGACATCGTCATCGACGGCGACGACATTCTGGGCGACGGCGTGAACATCGCGGCGCGCCTCGAGGGGATGGCGGAGCCGGGCGGCATCGTCGTCTCCCGCTCCGCCCGCGACCAGATCCGCGACCGCCTCGACCTGAAGCTCGAGGACATGGGCGAGCACGAGGTCAAGAACATCGCCCGCCCAGTCCGCATGTTCAGCGTCTGCTACGGCCAGCCCTCCGACGGCAAACCCGGTGCGGCCCCTGGGGCCAGTACCGCCGGCCCGGCCGTGCCCGATAAGCCGTCGATCGCGGTCCTCGCCTTCGAGAACATGAGCGACGACAGCGAGCAGGAATACTTCGCCGACGGCATCGCCGAGGACATCATTACGGCGCTCTCGAAATTCCGCCAGTTCATCGTCATCGCCCGCAATTCGAGCTTCGCCTACAAGGGCAGCGCCGTCGACATCAAGCAGGTCTCCCAGGAGCTGGGCGTGCGCTACGTGCTCGAAGGCAGCGTGCGCAAGGCCGGCAACCGCGTGCGCATCACCGGCCAGTTGATCGACGCGCCGACCGGCGCCCATCTCTGGGCCGAGCGCTACGACCGCGGGCTGGAAGACATCTTCGCCGTACAGGACGAGATCACCGAGAGCATCGTCGGCGCGATCGCTCCGGGCATCGTCTCGGCGGAGGGCCAGCGCGTCCAGCGCGCCGCGCCCGACCAGCTCGACGCCTGGGGCTACGTGATGCGCGCCCACGCCCACACCATGCAATTCACCCGCGACAACCTGGCCGAGGCAACGCGCCTGCTCGAACAGGCGATTGCGCTCGATCCAGGCAATGCGACCGCGCTCGGAGACCTCGCCTTCATCCAGCATTTCGAGGGGGTCTGGGGCTGGAGCGATTCGCTGCCCGAGTCGATGGCGCGCATGGACCAGCTGGCGCGCAAGGCGATCGCCATCGACGAATACGATGCCGCGGCCCATGTCGCGCTGGCCGTCTTCGAGCTCTTCTCCGGCCACCACGACGACGCCATGCGGCGCCTGCAACGGGCCATCGACCTCAATCCGAACTTGTCCTCCGCGCGCGGCTATCTCGGCGTGGTGCATTCCTTTATGGGCGACCTAGAGGACGCGATTCCCTGCATGGAGGCGGCGATCCGATTGAGCCCCCACGACCCCTTGCTGGTCATCTGGCACGCGGCGCTAGGCTGGGCGGCGATGAGCCAGGAGCGCTACGACGAGGCGATCGCGTACGAAAAGAAGGCCCTCGACGAGAGCCGGGACTTCGCCGACACCTATGTGATCCTGGCCAGTGCCTGCGGCCATGCCGGCCGGATCGACGAGGCGGCGGCGGCGCTCGAGGAATACCAAAAGCACCTGCCGGGGCTAACCGTGAACGATCCGCGCCTCATCCGGCCGTTCAAGAAACCCGCCGATCAAGCGCGCTTTCTGGAGGACCTGCGCAAAGCGGGCTTGCCGGGGGGCTGATCCGTGGGCGGACGCCGCTATTGATCGCAATCGAGCAACTCACCGCGCTCACACCGGAAGCGGCTGCACTGCTTGCAGAGCTCGACCGCGATCTCGGCAGCTCCTATTCGGAGGAGCAACAACACGGGCTCCGACCCGAGGCGCTGTTCCAGCCCCACGTCCATTTCTTCCTCGCGCGGGTCGACGGGACCGCCCTGGGCTGCGGCGGGGTGGCGCTCTATGACGGCTTTGCCGAGGTGAAGCGGATGTTCACCGACCAGGCGGCGCGAGGCCGCGGCGTGGCCAAGGCGATCCTCACCCAGTTGGAAACCGTAGCTCGCGATGCCGGCATGGCGCTCCTGCGCCTGGAGACCGGCATCCACCAGCACGACGCCATCGCCTTCTATGAGCGTATGGGGTTCCGCGAATGCGGCGCCTTCGGCGACTACGCCGCGATGACGCCGAGCATGATCGAGACCAGCGTCTTCTACGAAAAGCGGCTGTGACGCGGCCCGCGCGCTACTTCCCGGCGCCGGGCAGGATCTTTTCGAAGAAGCTCTTCACCCCGCCGATGAGGCCGTCCTTCTGGCCGGTTTCCGTCCGGCGTTGCTGCTCCTGCGCCTGACGCGCCTCTTCGGCACGGCGCTGCTCGCGCACGCGGCGGATCCAGGCCGCCCGGCGCGCCGCCAGAAGCGCCTGTTCCTCGGCCGCTTCCGCGGCCCGGTCGAAGCGGGCGAACTCCCGCCGCTTGACCGCCGCCGCCTGGGCCTTGGCCACGGCGATCTGCGCCTTCTTCTCCGCCGCCGCGGCCAGGCGCTCGGCTTCGGCCTCCTGGTACTTCATCCAGCCGAAGGCGCCACCACCGGCCAGCAGCACGACCACCGAGGCGGCAATCGCGATCGGCTTCCAATTGCGCGACGATGCGCCGCCGCGGGCCGGCGTTCTCGAACGCTTGGCCGGCGCCAGCATAGCCCCCGCCCCGCTGCGCGCCGCATCGGTGCCGGGCAGGATGGTCTGCGACTCGCCCTTCGGCGCCTCGAGCCCGACACGTCCGTCGATCAGCAGGCGGAAGTCGCCGATATCCTGGGGGCGCTCATTGGGCCGCACCGCCAGCGCGCGATCGATCGCCTCGAGCAGCGATGCGGGGTATTCGGATTTGATGCGCTTGTCGACCTCGCCCGCCGGCACGTAGTCGTCGTCGAGCGCGCGGTCGGGCGCCTCGGGCGGATCGATGCCCGTCACCGACGCATACATGGTGGCGCCGAGCGAATAGATGTCGGTCCACGGCCCCTGCTTGCCGCGCGAGGAATACTGCTCGCTCGGCGCATAGCCGGGGGTCAGCGCCACCGTCAGGCTCCGCGCCTTGGTGCCGAGGGCCTCGCGCGAATTGCCGAAGTCGAGCAGCACCGGGCTGCCGTCGGCGCGCACATAGATGTTCGCGGGCTTGATGTCGCGGTGAAGGATGCCGTTGGCGTGCACTTCGGACAGCGCCGCCAGGATCGGATCGAAGATGGCGCGGAAGGCATCCTGATCGAGCGTGCCGTGATGCGCCAGATGCTGGTGCAGGCTTTCGCCCTCGACATACTCCATCACCATGTAGGCGGTGCCGTTCTCCTCGAAGATGTCGGTCACCGGCACGATGCCCGGATGGCGGAACTTGGCGAGCGTGCGCGCTTCCTCGGCGAAGCGGCGGAGGCCGTGCTTGTAGTCGTCGCCCGCATCGGAGCGCGGCCGCACGGTCGCGCGGTCCTCCTCGCGGACGGCGAACTGATCGGGCATGTATTCCTTGATCGCGACCTTCTGGTCGAGCCCGGTATGGCTGCCGAGATAGGTGATCGCGAATCCGCCCGACCCCAGGACGCTCTCGATGCGATAGCTGTCCCTGAGAACGGTGCCTTTCGGCAATGCGTGCTTGCGCTCTGTCTGCGCCACCCCTGCCTCACATGATCGCAGTAAAGGATCGCAACAGGCCGATTGCGCGTGACCACCCCAGGCGCCGCTTGTTGCGATGTCCCGGGACCGTTCACCCGGTTGTTGCGGCAGCCCAGCCTCGCGAATTGCTCGGCGACTTAGACAATTCTACGGCAAAACCACCGCGACAATCCACGACAAGGTGAAGTGAGGGTTAACTTTTGCGGGACGGTCGCCTGCCCGATCGTCCCGATATCTCGATTACGGCGCCGGCGGCAGCTCCATTTCGCCCCTGCCCGGCTCCAGATCCTCGCCGAAGGTCTCGATGGCGCCGTGGGTGACGAAATTCTCCCAGGCCACGCCCTGCGGGTCGTTGACCCAAGCCTTGTCGGACCGCGCGTAACAGCATTTGGCATCTTGCTGGTCGAGCGTGCCGTGGCCGGCTTCGCCGAGGCGGCCGGTCAGCGCGCTCAGCGCCTCGCCATCCTCGAGCTGGAAGCCCAGATGGCTCACCCCGCTGTCGCCGCAGCGCGCGGAGATGGCGAAATTGACCGCCGGATCGTCGAGCAGCCATTTGGCGTAGTCGCCTTTCTCCACCGTCGGCTCAGCATCGAAGAGCGCGCGGTAGAAGGCGATCGACTCGCCAAGATCCTTCACATGGACGTGGACGTGCAAGCGCTTCATGCCTCAATCTCCTGTTTTGCCCTGCCCTTGGACGTGCCCGTGGACGTACCCTGGGACGTGCCCTGGGACGTGCCGGCCGACCCGGCTGTTTGCTGCAACTCCGGCAGCCCGGCGCAGCAATCCTCGGCCAGATAGCCGATCAGCCCGCGCATGCCCTTAAAATCGGCGGCATAGAAAACCTGCCGCGCCACCCGCCAGGAGCGCAGCAGCCCTGCCCGCTCCAACAGCCCGAGGTGATGCGACATCGTCGCCGCATGGACGCCGAGCCGCGCCGCGATCTCGCCCGCGGGCAGGCCTTGCGGGCCCTTGCGCACCAGCATCCGGAACACCTTGAGCCGCGTCTGATGCGCCAAAGCCCCGAGGGCCTCTATGGCAATCTCTATTTTCATATTTTCAAGATATTCAAAATATCAAATTTGTCAAGGGGTCTGTTGGCCCTCTCTCTGCGCCCATGACCTGTGGCAACGCCACCGTCATCATGCCGCCAAGATTGCCGGGCACATGGAAGACCGGCGCCCCTGCTGCCCCCCGCGTTAAGCAAAATCCGACCCGCGGCTTTCCCGCGGCGGGCCGGTGGATTATTTTCCCGCGAACGCAACCACCGCAGCGCAGCCATGCTGAGATCGTTCCCATGCTGAGATCGTTTAGGGCGAGCCAGTCACTTTTCGAGCAGGGCGATGAGGCGCCCGAGGTGCTGCGCGTGGTCGAGGGCACGGTCGAGGTGGTGCGCAAGATCGGCCGCAGCCAGGTGCTGATCGACACGATCGAGCCCGGCGGATTCGTCGGCGCGCTGGGGCCGCTTCTGGGCCAGCCGCGCGGGGCCACCGCCCAGGCGATCTCGCCGGTCACCGTCGAGGCGCTGTCGCGCGAGGAATATCTCCATCACGTGCGTCAGGATCCCGACGCCGCCGAAGCGCTGATCGTGCGCGCGAGCGCCCGCCTGCGCGGCGCCGACGACCAGCTTCTGGAGGCGATCCGGGCCGAGCTCGACGGCGCCCTGCGGCCCGCGCCCGCCGACGCCCCGGCCCCTGATTTGCCGCCGGCACCGGCAGCCGAAGAGCCTGGCCCCGCACCGGTCTCTCAAGACAAATCTCCGGCGCTGCAGATCCAGGCGGCGAGCGACCAGCTGATCGCGCTGATCGGCGCGGCGCCGATCCCGATCGGCCGGCTTCCCTTCATGGTCGGCCGCAAGGCGGTAAGGGACGAGCAGGAGCTGATCGTCGAGCCCGACTTGCCGCTCGAGGAGCCGCCGCCGCATCACATCTCGCGGCGTCATTTTCTCATCTATGTCCAGGACGGCGCGGTGCTGCTGCGCGATCTGGAGAGCACGCTCGGCACCACGGTCAATGGCGTGCCGATCGGCCGCAAGGCGGCAGCGTCGGTGGCCGAGCTCAAACCGGGCGAGAATCGCGTCACCGCCGGCGACGCCCAGTCCTCCTACGCCTTCGTGATCAACGTCACCTGACCGACGTTCCCCTCCCCCGCAAGCGGGAGAGCGTTCGATGCTCAGCGCTTCATCAACCAGTCGAGCGTCGCCGCAATCCCGGTTTCGTATGGCGTCGCTGGCACCGCGCCGATCAGCGCTTCGAGCCGCGCCCCGTCGTAGCGCACGGGCTTCATGTATTCCGGCACCATCTGCATGAAGCTGCGCAGCTCGCTGTTGAACAGGCTGACCAGGCGCAGCATGAACGGCCCGGCCGTGATCAGCCGCACCTTGTGCCCCAGATGCGCGGCGACGTGATCGGCGATCTCGCGCGCCGTCACCGGCCCGGCGCCCGGCACCACCCAGCGCTGTCCGTAGGCCTCGGGTTCCACGGCCACCCTGGCCGCAATCGCCATGGCATCGGGCACGTAGACATATTCGCGGGCGACATCTGCAGGGCCGATCCACGACATCGGCTTGCCCCGGGCCGCCGCCTTCAGCGCCTCTGTCAGCGGCCCGATCGCGGCATGCGGCCCGTAGAAGTCGGGCAGGTGAAGGATCGCCGCCCCGGCCTCGCGCATCACCTCCTCGGCCGCGCGCCGCGCCTCGATGAAGGAGCCGCCACCCGTGCGCGGATGGTCCTCGTTGATCACCGCGCCCTGCAGCGGCAGATAGGCCCAGGTGCTCGAGACCTGCAGCAGCCGCGCGCCGGTTTGCTGGGCCGCCGAGGCAATGTTGCGCGCGGTCACCTCGTGGAGCGCCATCTGGTCGCCCGGCAGGCCGATGCAGTCGACCACGAGATCGCAGCCCTCCACCGCCGCCGCGAGCGCATTTGCGTCCGTTGCATCGGCCGCGCGTTTCTCGATGGCCTCATCGGGGAAGGCCGCGGCGAGCTTCTCGGCGCTGCGCGAGATCGCGCGCACGCCGATCCCCGCCTTATCCAGCGCCGCCGCCAGATGGATGCCGGTTGGACCGGTGGCGCCGACAATCGCCGCCCTCTTGATGCTGAGCTGTTCAGCCACCCGCCGCTCCCTCACCGAACCTTGAGGACGATGCGGCCGCGCACGCTGCGGTCGGCGATCGCGCGCATAGCCTCGGCGGCCTGCTCGAGCGGCAGTTCGCGGTCGATATAGGGCCGGATCTCGCCGGCCGCGAGCCACTTCACGATGGTCTCGTAGGCGCGCCGGCAGTCCTCGGGAAAGCGCTCGGTCCAATTGCCGGTCAGCACGCCGACGATCGCATAGCTTTTCAAGAGCGGCAGGTTCATCGGAACCGCCGGGATGTTCCCGCTGGCGAAGCCGATCGGCATGAGGCGTCCGCCCCAGTTCATCAGCCGCGCCATCGTGGTGAAGACCTCGCCGCCGACCGTGTCGAAGCAGACATCGACCCCGGCCCCATCGGTCAGCGCCTTCACCCGCTCGCGCAGTTCCTCGCTCTTGTAGTCGATCGCCTCGTCGGCGCCGTAGTCGCGCACGAAGGCGGCCTTCTCCGCCCCGCCGACCGCGGCGATCACGCGCGCCCCGAGCTTGCGCCCCAGATCGACGACCGCGAGCCCGGTCCCGCCGGCCGCGCCCGTCACCAGCAGCGTCTCGCCTTCCTTGATCTGTGCGCGCTCGATGAGCGCGTAATAGGCGGTCGCGTAATTGTGGAGGATGGTCGAAGCGGGCGCGAAGTCGACGCCGTCGGGCAGCTTAACCGCCTTCCATTCCGGGGCGACCATTTGCTCGGCGAAGCCGCCGATCCAGTTCGAGCAGGCGACCCGGTCGCCCGGCTGAAAGCGGGTCACCTTCTCGCCGACCGCCGCCACCACGCCCGCACCCTCGGTGCCGGGCACGTAGGGCAGCTCCGGCTTCATCTGATAGCCGCCGGTCGTCATCAAATAATCCATGAAGCTCACCGCGGCGGCGTGGACGTCGACCAGGATTTCCTCCGGCCCCGGCTCGGGCGCCGCGGCCTCGCCGATCTCGAGCCCATCCGGCCCGGTGAAGTCCGTGCAGAGGACGGCTTTCATAGTGATACGGTCCTTCGTCTTTCAGCGTCTTGGCAGTGCTGGCGAATCACCCCTCTCCCGCAAGCGGGAGAGGGTTCAGTGTTCACCCCGCGCGCCGCCAGGTAGTGCCCTCGGGCCCGTCTTCGATCTGCACGCCTTCGGCCGCGAGCGCGTCGCGGATGCGGTCAGCCTCGGCGAAGTCCTTGGCCTTGCGGGCCGCCGCGCGCGCGGTGATCAACTCCTCGATGGCCGCGACACCGATGACGTCGCTCCCCCCGGCGCCGTGCAGCCACTCTTCGGGATCGGCTTGCAATATCCCGAGCAACCAGCCGGCCGAGAGCAGCGCCGTCTTGAGGTCGCGCTTGGCTTCTGGCTCCGTTGCCTTGTTCGCCTCGGTCGCCAGCGCGTGCAGCTCGGCGATTGCCTGCGGTGTATTCAGATCGTCTTCGAGCGCCGCTGCGAACGCCTCGGGCACAGCCTCGTCGGAGGCCTCGGCCTCGACGTCGCCCAGGCTGCGCAGCGTGCCGTAAAGCCGATCGAGCGTGCGTTTGGCTTCGCGGAGGCCCTCCTCGCTCCAGTCGAGCGGCTGGCGGTAATGTGCCGTCAGCAGCGCGAAGCGGATCGCCTCGCCCGGCGCCTGCTCCAGCAGATCGCGCACCAGCAGCACATTGCCGATCGACTTCGACATCTTCTCGTGGTCGACATTGACGAAGCCGTTATGCATCCAGTAGCGCGCGAAGAGCGCGCCGCCATGGGCGCAGGTGCTCTGGGCGATCTCGTTCTCGTGGTGCGGGAAGGTGAGGTCGAGCCCGCCGCCATGGATGTCGATGGTCTCGCCGAGCTGCGTTTCCGCCATCGCCGAGCACTCGATATGCCAGCCCGGCCGCCCGTAGCCCCAGGGGCTGTCCCAGCCCGGCTGGGTGTCGTCCGACGGCTTCCACAGCACGAAGTCGGCCGGGTCCTTCTTGTAGGGCGCGACCTCGACCCGGGCGCCGGCGATCATCTCGTCGCGATTGCGCCGCGACAGCGCGCCGTAGTCGTCGAAGGACGGCACGTTGAAGAGGACATGCCCGTCCGCCGCATAGGCGTTGCCGCTCTCGACCAGCCGTCCGATCATCTCGATGATCTGCGGGATATGCTCGGTGACGCGCGGCTCGATGGTCGGCGCACCCACGCCGAGCGCGCCCATGTCCTCGTGATAGGCCTTGGTGTAGCGCGCGTTGATGACGTCGATCGGCACGCCCTCGTCGAGCGCCGCCTTGTTGATCTTGTCCTCGACGTCGGTGATGTTGCGGGCGTAGATGACCTGCCCATAGCGCCGCTTCAGCACCCGGTAGAAGACGTCGAAGACAACCGCCGGCCGCGCATTGCCGATATGCGCGAAGTTGTAGACGGTGGGCCCGCAGACATACATCGTCACCCGCTCGGGATCGGCGGGTTCGAAGACCTCTTTCTTGCGGGTCAGCGTGTTGTGGATCTGGATCGCCATGGTCCGCCCGTTCTAGCGGCGGGGAACTAGGGTGTCCATGGGGACTGTCCGTGGGCGCAGGCCGTCCGGCCCGAACAAGGGTGCGGCTACTTGGCGCCGGTCTTCTTGGGCCCAGTTTTCTCGGGCGGGGCCTTCTCGCGCGGGCCCGTCTTCTTCCCTGGTCTGCCCAGAGGCTCCGAGCCCGGCGGCGGTCGAAAGAGCGCCGGATCCTGGGGGCCGCGCTTCAGCTCGATCATCACCATCGTCACCGTCTGCTTGCGCTTGGCGACGGTGGCCCAGCCGTTCATCTTGATGACGATGCCGTCGAGCGTCTGCCACAGCAGCATCTCGCCGTTCGGGAAGGTGAGCTTGAGCTTCCGGGTCTTCTCGCCGGCCACGGTCTCCGCGCCCACCGTTGCGATCCGGAGGTCGCGCCGCCGCACCCGCGGGGGAAGATAGGGCGCCCTGGCACGTCCCCGCGACGAAAGCTCGATATACTGCTTGCCCCCGGGCAGGAACTGCAGCCAGCGCCCGCTCTCGAATTCGTCGATAAAGACGGTGCGGCCGAGATGGGTCCGCGTTGCGCCGGGCCGGTGATGGACGGTGCCCTTGATGCTGACCTTGCCGTTCGAGAGGGTGATCCCGGCCGAATAGGCGACGTTCGGGTTGACGATCTGGAGATAGGGGTCGTCCGTCCCGGCGGCGCGCACGGGCGCCCCGCCCGCGAACAACGTCACGGCAAGCATAAGAAACGCGGTCTTCAGAAATCGGTTCGGCACGGGGCTTCGGCCTCCTGTCTGGCGGAGAACACTATCGCCCAAAATATCCACACAATCGTTAAGCCGGGCTGACCGACCCTGCGCCCGACCTGCCACCGCAAAGCCCCCGCCTTGAGGCCCTGCCTTGAAGCATATGCCGGGGCGCTTTATATCGGCGGGATACGGGACCGCCGCTTTGATTTCGAGTGATTTCGAGCGATTCCGGCGGATTTTAGACAAATCAGGGACAGCGCCCTCATGTCCAGCACCAAAGCACCGGTCTTTGCCGAGCGGGTCAGCGTCGAGCAGGTCGAGGAAGGCGCCGAGCTCGCGCCCAAATTCGACGCCGACGGGCTGATCCCGGTGGTCACCACCGACGCCGAGACGGGCGAGGTGCTGATGCACGGCTATATGAACCGGGAGGCGTTCGCCCGCACCATCGAGACCGGCGAGGCCCATTACTGGAGCCGCAGCCGTCAAGCGCTCTGGCACAAGGGGGCGACCAGCGGCCTGGTCCAAAAGCTTGTCGAGCTGCGCATCGACGACGACCAGGACGCCGTCTGGCTGCGCGTCGACGTCCAGGGCGGCGCCTCGTGCCATGTCGGCTATCGGTCGTGCTTCTACCGCTCGGTGCCGTTCGGCGAGACCTTCTCCGGCGGCGCGCCCGCGCTCACCTTCGAGGAGACCGAGAAGGTCTTCGACCCGCAAGAGGTCTACGGCGACGCGCCCAACCCGACGAAGCTCTAGGGCGCGGGGATGCCGCAGCGGCGATGAGCGCCGCCGGTCACTTCTTCTTCATTTTCTTCTCGGGCTTCGCCCGCTTCAACTCGGCGTTCACCGTGCGCACGACCTTGCCGTTGTGGCGGCTGGCGAAGCGCAGCAACATGCCTTTCTTGGTGAGCGTGCGTTCGTAGATCGCGGTCGCCAGCCCGCCCTTCGGATCGGCCGCGACGACATAAACGCTCAGCACCTTGCCCTCCAGCCGGGCCCAGATCATCGCCCGTCCGGCCAGCGGGTCGCCCGACCGCGTCGCCCGCCAGACGTTCTTCTTGTCGGTGGGCTTGAAGGTCAGCGACGAGAAGTGCTTCTTGCTCTTCTCCGACTTCGTCCAGCGATAGAGATAGACGGTCTTCCAGCTCAGCGAAAAGCCGCCATCGGACCCGGCGATGATGACCACGTCGAGGTCGCGGTCGCGCGCGGCGACGCTGCCCTTGACCTGCTTCACCCGCGTCACCCCGATACCGACGAAGTGACCCTGGAAATCCTTGATCGTCTGGGCCGCGGCCGTGCCCGCCAACAGCAGTGTGAACGCGGCAACCACCATAATGCGAAGAGCCGTCATGACGTCCCCTTCCCTTTCGCTATGCATTTCTCAAAAGCCTCACCGGCCATGATAGCCACGGCGGGCCCGCGGCGACAAACCGGCGTTCGGGCCGGTCAGTCCGCAACGCGCGGCCGCGGCGGTCTGTCGGCTGGGGCGCGGGCGGCGAGATCGGCGCCAAGAACGTCCGCGAGCCGGCCGAGCACGTCGGCCCAGAACGCCTCGTGGCGCTCGACCGACAACGCGCCCGCGAGGCGCTCGTGGACCAGCTCCAACCGGCTCGTCGCGGCATCGGCGCCGAGGCCGAGGATGGTGAGCGTCACCAAAGTCGGCCGGTCATACGTCACCGGCGATTCCCACGAGAAGCGCAGCCGCCGCGGCGGCTCGGCCTCGAGATACTTGCCCGAGATCACCCAGCGCCCGCGCCGGCCCGCCAGCTCGATGCGGAACCAGTCGCCGCTCTCGAAATCGACGACGGCGGCCACCGGCTCGGCACCGAAGGGCCGCAGCCAGCGCATCAGCGCCTCGGCATCGGTGAAGGCGGCATAGACCGCGGCCGGCGGCGCCGGCAGCTCGCGTTCCAGCGTCAGCGTCTCCACGCCTTTCGGCCGCCATCGTCGAAAGATCCGCATGCACGCCCTCGCTCGCTGCAGTCCCGCGCGATCATAGCGGCGAAGGCTTACGCAGCCCATGCTGACGCAATATTGATCCTCCTCCGCCTCCGCCCAATTGCCCTTGGTGTCCAGCTGGCCTAGGCTGCCGGCGATCCGACGATCCTGGGTTGAGCCGTGGCCAAAGACCAACTGAACGCGTTACCGGCGGGCTACCAGCTCGACGACTTCACCATCGAATCGGTCCTGGGCGCGGGCGGCTTCGGCATCACCTATCTCGCCCACGAGCGTACGCTCGACCGCAAGGTCGCGATCAAGGAGTTCCTGCCCCGCTCGGCGGTACGCGGCGACGACCGCTCCAGCGTCCATCCGATCAGCAGCAGCGACGTCGAGGAGTTCGAGTACGGCCTCACGCGCTTCCGCGACGAGGCGCAGACCCTGGTCGGCTTCCGCCATCCCAACATCGTCAGCGTGTTCCGCTACATCCAGGCGAACGGCACCGCCTACATCGTCATGGAGTATGTCGAGGGCAAAAGCCTCGACGAGCTCTTACGCATCGGCGACACGCTCAACGAAAGCGAGGCCCGCGAGATCCTGTTCCCGCTGCTCGATGGCCTCGAGGCGGTGCATGCGGCGGGCTTCCTCCACCGCGACATCAAGCCCGCGAATATCTTCATCCAGGCCGACGGCATGCCGGTGCTGCTCGATTTCGGCGCCGCGCGCCACGCGATCGGCGCACACAGCAAATCGCTGACCGGCGTCCTGACCCCGGGTTTCGCCCCCTTCGAGCAATATGCGACGCGCGGCAACCAAGGGCCGTGGACCGATATCTACGCGCTCGGCGCCACGCTCTACCGCGCCGTCACCGGCGCCAAGCCGCCCGAATCGATCGACCGGATCGAGCAGGACAACTACGTCCCCGTCGCCATGGCCGCACCGCCCGGCTTCAGCCCCGGCTTCCTGCATGCCATCGACGAGGCGCTGGAGATGCGCGCGGCCGAGCGGCCGCAAACCGTCGCGGCCTGGCGGGCCATGTTCCTGGAAGACCCCGCGGTCAGCGCGAGCCGCCCGCCCGCGGCGCCGCCTGCGCCGCCACCTACCGCCGAGGTGAATGCGCCGCCGCCACCGAACACGATCGCGGTCGGAGCTCCGCCGCCCGATGCCGCCCCCACCCAGGCGGCGCAGCGCACGCCCGACGACGCGCCTACCCAGGCCGCGATGGGCCGCGCAAGCGCCGGCCGTGCAACGGCGCCACCGGTCACGCCACCGCCTGGACCGACAGCCAAACCGACCGCCACGCCATCCACCGGCCGCCCGTCGGGCCGCGCCGCGCTGTTGATCGGCGCCATCGTCGTCGTCGTGGCCGGGCTCGCCGGCGGCGGCTATTGGGCCTGGTCGGCCTATCAGGACGTCGAGCGCGAACGGATTGCCGCCGAACGCGCCCAACGCGAAGCCGAGCTCGCCCGCCAGCGCGCCGAGGAAGCGCGGCGGCGGGCCGAGGCCGAAGCCAGGCGGCGCAATGCGATCGAGGCCGCGCGGCGGCGCGCGCAGGGCGATGCCGCCCGCAGACGCGCCGAGGAGGCCCGGCGGCAGGCCGAAGAGGCGCGCAAGCGGGCCGAGGAACAGCGCCGGGCGGCGCGCGGCGGCACCGTCCAGCGGCGCACCTATCCCGGCGGCCGCTACGAGGGCACCTTCGTCAACGGCCGGCGGCACGGCTTCGGCAAGTATTGGTGGGATACCGGCGACCGCTTCGAGGGGCGCTGGGTCAACGGCAACCGCACCGGCTTCGGCCGCTACTGGTGGGCCAACGGCAACCGCTATGTCGGCAATTTCGTCAGGAACCGGCTAAGCGGCCAAGGCACCTTCTACTGGCGCAACGGCACGCGCTATGTTGGAACCTTCGTCAACGGCAAGTTCCACGGCTATGGCCGCATCTATTGGCCCAGCGGCGCGCGCTATTTCGGCCAGTGGTCGTCCGGCCGGCGCACTATCGGCACCTATTGGTATCCCGACGGACGCCGCTGCAAGTCGCGGGGCCAGTCCTGCGTCACCGCCGCGCGCTAGAGCGCGCTCACTGCACCACCGGCAGCGCATAGAGCGCGACCAGCAGGAAGTGACACACCGCACCCCCCAGCACGCATAGATGCCAGAGCGCGTGGTTGAACGGTAGCCGCCGAAATGGCCGATCCACAGGCGCGCGACGATGCCGAGGACCGCCAACCCCCACAGCACGCCGAACAGCGTCCAGCCGAGCGCCGGCGGCAGCGCCAGCAGCACCACCGGCGTATAGGTGCCGGCGATCAGCACGAAGATCGAGCAGTGATCAAGCGTCAGGAACACGGCCTTGGCCGGGCGATGCCAGATGCCGTGATACATGGCCGAGAACAGAAAGGTCAGGAACACTGTCGAGCCGTAGATCGCGCAGGTCACGACCGCGATCGCGCTGTCGGTGAAGGAGGCCAGCACGACCAGCAGCGCCAGCGCCGCCGCGGCAAGCACCGCGCCGACCACATGGATCAGCGCGCTCGCCATCTCCTCGTAGAGGGTTTCGCCCTCGCTCTCGAGCGCATCGCGTATTTCCGCAAAACGACTAGCGGGCATTATCGAACCTGGAACGGACAAACTGGAACTCAGCGACTTCGAGAATCCTAGCCCCGGATCGGGCGTAATCAACAGGTAGTCATCGCCCGCCAACGCGCCAAGCCAGAGATCGCACCCGCCTCGCCCACGCATTACTTGGCAATTGGCCGGCGATCGCGTTTCCGCCGCGCGTCCTGACAGCAATCTGACGATATTCCACCACCGCAGCCCAACGCAGCGCCGACGAAATCTTTACGCATACTGAAAGAAAACCCACCAGCGATATTAAATACTACATTATAAATCATTTATATTGTAAGTATGGGCTCTAGTGTAAGTTAAAGATTTTTAGTGGGGGATTCCAATAATAGATTGAATTTTACTTGCATCATAACCACATAGTTGACTAGCGATTTCGTCATCTACCCTTTTTTTGAAGGATTTTTTTATGCCCTTACCAAGAATTCCAAGCATGAACACGTCGGCGACGCTAAGGCCGCTGCTGATCGCCGCGGCCGCGTTGGTGGTTCTGACCGCCCCCGCTGCCGCCGCCGGCCCGACATGCCAGACCTTGATGCAGAGCTTCGATCGCGTGGTCGCCGATGGCGGCGCGGCGGCGAAGGTCGCCGAGGCGAAAAAGTCCCGCAAGGCCGGTGCGGCAGCGCTCGCCAACGGCGACGAGCAGGCCTGCATGAAGCATCTGGAGCAGGCACAAAGCACGATCAGCGAGGCCCAGCGCTCGATGGCCATCGAAGAGCCCGACGTCGCGCAATAACCGCGCGCGGGCCTTTGCCTGGCTCCGCAGGCCACGCATTGCGCACAGCGACGGATGAATGTCGCGCCGGAGCGGCCGCGCAGATATTCGGCAAAAGGAACACGCCGTGACAAAGACACATCGACGACGCGCCTTGGGCCTTTTTGCGGTCATGGGGCTGCTGCTGATCGGCGCCATGCCGGGCGCGGCACGCGCCCAGACCGAAACCGCCGCGGTCCCGAAGAACGCACAACCCAAGCGCTATGGAAGCGGCTGGGAATGCAAGCCGGGCTTTCGCGAGATCCAGGCCGCCTGCGTTGCCATCAAGGTGCCGGCGAACGCCTATCTCACCAACGCCGCCTACGGCAGCGGTTGGGCGTGCAAGCGCGGCTACCGCGAGCAGGCCGATGCCTGCATGGCCATCAAGATCCCGGCCAACGCCTTTTTGCGCTCCTACGGCGAAAGCTGGGAATGCCATCGCGGCTACCGCAAGCAGGACGAGACCTGCGTCACCGTCAAAGTGCCCGCCAACGGTTATCTGCAGTCCTACGGCGATAGCTGGGACTGCATGCGCGGCTATCGAAAAGTCGACCAGGCCTGCATTGCCATAAAGGTTCCGGCCAACGCCTATCCGACGAATTCGTCGCAAGGCACGGGCTGGCGCTGCGAGCGCGGATTTCGCGAGGACGGCGAGACCTGCCAGCAGGTCAAGGTGCCCAAGAACGGCTATCTGATGGAATCGACCTTCGGCGTCGGCTGGCGCTGCGAGCGCGGCTACCGCGCGGGAAAGAATGACTGCCTTGCCGTGAAGATACCGGCCAACGCGCATCTCAACTACACCGGCGACGACTGGGACTGCGACCGGCCCCTTCAGAAGCAAGACAACAAATGCGTTCTGCCGCAATAGCGGCCCCTGGATAACTTGACCCCCCGGATAACTTGACCAAAGGAGATTGATCCATGCTGGCTTCCGACCGAGGCGCGCGCCACGTCTGTCCCGAATGCGCAACGCGGTACTACGATTTGAAGAAGGACGTTGTTACCTGTCCGAACTGCGGCACCAAACCCCCGGCGCCCAAGCTGGCGAGGGCGACGCGGCCGCCGAAGGACGCGCCCCGCGCCAACAACCGCATGAGCATGCGGCGGTTTTCATAGCCAGTTTTCAGGGCTATTTCCGGCGCTATTTCCGGCACTATTTCCGGCATTATCTCGGTTCGTGATCTGCGGTCCGGCGACCGCCCCCTGACGGGCTGACAGGCTTGCCGGCGTAGGTGTAATGTCTGGCAAGGCGAGACTGCGCGCGGGCTGTTCATGCCGCCGACTGCGGAGGACCGGACCGATCCCGGGGCGACGCCCCCAACTGGCGACGGCAACGCCGCCCCAGCCGCCATACCCGAATTCGTCCCGACCTCGGTTCACCTGACGCGACTGCTCGAAAAGGCCGAGGGGCCGCAGGTTACCGTGCGCTGGCTCATCGAGGCGTTGGGCGAGCGCTCCTTCGGCCTGACGCTCCTGATGATGGCGCTGGTCGCCCTCGTTCCCGGCGCCTCGACGCTGGTGGGCGTGCTGATCGCCTGGCCCGCCATTCAGATGATCCTCCGCCACGACTCGCCGGTGCTGCCGCGCTTCATCGCGCGCCGGGAGATCGCGGTGGCCAAGCTGACCCGCGCGATCGACATCGTCGTGCCGCGCCTGCGCTGGGTGGAGCGCGCGGTCCGCCCCCGCTGGGCCGCCGGTTTCCGCGCGACCCGCCGGCTCACCGGCGTCCTCATGCTGCTGCTCGGCGTCACCATGGTGTCGCCCTTCCCGTTCAGCCACGTGATCCCGGCGATCGTCATCATGGCGCTGGCGCTCGCCTATCTCGAAGACGACGGCATCGTCCTGCTGATCGCGCTTACGGCCGCGGTGGCCTCGCTCGTTGTCACCGGCGTGGCGCTGTGGGGCGCGGTCGAAACCGCCAACTGGCTCGACCGGCTGTGGTGACGATGGGTGCCCAAGTTACTTGCGCGGCAACTCCAACGGGCGGGTTGAAAACCCGCCCCTACAATTAAGTTCCGACGCAATTTGTAGGGGCGGGTTTCAAACCCGCCCGTCTTACCACTTACCCTGCCGGCAACAATCCCTTTTCCGTCAAGAACGACAGCGCCGCCTCCGCGCAGGCCTCCGGCGCCTCGATCTGGAGCAAATGCGTGGTGTTCGGGATCGCGACGCGCCGGATGCCGAATTCGTCGGCCGCCGCGCGGTTGGTGAAGGCGGGCGCGCGGGCGTCCTCGATGTCTGGATCGCTGGAGACGAGCAGCACCCGGTCGGCATGCGCGGCGAGACGCGGCAGGTTGGCCCACAGCCGCGAATAGGCGTTGCCGACATAGGTCGCCGATTCGAGCGCCCGCGGACAGGAGAGCGTCCAGCCGTCGCCGTCCTGGCGCAGCACCGCACGGGCCATCCCCTCATGCGCGCCGGCAATCCAGCGGCTCAAGCCCTTGGCTGCGCCGAATATTTCGGCCAGCTCTCCTGGATCGGCGAAGCGGTCGGGCCGGCCCATCGCCCAGTTGGCGAGGAAGAGCTCCATGCCCTGCGCCATCGCATGCAATTCGTGGCCGGGCGCGGGCACGATGGGCGGGTCGAACAGCACCAGCGCGTCCCAGGGCAGCGATGCCTCGTCGCCGAGCGAGGTCGCATGGGTCAGCGCCGCGATCGCCGAGACCGAATGGTAAAGCCCCGCCGTCGGCTTCTCCCCCAGCCGTTCGGCGAGTGCGGCCAGGATCGCGGTGTGGTCGCGCGCGAAGCCCTCGATATTGTGGCCGGGCGAGCCGAAGAGCGGATTGCGCCCATGATTGCGCAAGTCGTGGACGACGACCTCGTAGCCGTCCGTCAACCGCCCCCAGAACGGCGCGTAGGCGTCGATGGCGAAGCCGTTGCCATGCGCGAGCACGAGCCGCGGGCCCGCCGGATTGCCATGCACCCGGGCCAGGATGCGCGCGCCGTCGGGCATCGCGAGGTCGAGGGTCTCGCGCGGGGTCGGAGGTGCGGTCGTCATGCGGTCAGGCGGACGCCTCGGACCGGTCGGCGGCCGGCGTCAACACACATATCAACGAAGCGCCTCAAGATTCGCGACCAGGGCAACCAGGCTGCTCTCGATGTCGGTGGAAATTCGGTTCGCCGATTTGCGGTCGAGCTTCTCATGTGAGCGCGCGACGTCGGCGCAGGTCTTGGTCGTCGTCTCCGAGGCGGCGATCACCGCATTCACGATGACCTCGCGCAGCGCCTTTTCCTGCTCGGGCGTGAGCGCGGCCGTGGACTTCAGCTTCGCCATGGCCTGCTCGACGATCGTGTTCATGTCGGTCATGGGTCTCTTCCTCGCCTGCTGCCGGACCGCAAAACGCCCCCGACCTCTACGCGCTTCCGCCCGCCGGGGCAACCAGTGTGGCCGCACAGCCGCAATAGGCAAGGATTAACGCGCGTTTAAGCCATACCTGCGAAGCTGCGTGGATGCCCGCCAGTGGTTGAAAAACCGCAATGAGGATCAATCAATATGTCAAAGAAAGCCAAGGATCCGCTGGATACCGCCTACGGTCAATTGAAGACAATGCTCGGGGATTGGTGGAAGGACGAGCGGCGACGATGTTGCGCCTATTGCGGCGTGCCGATGAAGCTGCGCTGCCCTAAGGGCCAGCCGATACCGCAAAACAAGCGGACCAAGGACCACGTCATTCCAAAAAAGCACAATGGCCGCGGCCTCACCGTCCCGGCCTGCTTTTCATGCAACCAAGCTAAAGGTGCCGCTTCCCTGCAGGAGTTCCTGTTGAGCGACTATTACGCCAACCAGAAAAAGCATAAGCCGCACTGGCAGGTTAAGGACCTTTGGATGGTCGCCTCCCTGGCCGCGCTGGGGAAAGCGCGCGCAAGCTAACTCCCCCGACGCATTCGCGGGCGGCGCCCCTACTTCTTCTTCAACCCATAAAGCGGCTTAGCGTCGAACTCCCACTTCACGCGCCCGCGGTCGGGCTCGGCCTCGGTAAGGGGCTCGCAGGGCTGAAGCTCGGTCGGCGCGCGGCGCGCGTTCTCCTGGTACTGGCGCGTGCCCGCCATCTTCGCGGCGACGTCCTGGTCGGTAAGCTCGCGCAGCACCTTGGCCGGGATGCCGGCGGCGAGGGTACGCGGCGGGATCTGCGTGCCCGCGCGCACGAAGGCCATGGCGGCCACGAAAGCCTCCTCGCCGATCACGGCGTTGTCCATCACCACCGCGTTCATGCCGACGAGCGCCCCGCGCGACACCGTGCAGGTATGCAAGACCGCGCCGTGGCCGATATGCCCGTCGGGCTCGACCCTGCAGTCGCCGAAGGCCGAGCCGTGCATCACGCAGCAATCCTGAATGTTGGCCCCCGCCTCGACGATGATGCGGCCGTAGTCGCCGCGCAGGCTGGCGCTGGGCGCGATGTAGACGTCGGGCCCGATATGCACGTCGCCGATGATGGTCGCCGCGGGATGCACATAGGCCGAGGGATCGATCACCGGCCTTATGCCCTGATAGGAGTAGATATGCGCCATGTCTCGCGGCCTTTCCGTCTCACGCCAATCGGATTCGGCCCCTGTCATGCAACGCCGCGCCGGCCCACACAAGCCCAAGCGGCGCGCATGCGTTCGGCGCGCCGCGCATGACGGCCCGCATCGAAGTTGACGGCCGTCAGTCGCCGGCGAGGAAGAAGGTCATCTGCCAGCGCCCGGCTTCCTTGACGAAACCGGCGCGGTAGTCGATCGGCGAGACCGCGTAGCGGCGGGAGACGAAGCCGCGTCTGCCATGCGGCAGCTCGATCTCGACCCACTTCTCGGACCGTTTCCGGCTCGGCTTCTTCGGCACGGTGACGATGCGATAGCTGAGCCGCGCGACGACCTTGGCCGTGCGGCGCGGGGCGGCGCGCACATTCACGCCGGTCCCGGTGATCACCATGGTCTCGTAAGCGTCGCGGCCCTTCGGCGGCGTTGCGTAATAGGTATAAGGCGCGACGAAGCCCGGCAGCACGCACGGCTTGGCGCCCTCGCCCGTGCGGCATTGCCATTTGGTGCGCATGAAGCGCCCGCCCCCGCGCAGGATGCGGGCGAGCGTCCGCCAGCGCGTCTTATCCCCTTGCATCGCCTTCACCGCCTCGGCGCGGCCGTTCTGGCCGCCGAAGCTGGTGCGGATGTCGGGGTGGAAATGGCGCCGCAGGGCCGCGAGGTCCCGGGCATCGACGATGCGGATGAGCTTTCGCCGGAACGCGGCAAAGCTGCGGTCGCGCGGACCTTCGTCGAAAGGCCGGAAGCTCTGTGCTGCGGCCCCGCTCGGTGCGCCGGCGATCCCGGCGGAAAGCGCGAAGGCGGTCATCGCCGCGACCGCATGAACGCGGCCGCCAATCAGACGTGGTGCAAGCATGGTGTCCGATCCGTCTCCGATGCCAGGCATCGTCCCTCGCCCATCCTATGCCGCAGGCGCATCGGCCGGCAACCGGTGACGCAGACCACCATGCGCTTCGTGGCCTTGCATCGCCGCGCACGCCGCCGCATGGTGCGGCCCGACACGACAACCGGGGGGCCAGGCGCATGGCGCACGACTTCGAAACGATCCTCTACGAGCCGGCGGATGGCTATGCGGTGGTCACGCTCAACCGCCCCGACAGGCTGAACGCGTTCAACGAGCAGATGCACGCCGAGCTGCGCGCCGCCATCGACGCGGCGGAAGCCGATAAGGCCGTGCGCGCGCTGGTCTTCACCGGCGCCGGGCGCGGCTTCTGCGCCGGCCAGGATCTGGGCGACCGGGTGCTGCAGGAAGGCGAAGGCCCGCGCGACACCGGCGCGGGGCTGGAGGCGAACTACAACCCCCTCGTCCTCCGCCTCCGCGGCCTCGCCATGCCGGTGATCTCGGCCATCAACGGCGTCGCCGCCGGCGCCGGCTGCAACTTCGCGCTCGCCGCCGACATCGCCTTCGCCGCCAAGTCGGCGCGCTTCATCCAGGCTTTCGTCAAGATCGGCCTTACCGTCGATTGCGGCGGCAGCTATTTCCTGCCGCGCAGCCTCGGGACGCAACGCGCCATGGCTTTCGCGATGACCGGCGATCCGATCGAGGCGGAGCAAGCCGCCGAGTGGGGGCTCGTCTGGAAATGCGTCGACGACGACACGCTGATGGAAGAAGCGTACGGCCTCGCCGCGCGCTTCGGCGCCATGTCGTCGGTGGCGCTCGATCTCATCAAACGGTCGATAAATGCTTCGGCGACCAACGACATCGCCACCCAGCTCGCCCTCGAAGCCGACCTGCAGCGCGAGGCCGGCAAGGCGCCCGACTATCAGGAGGGCATCCGCGCCTTCCTGGAGAAACGCGCGCCCAACTACCACCCGTGAGCCAATCGAGACAGATGAGACGCTTGGGACAGCCAAGTGGGACAAATGGGACAGCCGTCCGGGACAGGTGAGACAGGCGAACGGTTGGGGTCCATGACCCGAACCTTCATGGAGCGCGACCGCGTGCTCAACGGACTCGGCATGGTCGTCGAGGAGGTGCGGCCCGGCTATGCGCGGCTCTCGCTCGCGATCGCCGACGGCCATCTGAACGCCTTCGACAAGGTGCATGGCGGCGTGACCTTCACGCTGGGCGACCAGGCGTTCGGCTTCGCCTGCAATTCGCACGACGTGCCGGCGATGGCCGAGCAATGTTCCATCACCTATGCCGCGCCGGCCAAGGCCGGCGACGTCCTGACCGCAGTGGCCGAGGAGGTCCTGCGCCGCCGCCGCAGCGCCGTCTACGACGTCACCGTCACGGATCAGGCCGGCGTCACGGTGGCGATCATGCGCTGCAGCGCCCGCGCCACCAGCGAGCAGCCGTTTCCCCCAGCCTGATGCGAAGCCTGACCGCGCGCCGCACGCGAACTATATTGACGTGCTGAGCACGCTTTATAGTGAAGTCCACAAACCGTTCCGACCAACCAAGGATTCCGGCGATGAGCGAAGCCTATATCTGCGATCCCCTGCGCACGCCGATCGGCCGTTACGGCGGCGCTCTATCGCCCGTCCGCGCCGACGACCTCGCAGCCGTGCCGATCAAGGCCTTGATGGAGCGCAATAAATCGGTCGACTGGGCGGCGGTCGACGACGTGGTCTACGGCTGCGCCAACCAGGCCGGCGAGGACAACCGCAACGTCGCGCGCATGGCGGGCCTGCTCGCCGGATTGCCGGTCGAGGTTCCGGGCGCCACCGTCAACCGGCTCTGCGGCTCGGGGCTCAATGCGGTGGCGAGCGCCGCCCAGGCGATCAAGACCGGCGACGCCGAGCTCGTCATCGCCGGCGGCGCCGAAAGCATGAGCCGCGCGCCCTTCGTCATGGGTAAGGCCGAAACCGCCTTCTCGCGCAAGGCCGAGATCTACGACACGACGATCGGCTGGCGCTTCGTCAACAAGCTGATGAAGTCGGCGCACGGCATTGATTCGATGCCGGAAACGGCCGAGAACGTGGCAGAAGAATTCCAGGTCTCCCGCGAGGATCAGGACGCCTTCGCGCTGCGCAGCCAGGAGCGCGCGGTGGCCGCGCAGATCGACAACCGCCTCGCCCGCGAGATTGTTCCCGTCACCATTCCCCAGCGCAAGGGCAAGCCCGTCGTGGTCAACGCCGACGAGCATCCGCGCGCCGACACGACCCTCGAAAAGCTCGCGAGCCTGCCCACGCCCTTCCGCGAGGGCGGCACGGTGACCGCCGGCAACGCCTCGGGCGTCAACGACGGCGCGGCGGCGATGCTGGTCGCCTCCGAAGCCGCGGCGAAAAAGCACGGTCTCGAGCCCGTCGCCCGCGTCGTGGGTGCGGCCTCGGCTGGCGTGCCGCCGCGCATCATGGGGATGGGCCCGGCGCCCGCGAGCGAGAAGCTGCTCGCCAGATTGGGCTTGAAAATCAGCGACATGGACGTGATCGAATTGAACGAGGCGTTCGCCAGCCAGGCCCTTGCAGTGCTGCGCCAACTCGGCCTGCCCGACGATGCGGAGCACGTGAACGCGCAAGGCGGCGCCATCGCGCTCGGCCATCCGCTCGGCATGTCAGGCGCCCGCCTCGCCGCCACCGCCGCGCATCAGCTCAAGGCCAATGGCGGCCGCTACGCGCTGGCAACGATGTGCATCGGCGTCGGCCAGGGCATCGCCATGGTGATCGAGACGGTGTGAGCGGCATTCGGGAAGGGATTGGCTGACCCATGCTCCGGTTCGCACTCGTTTTCGGCGGGATCGCCGGTGCAATGGCCGTCGTCCTCGGCGCCTTCGCCGCGCATGGGCTGGAGAAACGCCTCGACCAACAGGCGCTCGACTGGATCGAGACCGGGGTGCGCTATCAGATGTGGCACGCGCTCGCGCTCGTGGGCGGGGCGGCGCTGATGGCCTGGAAGCCGGGGCCGGCGCTCAACGTGGCCGCCGTCGGCTGGGCGGCGGGGATCGTGCTCTTTTCGGGCGCGCTTTATCTTCTCGCCTTCGCCGGCACGCGCGGCTTTGCGCATGTGGCGCCGTTTGGCGGGTTCGCGTTCATCGTCGGCTGGGCGGCGCTGGTTTGGCATGCGCTGACACTGAAGCTGGGCTGACGGCTCGCCTGCCCGCCCGTCGGGCTAGTAGTCGTAGCGGTAGATGATGCCGATGTCGGAATCGCCGGCCTGATCGACGCGCGATTCGACCGAGATGTTCGGCGTGATGTCGACCTTCACGCCGACCTTGCTGCTGTCCAGCGACTTGCCCTGCTGGATGGAGAGATAGATCTTGTCGCCGATATATTTGCCGACCTTCACGCTCGGGCCGCCCTTGCCGTTCTCGCCGCCCTCGAAGTCGAGCGTCGCCAGGCCAGCTGCGCTACGGAGGCGGTCGGTCAGCCCGCCCCCGCCCCTGCCGGAGAGCTCGGCGGCCGCGCGCGTGAGCTGCACCACCTGAAGCGCGGAAAGCTTCGTCGCCTCCTTGTTGAACAGCAGGCGCGACAGCACCTCGTCCTGCGGCAGCGGCGGATCGGAGGAGATCGTGAAGGTCGGCTTTTCGGCCGTGCCGGTGGCGCGGAGCTGCGCCGTCAGATTGGTCGCCTTGGTCTCGGCCAGGAAGTCGATGTCGGGGTTCGTCAGGGCACCGCCGGCGAAAGCGACGGTCCCGCTCTTGATCGTGAACCGCTTGCTGAGCAGCGAGATATGGCCGCGCACGACCTCAAGCTTGCCGTTGATGCGCGGCGCGGCGGTCGTGCCGGTGACCTTGAGCTTTCCCTTCCATTCCGAATCGAGGCCGCGCCCGCGAACGAAGGCTTTGTTCGGCACGTCGACATCGAAATCGAGCGCGACCTTGAGCCCGGCGCGGTCGGGCTTCGCACCGCCCGCCTCCTTGATCCGCCGGGGCTTGCCGTCGCGGCCGATCACGGTGACGTCGATCGTCTCGACCGAGGCGGCAAACGGCTTGGCGATCGAAAGCTCGGCCTGGTTCACGGTCAGCTTGCCGCTCACCCGCGGATTGACGGGCGTGCCAGTGAGCTGGGTGCGGCCGCTCACCTGGACGGTCGCCTGATCGAGCCGCACCACCCGGAAGCGCGTGAGATCAACGCTCGCTTCGATGGCGCCGACCGTGCCGCCGATGAGGTTGATGCGGCCGGTGCCGCTCATCTTTCCGCCGCTGCCGTCGGTCGCGGTGAGCCGTTCGATGCGGACGACATTGCCGTCGCCGCGCGCGCGGAGCTCGATGCCGGCAAGGATCGAGCCCGTCGTGATGCTTTCGTAGCGGCCCTTGGTGATCGCGGCGGTGCCACTGATCCGCGGGGCCGACAGCGTGCCGGCGAGATCGAGCGCGACCTGGCCGCGGCCGCTGATGCGGCTCTCGCCGATCGGCACGATGGCCTGCAACGCCGCCAGATCGGTGGCGCCGCGGAGGCGCGCGCTGATTGGCTGGTTCGCGGGCAAATCGGCGCGGAAGGGGGCGAAGGAAAGAATGAAAGGAAGCTTGCCCTCGGCGGTGAACGGCGCCGAGCCGATGCCCGAGATCCGCGAGGCGAAGGTCAGCGCGCCGCCGGCGATCTTGCCGTTGCCGGTTACGTTGAAGGTCGGCACCTTGCCCTTGATCGTGTCGGCGGTGCCAAGGCCTTTGCCCTCGAAGGTCAGCTCGCCGCGCGGCGCCTGGGCGGAGCCGGTCACCGACATCGATGCGCTGATCGTGCCTTCGAGCTTCGGGGCACCGGGGATATGCCGGAGCATCGCCGCCGGGGCACCGCGCGTCTGCACCCTTATGTCGACCGTCTTAGGCGAGATGGCGGCGCGCGCCGTCACGGGATGCCCGTCGACCCGCAGGGTCACGGGCGTCACCTCGAGCGCATCGCCCTTTTGCGTGACCGTGAACGGCCCGGCGGCGGCGAAGGGCAGCTCGCCGAACCTGCCGCGCAAAGTCGCGAGCTTGAGCGCCGCGCCGTTTCCGCGCACTGCATAAGTCCCGGCGCTGGCGACCTCGAAGGGTTTGCTCGTCCGGCCTGCCGTTTCCAGCGTGTATTTGCCGTCTCTGAGGGCGCCGTCGATCGAGAGCTTCAGCCGGGCCAGCGTCACGCCGGCGGCGGCCATGCCTTCGGCCGTCACGGTGACCGCACCCTGGGGATCGGCCATGACGTCGGCGGTGCGGCCGGTGACCGCGAGCTTGGCGATGGTGACCCGCTGGCCGTCCTGCTTGACATCGAGGCGGGTCAGACGGCCGTCGATCGCCGCGCCCTGCTTGCCGTTCGCGGCGCTGAGCGTGATCTTAGCGTCGAGCCCGCCCTTGGCCTCTATCCCCGCAAGGCGCGCCGCCTGGGCGATGTCCGCGGCACGGAGCTGGAGCGCGCCGGTGGCGAGGCCGCTGTCGAGCGCAATATCCGCCTGCCCTGTCGCGCGCAGGCCGCCGGCGGTCGCGGCGATGTTGCGGAGCGCGAGCGCCGTGGCGCCGTTAAGCGCGAAGTCGGTCTGAAGCTTCGTTGCAACGCCGCGCGCGGCCGCATCGAGGGTCAGCTTGCCGGCGATCCGCTCCGGCAGCCCGGACAGCGTCACCGTTCCCTTGAGCAGGCTCGGCCGAAAATCGGCGATCGCGAGGGCCTTGCCCTCGAAGGTCACCGCGATCTCGGGTCGTTCGATCGCACCGGACACCGTGGCCGTGCCGGACAGACGCCCGGCAAGCGCGGTGCCGGCCGCGGCCGAGTGCGGCGCCAGATCGGCGATGCGGTAAGTGGCCTTGGCCTCGATCTGCTGGAAGCGCTCGCGGAGCGCGCCTTCGGCGGTGACCGTGACCTTGCCGGCGCGCAGCCTGATCCGCCGGAAACGCAGGACGTTCGATTTTTCCAGCCCGACTTCGCCGCTGAGCGTGATGTCGCGGCCCGTGAGCGGGGCGACCTCCGCCGGCACCAGGGCCGTATCGGTCACCGCGGCTTTGATGCGGCCCCGCCATGTGTTGAGCGGGCCTGCGCCGGTGAGCGTGACCTGGTAAGCGGGGCGGTCGGGCAAGCCGGCAAGCGCGGGCAACAGGCCGTCCTTCTTCTCCGACACCGTCGCATCGAGCGAGAGGCGCGCTTGCGCGGGCACATAGGCGCCGCGGATGCGGGCCTCGCCCACCCCGCCGTCCCAGCGGGCCGCGAGCGTGAGGCGGAGAGCCTCGCCATTGGCCTGGAGCGCCGCTGTACCACTGGCCTCGAGCGCGATCGCCCGGCCCAGCACCGGCTTCGCAATGCGCCCGTCGGTCAAGGCGAAGCGCGAGATCGTCACGCCGACGGGCAATGCGGGCAGCGCAGGCATGGCGGCCGGCTCGGCCGTGTCGGGGCCCGACGGCGGCAGGCGGTGAAGGATGACGCCCGAGAGCGTGACGTCGCTCAGGGCGACATGGCGGTCGAGCAGCGCCTCGGGCCGCAGCGTGGCACGCAACGCGCCCAGCTCGACGATCCGGCCTTGGGCATCGCTCAGCACCGCATCGCGGACGACCACATTGAAGGGCAGGAAGCCCTCGATCGAGCCGATCTTGAGCGTGAGCGCGCCGGTCTCGGCCACGGCCTTCTCGATCTCCTGCGCGAGCCGCCGCTTGGCGGCACCCGTCTGCAGGCCGATCACCGCGATGCAGACGAGCAGCAGGACCGTGCCGACCAGCGAGACGGCCAGCCGCGCCAGGCGGCGCGCAACGCCGCGGCCCGGAGCTTTGGGCGCTTTCGGTGGCTCGGTGGCTTCGGCCGTCATGTGCTTTAAAACGCCTGTCCGATGCTGATGTAGAACTGGAACCGTCCGTCGACGCTGCGGCGGTTGAGCGGCACCGCGAAATCGACGCGGAGCGGCCCGAAATCGGTGTAGTACCGCACGCCCAGACCCGCCGACCACAAGAAGCGCTTGGAGAAATCGGGGGTTCTCCCGCGATAGGCGCGCCCGCCTTCGATGAACGGAACGATGCCGAACTGCTTGCCGACGCGGATGCGAAGCTCGGCGCCGACCTCGACCAATGAACGCCCGCCGAGCGGGTCTCCGTCGAGATCGATCGGGCCCGCCTTTTGGTAGCCATAGCCGCGGTTCGAGCCGCCGCCGCCGGAATAAAGCCGCTTGTTCGCCGGGATCGCGCGCAGCCGGTTACCCAGGACCGTCCCATATGCGGCGCGAAATGCGGCGATTATGCGTCGGTCCTTGGTGAGCGGGCGGTAGATCGATCCGCTCGCCCGGGCGACGACGAAGGGGCGCCCGCCCCCAAGATCGGCATAGGGTGTCACTTTGAGCGTGATCCGGTCGCCGGTGGCGGGGTCGAGACGGTCGGTCGTGGTGTCCCTCTCCAGCGTCAGCGGCACGCCCAGCAGATAATTGATTTCCGTTTCGCCGTTTTCAGTGATCTTTGAGTACTCGGCGCTAAGCCCCACGATTGCTGCATGAAACCGGTCGAGCTGGCGCCGGATCGATGGGCCGCCTTCGATGAAGCGGCCGGTATAGGCTTCGGTTCGCTCGTCGCGGTATTCCGCCGAAAGGCCGAGCGTCTGGTCGCGCCGGAAAAAATCGGGCCGGCGAAAACGCAGCGCGGCGCTGTCGCCGATGAACGACGCCTTGAGCTCGGCCCGCAGAACCTCGCCGGCGCCGAAGAGATTGCGATGCTCCCAGAAGGCTTCGCCGCCGAGCCCTTCGCTGGTCGAGAACCGCCCGCCGACGCCGAGCGAGCGATGCTTCCCTTCCTTCAGTTCGACCGTGATCGGCAGCTCGCCATTCGCGTCGAGCGCCTTGGCTTGCGTGATCTTGACCAGCGAGAACAGGCGGCTGTCGATCAACGCCTTGCGGGCTTCGACGACGAGGCGCGGATCGTAACGCTCGCCCTGCTTCCAGGCGAAGCGGTTGCGCACAAAGCGCTCCTTCACGCGGCTGAGGCCGCTGATCGTGATCTTGCCGAAGCGCGCGGGCGCACCGGGGTCGACGGTCAGCGTGACGTTCAGCTTCGCCGTTCGCATATCGGCGACGGCGTCGCGCTTGACCACCTTCGCCAATGGGTGTCCGCGCGCGGCGAGCGCGGCGCGGAGCTTGCTCTCCGCCTCCAGGATCGGTGCGGCCGCCGCTGTCTTGCCGATCTTCAAGCCGAGCGACTCGGGATCCGTCTTGACGCCCATCGGCGGCGGCCGCGTGAAGACGACCTTGTAGCTGCCGAGCTTGAAGAGCGGGCCGCTCTTCACGGTGACGGTGACGAGGACGGGCGTCTTGGCCCGATCGATCTCGATATCGGCCCTGCCGGTATGATAGCCGCGGGAGCGCAGCACCCGCCGCAACCGCGGCAGATCGCCTTCCGCTCGGCGCTGCAGGGCGACCATCGACGGCGGGGGCTTGCCTTTCAGCGACACCAGGTTCGCGTTCTTTTCCAGGGCTTCCTTCAAGTCCTTGTCCTTGGTCCCCTGGATCTTGACGGTATATTTCACGCCCGCCGGTTCGGCCGCGCGCGCCTCCTTGTGGCCGGCGACCGGAACCAGCGCCCAGAGCACGGCGAGTGCGGCAAGAACCGCGCGGCGGAAACCGCGCCGTCGGGCAAACTCGAGGTTGCGCGTCAGTTCGAGCACGGTGTCTCGTCCGTAGTGGTTCTCTGCCGACTTTGCTGTTGGACGGGGTGCTCTGGCAATGAGTCAATACGGTGACGGGAACCGGCCCATCCACCTTTCCTCACTAAACTAAGTAAGGGTTGAGGCCGGAAATGCCATGTCTTGTCGGCGCGACCGGGTGAGCGCGCCGCTCGGCGTCGTGGCCAGCGCTCAATCGGTGATCGGGCGGTCGCCGGCGCGGGGAACCGGGCGGCCGCCATCGGCGACCCCCATGCACAGAACGATCTCATCCGGACGCGGCGCGCCGGCGACCATTACGGTCATCGTATCGAAATGGTCGAACGACCAGGCATTGTCCTTGTGGCCGAGCGGCAGGTCGATCGGGCTGCCCGCGGGTGCGACCTTGGCGTTCGAGGGGATCAGCGCCTCGCCCCCGCCGACCGCCGCGCGCATCGGCTTGCCGAGCTTGGGATGCATCATCGCCGCCCCGTGCTCGAGGTCGCCCGCCACGCCGACGATCGCCGCCTTGCCGTAGCTGACCGGCGCGCCGGACAGCATCGCCACGGCCTGGTCCATCACCTGGTTGCCGAGCTGGCCGCTCAGATCGAAGAGCGGTGACAGATCCTCGACCACTTGTCCCGCAAACGGGTTCCGGACCA
>JARRKQ010000052.1:0-18574 GCA_037387885.1 Alphaproteobacteria bacterium | reverse complement strand
GTGAAGACGATGATCACCTCGGTCAATACGAAAGAGGCGCGGATGCGCATTGCGGCGCTGATTGCCGACGGGCCTTTCGGCGCCTCTGGGCAGAGCGACGAGATGCAGCAGATGAAGCGCGACCAGTTCCACCGCTTCGTCGTGGACACGGTGCGCCCGCATGCCAATGAGTGGCACCTGCAGGACTGGCTGATCCCGATGGAGCTGATCGAGTTGTGGGCCGAGCTCGGGGTTTTCGGGCTTACGGTTCCGGAGGAGTCCGGCGGGCTCGGCCTCGGCAAGGTGGCGATGTGCGTCGTCACCGAGGAGCTCTCGCGCGGCTATATCGGCGTCGGCTCGCTCGGCACGCGCTCGGAGATCGCGGCCGAGCTCATCCGTCTTGCCGGCACTGAGGCACAGCGGGCCGAATGGCTGCCGCGTATCGCGAGCGGCGAGGTGCTGCCGACGGCGGTCTTCACCGAGCCGAATACGGGCTCGGATCTGGCGTCGCTCAGCACGCGGGCGGTGAAAGACGGCGATACGTACAAGATCACCGGCAACAAGACCTGGATCACCCATGCCGCGCGCGCCGATGTGATGACGCTGCTCGCGCGCACCGGCGATCCGAAGGACGGCTATCGGGGCTTGTCGATGTTCATCGCGCCCAAGCCGCGCGGCACCGACGACGACCCGTTCCCGGCGGAAGGCATGAGCGGCGGCGAGATCGGCGTGCTCGGCTACCGCGGCATGAAGGAATACGAGATCGCCTTCGACGGCTTCGAGGTGCCGGCCGACGGCCTGCTCGGCGGGGCCGAAGGCGAAGGCTTCAAGCAGCTCATGGTGACCTTCGAAGCCGCGCGCATCCAGACCGCCGCGCGCGCGGTCGGCGTGGCCCAGAACGCGATGGAGCTCGGCCTCGCCTATGCCCAGGAGCGTATCCAGTTCGGCAAGCCGCTGGCCGCGTTTCCGCGGGTCGCCGGCAAGCTCGCCTGGATGGCGGTGGAAACGCAGATCGCGCGCCAGCTCTCCTACTTCGCCGCGCGCGAGAAGGACAGCGACCGGCGCTGCGACATCGAGGCGGGGATGGCCAAGCTCTTGGCGGCTCGTGTCGCCTGGGCCAATGCAGACAACGCGTTGCAGATCCACGGCGGCAACGGCTACGCCCAGGAGTACGAGATCTCCCGCGTCCTCTGCGACGCTCGCATCCTCAACATCTTTGAGGGCGCCGCCGAGATCCAGGCCCAGGTGATCGCCCGCGGGCTGCTCGAACGGCGGAACTAGGGCGTCCCCTTCCCCCCATTGTCACCCCGGACGGCCGGAGGCCATTGGATGTGGGCGCAAGGCACGGACGTTGCCAACTTGTGGTCGAATTCAGGATCCAGATTGACCGGCGACCCAAGGATTGCCTCTCAAGTTGCCCATGAACCGATTACTGATTGTTCTGGTTTGGGCGATCGGCGCCACAGGCGTCGTGTGCAGTGTTCTTTGGGCGATCGGGTTTTATCAGCTGGGTCGAGCCCTGGAGCCCCAGCCCTGGCCCAAGGTGCCAACGGCCTCGGCTCGCCTGCCCGATCACGCTGGGGTGCTGAAGCTTTATCTGCGGGACATGCACCCAATCAAACCTCAATTCGAACGACGTATCGAGATCGATCTTGCTGACGGCCGCCGTATCGCGAGCCCAATCTATTTCCACTTCCGCGACCCGACCAAGATACGTCTGTATTGGTATGAGGGATCGGCCACCGGCGGACCTCTGCTTCGCCTTCAAGACAAATGCTCGCAGATCGTGGTCGACCTTGAGTCTCGTCGCGTGATCAAGCGCAGTCGCGAAAGACCGTTTCCGGCTCGAATTCGCAACGGACCAGGCCGTTACTTCGGCCGCATCGTCGGTCGCGGATTGAAGCAACAGTTCGAGCGTCGGCCCAAGTCTGGTGAGCGGTCCTTGATCGACTGGCCGCCATTCGATCAGAAACTGTGCCCAAGAAACTTGTCGCTGCCGCGTTATTAGGGCTTTGCTACGCCGCCTTCGCCTTGGCGATCACCGGTGCGCATTTGACCGGGAAGTTCACCGAATTGGCGATGAAGCATTCGTGATGCGCGCGCTCGTGCAGTGACTTGGCGAGGGCCGTGTCGCTTTCGGCCGTGATCTTGACGACGGGCCGCAATGTCACTTCGGTGAAACGACCGTTGCCCGGCTCCTCGACCATGATGCCCTCGGCCGTGTCCTCGTAATGGGTCACGACGACGCCCTTTACCCCACAAAGGTGGAGATACCAGAGCATGTGGCACGACGAGAGCGCGGCGACCAGCATGTCTTCGGGATTGAGCCGGTCGGCGTCGCCGCGGAAGGCGGTATCCGACGAGGCCGCAATCGACGGCTTGCCGGGCGTTTGGATCTCGTGGGCGCGGGAGAAGGTCTCGTAGCCCGTCGTCGCCCCCGACCAGACGGTGGTGGCGGTGTAGCGATGTTCCTTGGTCATGCGCTCGTCCCGTGACCGTCTCATCCGGGCGCGACTATGGAGCGCTTGACAAGACAAGTCGATTGTCGATTGCTGGGCGCCACACTTTCGAGCCACAACGAGTGACCCGTCGATGATCAATGCCGAGCTCTTCGCCGCCTTCGTGGCAGCGTCCGTCGTCCTGGTTCTGATCCCGGGTCCGATCGTGACGCTTGTGATCGCGCATTCGATTGCGAACGGCACGCGCACGGGCCTCACCTCGGTGGCAGGGGCGACGCTGGGAAATGCCGTCCTGGCGATGGGCGCGGTGTTCGGCCTCACCGCCGTTCTCGCAGTTATGGCGGACCTGTTCGACTGGCTGCGCTGGGCCGGTGCGGCCTATCTCATCTATCTGGGGCTGCGGCAGTGGCGGGACGCGATCTGGGCGCCGATGGCGGTCGCTGCCGCGGGCTCGACCGAAACGCCGCGCGGCCGCAGCGTTTTTCTCCAGGGCCTCATCGTCTCGGTGACCAACCCCAAGGGCTTGCTGTTCTACGGCGCCTTCTTCCCACAATTCGTCGACCCGGCGCTCCCAGTCGTCCCGCAGTTCGCGGTAATGGGCCTCGCCTTCGTGGTGATCGGTCTGATCAGCGACGGCGGCTACGCGCTGCTCGCCGGGCGCGCCAGAAACATGCTGAGGGGTGGTTGGCGCGCACGGGTACGCAGCGGCGTCACCGGAACGTTGCTGATCGGCACGGGCGCGGCGATCGCACTGACCCGGCGTGTCTCTTAAGTCGACTTCCTCTTCAGTCGCCTTTAGGACCGCCGTTCATTCCGCCGCCGCCGCTTCGCCCGCAGTCAGGCGTGCGATCACCTCGTCGGTGCTCATCACGTCGGCGAAGACCTGGCAGAGCGCGCCCAGCGAATTGTTGTGGTCGGCATCGGTGAGCGCGGCGTTGGCGTCGTGGACCATGATCGTCTTGAAGTTCCGCATCATGGCGTCGCGCGCGCTCGACTCGCAGCAGACATTGGTCAGCGTGCCGGTGATGAGCACCGTGTCGCGGCCCTCCGCGCGAAGACGCGCTTCGATGTCGGACGAGCCCGGGATGAAGGCTGAGAAGCGGTTCTTGTAGAGCTGCCAGTCCTCGGGCTCGGTCTCAAGCTCGTGCCAGAGCGGGTGGCCGGCGCCGCCCTCGCGCAGATGCTCGAGCATCGCCTCGCGGCGCTCGGGTGAGAAGACATCCATCATCATCACCGACCAGCTCTCGCAGATGTCGTCGGGGAAGTTGTTGGTGACCCAGGCGACGCGCCCGCCGGCAGCGCGGGTGGCGGCGGCGAGGCGGTTGATGTTGGGCACGATCTCGCGCGCCGTCGACACCTCGCCCACCATCTCCGGCGCGACGAAGTAGTTCTGCATGTCGATCACGATGAGTGTGGTCTTGGCCGGATCGAGCTCATTGAAGATGTGATGCCGGCCGCCGCGGCGCTTCTCGATATTGTCGAGGACATGGGGCGGGAGCGCGAATGTGTGCATGGTGCCGGCCCTCCTGAGTTCGGTCGATGTCGATTATCAGATTAGCATAAATTCTCCCGCGAATCCCCGTCCGCGTGGGTTGACCCGCCGTTCGGCTTCAGGATTTATGGCGGCCGCCCGCACCGCTAGCCAGAGATGGGATCCGTTATGACCGCGCTCAACACCGACCTCTTCATCGCCTTCTGTCTCGCCACCACGGCGCTCGTCCTGCTGCCGGGGCCGATCGTCACCTTGGTGATCGCCAATGCCATCGCCCATGGCCGGCGCACCGGGCTTGCGACGGTGGCGGGGGCCAGCACCGGCAATGCGCTTCTGGTGGCGGCCGGGGCGTTGGGGCTCAGCACGCTGCTCGCGCTTCTGGCGGATATCTTCGAATACGTGCGCTGGGTCGGCGTGGCCTATCTCATCTATCTGGGGCTTCGGCAGTGGCGTGAGGTGGTGCGGGCGAGCACGACACCGGGGGCCATCGCCATTCCGCGCGGGCGCAGCGTCTTCGGCCAGGCCTTCGTGGTCGCCATCACCAACCCGAAGACGATCCTCTTCTACGCCGCGTTCTTTCCGCAATTCGTCGACCGCGACCTGGCGATCGCCCCGCAGCTCGTGGCGATGAGCGTGGCCTTCGTGGTGATTGGGATCGTCTTCGACAGCACCTATGCGCTGCTAGCCGCACGGATCCGGCCGTTGCTGATGGGCGAACGGCGCACGCGGATTCGCAACGGGCTGACGGGCTCGCTTCTGATCGGCACGGGGATCGGGCTGGCGCTGGCCCGGCGCGGCAGCTGACCGGCCGGGCCGACGGGCTACTGGTTCAGATAGATCGTGATCTCGTTATACCGGCCGCAGCCGCTGTCACGCTGCCAGTTGTTGGTGGGAAGGTTCGTTAGCCCGAGGTAACGCTTCAGGTCGTCGGCGACCCCGGCATCGTGGTCGGAGCAGCGCAGGATCACCGTGTTCAGGCGGCCGGTATGCTGCTCGTAGCTACAGCGCACGGTCATGCCCAGGCGACGCAGCATGGCGCAGTAGTTGCGCGCCGGCGTCGACTTGGTCGAGACCCAGACCTTTCGGCCCTTGAGCGCGGTCAATGCCGGCGGAATGGCGCCGAGTTGCGGGCCGCCGGAGCCGCCGCCCTGAGAGCTGCCGCCCTGACCGCCGCCACCTTGGCCACCACCAGGATCGCCGACGCCGGGATCGCGGCCGCCGCCCTCGGCGCCGCCGCCTCCCATACCGCCGCCACCGGTGCCGCCGCCGGTGCCACCACCTTGGCCGCCGCCCTCGCCTTCGCCTTCACCCACGGCGCTGCCGCCGCCGCGGCTGGCGCCGCCGGCATTGGCGCAATAAAAGGTTTGGGTGAAGCGGACGGTGCCCTGGCGGATCGTCTTCTTCGCAAAGCTGACGAACCGCATCTGGGGGCCGTAGAGCGGGCCGCTGGTATGCGTGAAGCGGCGCTGGATCACCGGCCGGCGGACGCTGCCGCGCTTGTTACGGCCGCTCCAGGTAAGGCGCCGGTCGGCGCTGAAGGCGTAGAGGTAGAAGACGCGGTTGCGGGTGCGCAGATTGCGGCTCGCGCGCGCGCCGGCGCGGATCACCATCCAGGCGCGGGTGATCCAAAACCCCTCCGGGTCGCGAACCCGGCGCGCGACGTAGATCAGCCGGTTGCAGCGGTTGATCACCGTCAGCCTGTAGGGGAAGGACTCGGCGCCCGCGTCACGCGGGGCAATGCTCATGGCGGCCGGGGCGGCGAGGCACAGCGCGGCTAAGGCGAGCGTGGTGTTGCGTGACCACATCCGCATCTTGATCTCCCTTTCATGTTCGATCGGATCGTTGCCCGGCAGCGGGCGTCAGGCGTGTTCGGCAATGACGGGGAAACTATAAGCAATGGCGATCGCTCTCGACAATCGCCGGTGCGGAAAAATTCGCAGGCTTGCTAGAAAATCTGCAGCACCCAATAAACCGGCCATATTATGGCGAAAAAGGCCGCC
The DNA here is from genome assembly GCA_037387885.1 of Alphaproteobacteria bacterium. Lineage (GTDB taxonomy): Bacteria > Pseudomonadota > Alphaproteobacteria > JAPULJ01 > JAPULJ01 > DATKZM01. The sequence goes on along the minus strand of JARRKQ010000052.1, from coordinate 12,644 downwards.
TTGATGCCGAGCCACAACGTCGCGCTCAGGCAATCGCCGAAGTCGCCGCAACTGGGCCAGCCGCGCACGACGATCCAGGTGAAGGTCAGCGCCGCGCCAGCGAACCAGCCGAGCGCCGTCCAGATGCAGCCGTCGGGCATGCGCTCGTATCCGGCGCCGCCGTGGATCGGCCGCCGCCAGCGAAACCGGGGCGCGTCTTTCCTGCCTCGCCCCTTCTCGTCGCGCCCTTCTTTGTCACCTATGGCCACTGTGGCCTCGTTGGTTCTGCGCGCGGGACCGGCCGTCAAAGGGAACATCCATTTGTGCGCGCCGCGCAAGAAAAACAAGCATTGGCGCGAGGCGCGCAGGTGATCGTGCAGGTTGGCGATCATGCGGGCTGGCGCCGGCGGGCCGCTTTGGGCAGGATGGCGCCCATCACGCAAACGCGACCGGGACTGCAAATGCGACCGGAAAAGGGGAGGCCCATGTCATGAAGATCTTCGTGGTGGCGACGCGGACCGGCGATCCGGACGAGATCGCCAAGTTGCTGGAGCCGGAAGCCAAGATGGCGTTGGAGATGGTGGCGGACGATTTCGTCCGCGAGATCTACAGCCGCAAGGACGGTCAGGGCGCGGTGCTCTGCGTGGAAGCCGACAGCCTGGAGGATGCCCAGGCGCGGCTGGGCAAGCTGCCGCTCGTGGAAGCGGGCTTGCTGACGGTCGAGTACTATCCGGTCGGCGCCTACCGCGCGATCGTGGCGGCGGCGAATGCCTGAGACTGTAACAGTCATTCTGAGGTGAGGACGTTGGCAGCCGGTGCGCAGGCGGCGTAGGGTGGCGTGATGTCGACAGTCGCTCCCGTTCTGATGGTGATCCTGCTGGCCGCGGTGTTGGCGGTGCTGCTCGTCGGCGTCTTCGCCATGGCGCGCGGCGGCGCCTTCAACGCCAAATACAGCAACAAGCTGATGCGCGCCCGGGTGGCCCTGCAGGCGTTGGCGATCCTGCTGCTGGGGATCATCTGGCTCGCCTTCCGCGCATAACGACGGCGGCGAACGGGGACCGGGCCGATCATGGTGAAGCTCAACAAGATCTACACGAAGACCGGCGACAAGGGCGAAACGGGGCTCGGCGACGGCTCGCGCGTGCCCAAGCATGCGCCGCGGGTCGCCGCCTACGGCACAGTCGACGAGACCAATGCGGTGATCGGCCTCGCCCGGCTGGAGACGGCGAAGCTCGACGATGGCGGCGCGGCCGAGGCGATGCTGGGGCGGATCCAGAACGACCTCTTCGATGTTGGCGCCGATCTCTGCACGCCGGAGCAGGAGAACCCCGACTACCCGCCGCTCCGCGTCACGGCGGACCAGGTCGCCCGGCTCGAGGCCGAGATCGACGCGATGAACGCCGAGCTGAAGCCGCTGGAGTCTTTCATTTTGCCCGGCGGTGGGGCCGCGGCCTCATGGCTGCATCTGGCACGCACCACGGCGCGGCGCGCCGAGCGTCTGATCACCGAGCTCGCGGAGACTGTGCAGGTGAACCCCCAGGCGATCGCCTATATGAACCGGCTGTCCGACCACCTCTTCGTGATGGGGCGCTATCTGAACGACCAGGGTGCGGCCGACGTGCTCTGGGTGCCCGGGGCTAACAGATGAGCGCAAATCGATGAGCGGTAAGACGAACACGCAAATCCTGGTGCGCGAGATCCCGACGGGCGCGCTGACGCAAGCGCATTTCGAGACCACCGAGGCGCCGATGCCCGCACCCGTCACGGGCGGCGTGCTGGTGCGTACCATCCTGCTGTCGCTCGATGCGGCCAACCGCGCCTGGATGCAGGGCGACACCTATCGCAAGGCGGTGGTCGCGGGCCAGGTGATGGACGGCTACGGCGTCGGCGAGGTCGTGGTCTCCGAGGATGAGGGCTTCGCGCCGGGCGATCTCGTCGCCGGTGCGCTCGGCTGGCAGGACTATGTGGCGCTGCCGGGCCGCGCGCTCGTCAAGCTGCCGGGCGGCTACCGGCCGCTCAGCCATTTCCTCTCGGTGCTCGGGATCGCCGGGCGCACCGCTTATCACGGGCTCATGTGGATCGGCGAGCCCAAGGAAGGCGACACGGTCGTGGTCTCCGCCGCGGCGGGCTCGGTCGGGCAATATGTCGGCCAGATCGCCAAGCTCAAGGGCTGCCGCGCCATCGGCATCGCCGGCGGCCCCGAGAAATGCGCCTTCCTGACCGACGAGCTCGGCTTCGACGCCGCCGTCGACTACAAATCCGAGCATGTGCGGAAACGCCTGGCCGAGCTCGCGCCCGACGGCATCGATGTCTATTTCGACAATGTCGGCGGCGCCATCCTGGAGGCGGCGCTCTTCACCATGGCGCAGTTCGGCCGCGTCGTCTGCTGCGGCGCGATCTCGCAATACGACACGACCGAGATGGAGAGCCCGCGCGGCATTCCCGGCGTGATCGTCTTCAAGCGCCTCAAATTGCAGGGCTTCATCGTCTCCGATTTCGCCGACAAGGACGCCGAGGCGAGCCGCGATCTGATGGCCTGGGCGACGGAGGGCAAGCTCAAAGTGGTCGAGGACGTGCTCGAGGGGCTGGAGCGTGCGCCGGAAGGCCTGATCGGCCTGCTGCACGGCGACAATATCGGCAAGCGGATGGTCCGCATCGGCCCCGATCCGGGCTGACCGGGCGGGAGATTGTCCTCAAATTGCCCCAGGAATCGGCCCCGAACCGGCGGCTTGGCCCATTGTTTGCCCCGCCGCCCAGCTCCGTTGACACGCTCCCGTCATAATCCTAATGTTGCGCTGCAAAAAACCGCGGAACGTGTCGTTTCGCTGGGTGTCCAGGTGAGAATGAAGTCGCCGGGCTTCGCGGGGGAAGCGCCGGCCTTTCCTTTCGATTGAGCGAGCAGCGGCCCTGATCGGGGGTCCGGAGGTATGCGATGAAGGTCCTGGTCGGGGTCAAGCGCGTGATCGACTACAACGTCAAGATCCGCGTCAAATCCGATGGCAGCGGCGTCGAGATGCAGAACGTCAAGATGTCGATGAACCCGTTCGACGAGATCGCGGTGGAAGAGGCGATCCGCATGAAGGAAGCCGGCACGGCGGAGGAAATCGTCGCCGTCTCGATGGGCCCGCAGCAGTGTCAGGAGACGATCCGCACGGCGCTTGCCATGGGCGCCGACCGCGGCATCCATGTGCTGACCGATGATCCGCTCGAGCCGCTGGCTGTTGCCAAGCTGTTGAAGGCGATCGTCGACGAGGAGACGCCCGAGCTCGTCATCCTCGGCAAGCAGGCGATCGACGACGACGCCAACCAGACGGGCCAGATGCTGGCGGCCCTGCTCGGCTGGTCGCAGGGCACCTTCGCCTCCAAGATCGACAAGGCGAACGGCGATATCAACGTGACGCGCGAGGTCGATGGCGGGCTCGAGACGGTGACGCTCAAGATGCCGGCGGTGGTTACCACCGACCTACGGCTCAACGAGCCGCGCTATGCGTCGCTGCCGAACATCATGAAGGCCAAGAAGAAACCCATCGACCAGAAGAGCCCGGGCGATCTCGGCGTCGACACGGCGCCGCGCCTGGAGACGCTCAAGGTCTCCGAGCCGCCGAAGCGCGAATCGGGGGAGATGGTCGAAGACGTCGCCACCCTGGTGGCCAAGCTCAAGAACGAAGCGAAGGTGATCTGATGTCTGTGCTGGTCATCGCCGAACACGACAACGCCGCGATCAAGCCGGCGACGCTGAACACCGTGGCCGCCGCGAGCGAGATCGGCGGCGACGTCGCCGTGCTGGTCGCGGGCGAAGGTTGCGACGGGGCCGCCGAGGCTGCCGCCAAGATCGCGGGCGTGTCCAAGGTCCTGAAGGCCGACGGCGCGCATCTGGCCCATGGGCTCGCCGAGAACCTGGCGCCGCTGGTCGCCAAGCTCGCCGATGGCTACAGCCACGTGCTGGCGCCGGCCACCACCTTCGGCAAGAACGTGGCGCCGCGCATCGCGGCCCTGCTCGACGTGCAGCAGATCTCCGAGATCTCCAAGATCGAGGGGCCGGATACCTTCGAGCGGCCCATCTACGCGGGCAACGCCATCGCCACGGTGAAGTCTTCCGATGCCATCAAGGTCATCACCGTGCGCGGCACCGGCTTCGATGCGGCCGCCGCCGAGGGCGGCTCGGCCAGTGTGGAGAGCGTCGACGCCGGCGCCGATGCGGGGCTTTCGAGCTTCGTCGGCCAGGAGCTCACCAAGTCCGACCGGCCCGAGCTTACGACGGCCAAGATCATCATTTCCGGCGGCCGCGGCATGCAGTCGGGCGAAAATTTCAATCTGCTGGAGGCGGTGGCCGACAAGCTCAACGCCGCCATAGGCGCCTCGCGCGCCGCGGTCGATGCGGGCTTCGTGCCCAACGACTATCAGGTCGGGCAGACCGGTAAGGTCGTGGCGCCCGAGCTCTACATCGCGGTGGGCATTTCCGGCGCCATCCAACATCTCGCCGGCATGAAGGACAGCAAGGTCATCGTGGCGATCAACAAGGACGAGGAGGCGCCGATTTTCCAGGTCGCCGACTACGGACTGGTCGCCGATCTGTTCAAGGCGTTGCCCGAGCTCGCCGAAGAGCTCGGCAAGGCCGGCGCGTGAGCGCAGGCGCTCAGGAGGAGTTCGTCGCCTAATGAATATCAAGAAGATCGGCGTCATCGGCGCGGGCCAGATGGGCCACGGCATCGCCCATGTGGCGGCGCTCGCAGGCTACGACGTGCAACTCTCCGATATCTCCGAAGAGGCGCTGGCCCACGCGGTGGAGACCATCGAGGGCAACATGATGCGCCAGGCCCGGCGCGGTCTGATCAAGGACGAGGAGCGGGCCCCCGCGCTGAAGCGCATCCACACCGGCACCGGCTACGGCGCCTTCAAGGATTGCGACATCGTCGTCGAGGCGGCGACCGAGAACGAAGCGGTCAAGCGCGAGATCTACAAGGAGCTCTGTCCGCATCTGAACCCGGAGGCGATCGTCGCCTCGAACACCTCGTCGATCTCGATCACGCGCCTGGCCGCGGCGACAGACCGGGCCAACAAGTTCATGGGTATGCACTTCATGAACCCGGTGCCGATGATGGCGCTGGTGGAGCTGATCCGCGGGCTGGCGACCGACGAGGACACGTTCTCCACGGTGCGGGAGCTCGCCGGCGCGATGGGCAAGACCGTCGCGGTCTCCGAAGATTTCCCGGCCTTCATCGTCAACCGCATCCTGCTGCCGATGATCAACGAGGCGGTCTACACGCTCTACGAGGGTGTGGGCTCGGTCGAGGCGATCGACGTGGCGATGAAGCTCGGCGCAAACCACCCGATGGGTCCGCTCGAGCTGGCCGATTTCATCGGCCTCGATACCTGTCTCGCGGTGATGCAGGTGCTCTATGACGGGCTCGCGGACTCCAAATACCGGCCCTGTCCGCTGCTGGTGAAATATGTCGAGGCGGGCTGGCTCGGCCGCAAGGCGGGCCGCGGCTTCTACGACTATTCCGGCGACGTCCCGATCCCGACACGGTAGGGACCGCCACCCCCTTCAATTGACCTGGCCCGGCGCGATCGGTTGGTGATCGCGCCGTTTTCGCGCTAACGTTGGCACGCTCCCAAGCCATATTGGGAAAAAGGCCCGTGGCGAATTAGCGCGTCCAACGCAAGCTGACCACGATCCTCGCGGCCGACGTCGAGGGCTACTCCCGCCTGATGCGCGCCGACGAGGAGGGAACGTTGGCGACGCTCGCGGCCTACCGTGAGGCGGTCGACGAACTGATCGCGCGCCATGAGGGCCGCATCTTCAATACGGCCGGCGACAGCGTGATGGTGGAGTTCGCAAGCCCCGTCGAGGCGGTACGCTGCGGTATCGCTTGGCAGGAGCAGATCCAAGGCCGCAACGCCGAGCTCGCCGACGACCGCAAGCTCGTGTTCCGCATCGGCATCAACGTCGGCGATGTGATGTCGCGCGACGGCGATCTCTTCGGCGACGGCGTGAACGTGGCCGCCCGTTTGGAGGGACTGGCGCCGGCGGGCGGAGTTTGCGTCTCGGGCAGCGTCTATGAACAGGTCAGACACAAGCTTCCGCTCGGCTTCGAGGCGTTGGGACCGCAGGCGGTCAAGAACCTCGACGAGCCGGTGACGGCTTATCGGCTGGTCCCGGACGCGGCCACGGTCGGGACGGAGCGCGCGGCGACGGTCAAGGCACGCGCGACCCCGCGACGTTGGCGCGCAACGGCGGTGACGGCGGCCGCGGCGGTGATCGTCGTTGTCGCAATGGTGCTGCTTTGGCCGACGCGGAGCCCCGGCCCGGTCACAGGCAAGCCGTCGATCGCGGTCCTCGCCTTCGCGAACCTGTCAGCAAACCCGCAGGAGAACCATCTCGGCCCGGGCATCGCCGGCGACGTCTTCACCGATATCGCCAAGTCTCCGGGGCTGCTGGTGGCTCCTTGGGAGGTATCGCGGCGCATCGACCCCGGTGCGGATCCGGCGGTTGTCGGGCGCCGGCTCAACGTGATCTACGTGCTGACCGGCGACATCCGCCGGACCGGTGTCGGATTGCGCGCGCGCGTACGTCTGGTCGATACGCGACGGAGCCGCAGCCTTTGGGCCGACCGCTACGACCGCACTCCTAAACAGATCCCGGACCTTCCGGCCGAGATCGCGAAAAAGGTACTGGCCGCGCTCAAGCTCAAGTCGACCGGCGCGAGACGGGTCCGTTCGCCCAACACCGAAGTCTACAATCTGCTGCTGCAGGCGCGGGCGGAGACCGAGAGGATCACGCCCACGGCAAATACCGCGGCCATCGCCCTGCTCGAACGGGCGATCGAGCGCGATCCCGACTATGCGCGGGCCTATGCCGAGCTGGCGGTCCAGCATTTCTGGAAGTGGAACTTCGGAGGCGCCCGCGATCCTGCGATCCTCGACCGCGGGGTCGAGATTGCCAGGAAGGCCATCCGCATCGATCCGACATTGGCCGACGCCTACGCGGCCCTTGGCACCTTGCATCGCTGGCGCCGGCGCCACGAAGCGGCACTCGCCGCCTACACGCAAGCGATCAAGCTTGATCCCAACAATGGGGAAATCCTGTCGCGTATCGGTTTCACGTACATGATGGCGGGTGATCCTGCCAAAGGCCTGCAATACATCGTCGACGCGCGCCGGCGTACCACATACGAGCCGTGGACCTACGCATTCTGGGCCGCGGAGTGCTACTACTACCTCGATCGAAACGAGGACGCGCTTAGAGAGGTGAAGGCGTCGATTGCCCGCAACCCTCGGGTGTTCGCCACGTTTCGCTTCCAGTCCGTGGTGTTGTTCGAATTGGGCCGGCTGGAGGAGGCGAAGGCGGCGAAGGCAGAAGCGCTCCGCCTCAATCCGCGGGTCTCGATCGGCTATATCAAGCGCATCCTGCCGCTCAAGAACCCGGCCGATTTGGAGCGCCAGATCCGCGCGATGCGTGCGCTTGGCTACGAGGATTAGCGCCGACGACGCAGCGCATTGGGCGAATTGCGGGTCGCGACGTGGTGGAAGGCGGGCCGCAAATGCGCTAACACCATGACGAGACGATCATGGCTGTGGGAAGTCTCATGTTGGCAGGGCAAGCGTTCGGGCGGATTCCGGCGCGCGATGGCGCTCTGTTATGAGCGGCGAGCCGCAATACGACCTCGATGTGCTGACGCATCCGGTGCTCGTCGGCCTGCGCGACTATTGGTGGGAGATCGCCGACGGGCGGCCGATGCCGGCGCGACGGGACTTCGAGCCGCTCGACATCACCGACATCCTGCCCCATGTCGTGCTGTTCGATGTCGACGGCGACCCGCCGCGCTTCAAGTTCCGCCTCGCCGGTACCGCGGCGACCGGGCGCGCCGGCGTCGATCCGACCGGGCGCTACTTCAACGACTTTCCCGATAGCGAGGTCGCGATCGAGCGCATGGTCGCCTGCGTGCGCGACCGGCGGCCCTATTTCGTGGTTGATGCCTTCGTCTGGTCGGACCAGCCGAGCCTCTACTACCGGACGCTCACCCTGCCGATGGGCAACGACGGCGAGACCGTCGACATGCTGATCTCAGCCACGGTGATCGACGAGGAATGAGGGGGAGTGGGCTGGCGCCGACTTGACGACGACAGATAATCTTCAGCGCTCGGTCGTGAGGATGCGCGTCTCCGCGCCCTCGACGACGAGCGCGGTCAGCACGCCCGAGGCGAAGGCGCCGGTGTCGATGCCGATGCGGTTGGGCAGGATTTCGGGCGTCCAACTGATCGTGTGGCCGTGCACCACCCGCGCCGCATGGTCGGCGTCGGAGTTCAGGAAATCGTCGCGGATCCACATGAGATCCTCATCGTCCTGGTCGTCCAGCGGGACGTCGGGGCGGATGCCGGCATGGACGAACAGATAGCCGCCCTCCTGGTGGCTCAGCGCCAGATCCCTGAAGAAGCCGAGATGCTGCTTGGGGATCGCGTCGGATAGCTCGGCGCGCAGGCCGCGCAGCGTCTCCGGATCGAAATCCATCCAGTTGCCGGGCTCGATGCCGTAGCTCGCGATCGTGGTTTCCGCCCCATTGAAGAGCCAGCCGAGCCCGTCGCCGTCGCCGACCAGGAACTTGGTCATGTAGTCTTCGTGGTTGCCCTTCAGGCAAATCTCCTCGAAGCCGTCGAGCGGCTCGTTGAGCAGCATCTCGATGACGCCGAAGGAATCCGGGCCGCGGTCCACGTAGTCGCCCAGATAGACCACGACCTTGCGCTTGATCCCGGCCCTTTTGACGGCCCGCTTGCCGTCTTTTGCGATTTTCTTGCGGAGCGTCGTCAGCAGATCGGCGCGGCCGTGGATATCGCCCACGGCATAGACCCGGGTGCCGTCGGGTACCCGGTATAGCGGCGGATCGGCCGCATCGTTGGGGAGGTCCGTCCGCTTGGTTTTGGCGGACGCGGTCGCTCGGGACATCCGGCTAATGTAGGGATCGCTCTGCCGCTGTGCCAGCTTGGAGGCCCAGAGCAAGGCGACTCCGCCTAGCTGTTCTGGGGGCTTTGCTGGGGTTTCGGCGGCTGCGCGCCCGCCCGTTTGCCCGGCTTTGACCTCTTGTCGGACTTACCCGGCTTGAAGGCGGCCCAACGCTCGCGTCCGCCGTGATTGTCGAGGAAGCTGATCAGCGCCGCCACGACCTTGCGGTCATGCGTCTTGCCGACCTCGCGGAGCAAGGTCTCGATCGCCTCGTCGAGGTCGACGCCGTGGCGGTAGGCGCGCTCGCTGGTCAGCGCGACGAAGGCGTTGGCGACCGAGACGATGCGTGCGGTGACGAGGATGTCCGCGCCCTTGAGGCCCGGCGGGTGGCCGCTGCCGTCCCAATGCGCCTGCACCTGGCGCAGCGTCTTGACGACCGGGCCGTCGAAATCGACGCCGTCGAGCAGGTCGGCCGTGGCCTGGATACCCTCGTGAACCTGACGCATCTCGTCGGCGGTCAGTGCGCCCTTCTTGGTAAGGATCTCATGGGGCACCAGGATCTTGCCGAGGTTCATGAGCTGGCCGGCATATTCGGCGGCCTGGCAGTGGTCCTGGTCGAGCCCCATCTCCTCGGCGACGGCGCGGGCGATGAAGGCGGTTCGGTCGGAATGATGCGCCGCGTTGGGATCGCGCCGGTCGACCACGGCGACCAGCGCGCCGACGAGATCGCGCAGGCTCTTCATGCGGCCCTCGCGCTCGGTGACGGCGGTGGTCACGTCTTCCTCGACCACCAGCACGCCGCGCGGCAGATCGCGCTCGAGCGCCAGCGGGATGTGCTTGGTCTGATAGACCATCTCCTTGCCGTCGACCTCGACGCGGTGAACGTCGGCGAGCTGGCGGCCTTCTTCCGCCGCCTCGCGGTTCAGGCGCTGCAGCACCTTGGCGCGGATCGGGCCGACCACGGATTCGAGTGACTTGCCGATCATGTCGCCGCTCTGCATGCCCGAGCGGCGCGCCGCTTCGGCATTGGCGAACTGCACGCGCGTGGCGGCGTCGGCAATGAGAATGGCGTTGGGCTGGGCGTCGGTCAGCAGGCTCAAGAAATTGCGCTGGTGCTCGAAGCGGTCGGCCATGTCGCGGAACTTCGCCGCCGCGGCGGTGGCGCGGCGCGATGCGCCGTGACGCCATAAGCCCAGCACGGCCGCACCGACGATGACGACGCCGAGCAGGAGGAAGATCAGCATGCGCCGCGCCCGCGAATCGCTCGGGCCGAGGGCCTCGTCGCGGTCGATCTTGTGCACCAGCACCCACGGCGCGGTCTTCAGCGTGCGGCTCGTCACCAGCACGTCGTTGCCCCTGTAGTCGCGCCGGATCGCGAAGTCGCCCGGATTGGCGAGCGCGAAGGCGGCGGCGAGCTTGGGCGTGTTCTGGGCGAGCGAGCGCTCCAGCGGCTTGGCGCCGTCGGCGAGCGGCGAGATGTAGGTGATCACCGAGCCGTTGCGGCGGATCAGCACCGTCTCCTGGGTGCCGCCGGGCAGGCCGGGCTGCTTCAGCAGCGGATAGAGCTCGGCCGATACCGGCTTGATGCCGAGCACGATGCCGATCTGGCGGTCGTGCTGGATGCCGATGATCGGGCGCACGAAGGCGATCGAGATCTTGCCCGAGGGCGCGCGGAAGGGCCCGTAGAAGCCGGCCTTGCCGTGCGGCAGGCGGCCGATGAAGGTGCGCAGATCGGTTTCGATCGGCGGGAAGTGACCCGTCGAGACGAGAATGCGGCCGTTCATGTCCATCAGCGCGAGGCCGGCGACGCCGGTGCGCTTCACGTTGGCGCGCGTGCTGGGCCCGAGCGCGCGGGCCTGGAAGCCGGTGCGCGCCGCCGTCACGGTCAGCAGGGTGCCGAGATACTGCGCCTCGGCGGGCTGGGTGCCGCCGCCCGAGCGCCGGTCGAGATTGAGGCGGGTGAAGTAGAGCTTGAGCGCCTGGTTGTCGGCGAGCCCCTCCAGCGTGTCGTTCTGGCGCTGCAGCCACGCCTCGATGGCCGAGGCCCGGCTGTCGGCGATGATGCCGAGGCGGACTTGCCAGGCCTGGATGTCGCGGTCGCGCGCCTCGTTCACGAAGCTCAGGACCAGATAGACCGTGACCGCCACGGCGGCGACGATGCCTGCGAAGGTCGCGCCGATCTTCATCATCATGCGCGGATCGCCCTTCAGATCGAACTGCGGGCCGGTCTTGTCGACGAACGTGCTGGGCTTGGCCGTGGCCGAGGAGGGAACTGCCATGTGCGTCCTGCTGCGGTCGGGAACGCCGGGCGGGAATCGCCCGACTATCGGCCGAAACCCTACGATCGCAGGCGTTAACAATCGATTAACCTTAGGCCGCTAACCGCCCGATTCCGGCGATTCCGCACCCGGTTAACCAGTTCCGTTAAGCGCCCCTTAAGTGCATCGGCCCTAACTTGGGGCGATCGCGGATGGTGCTGGTCGCGTCCTGGTTGATGGGGTCGCCGATACCACCGCCAAACCGCGCCACGCCGGCCAACAAAAGGCCGGAACAAAAACAACAACGAGTGCGGTCCAGGAGAAATGGCGCAACACCGGGATACTTTCGACCACGAGTTTTCGCACGAGCCCGTCTGGGGGCGGGTTCTGATCTGGATTCTCGCCATCGCCTTGGCGATGCTGGTTCTGCTGGCGCTGGCCAACAGCGTCAACCAGGCGCGCGCGGCGAACGGGACCTTGTTCGGCTGGGACGAGAAGCGCTTCGATACAATCAAGCCGTTTACCAAGTGGCGCGGCACGCTCGATCGCTACTTCAAGGAGCGCAAGCTGGAGGACGGCCCGTGTACGTCCTCGCTCTTCAACACCTGCCACCTGCAGGACTGGAAGAAGTTCGTCAGCGGCCTCAAGGGCCAGCAGGCGATGGCGCAGCTCGATGCGGTCAACCGCTACATGAACCGGGCGCCCTACATCACCGACCCGGTCAACTACGGCGTGCCGGACTATTGGGCGACGCCCAAGCAGTTCTTCGTCAAGGACGGCGACTGCGAGGACTACGCGATCACCAAGTATCTCTCCCTGCGCGCGCTCGGCTGGCCGGTGGAGAAGATGCGCATCGTGGTGCTGCAGGACGAGAACCTGCGCGTCGCGCATGCGGTGCTCGTGGTCTATCACAAGGGCCGCACCTACGTGCTCGACAACCAGATCGACCAGGTCGTCACCGACGACCGGATCGCGCATTACCGGCCGATCTACTCGATCAACGAGCAGGCCTGGTGGTTGCACCAGCGCCGCCAGACGGCCCAGGCGACGAAGTAACCGATCTCAGCTAGAGAGAGCCCGTGCGCGCCCCTCTCCCGCCTGCGGGAGAGGGATTTTTGTGGCGGCACTTCGGTCAGTCGTCGCGTTCGCGCGGGGCGTATTTGTTGAGGATGCGCTGGAGCGTGCGACGGTGCATGTTGAGCCGGCGCGCTGTCTCCGAGACGTTGCGGCCGCACTGCTCGTAGACCCGTTGGATGTGCTCCCAGCGCACCCGGTCGGCCGACATCGGGTTCTCCGGCGGCGGCGGCAGGGGGCCGCCATGGGCCTCGAGAGCAGCGGCGATCTGGTCGGCATCGGCGGGCTTGGGCAGGTAGTCGACCGCGCCCGCCTTCACCGCCGCTACCGCGGTCGCGATGTTGCCGGAGCCGGTGAGCACGATGATGCGGGCATCCTCGCGCGCCTTCTGC
>JARRKQ010000051.1:0-52688 GCA_037387885.1 Alphaproteobacteria bacterium | reverse complement strand
CGCCGGTCTTCGGGCACGTCGGCTTCCCGTTCAGCCATGGCGCGCTGTACTTCGGCCGCACATTTGACCGAGTCGACGGCGCTAGCGAACTCGACGAGCAGGCCATCGCCGGTCGATTTGACGATGCGCCCGCCATGCTCGGCAAATTTGGGATCGATCAGCTCGGTGCGGTGCGCCTTCTGGCGCGCAATCGTCCCTTCCTCGTCCTTCTCCATGAGCCGGCTGTAGCCGACCATGTCGGCGGCGAGGATCGCTGCAAGCTTGCGGATGACGCGTTCTTCTGCCATGCGGCCTCCCTCCACACGGCGTGATGTCGAATAAGAATAGCTCCATAGCTGATGACCGGCCAACGTCCGCTTTGGGTCATAAGCGGACACCGACCCTGACTTCAGCGATGTCCGCTTTTGGGCGGAAAGCGGACATGGGTGGCGCTGGTGAGACCATCACCGATCAATGGGTCCTATATTGACCACGCAGGGCCACCCCGCCTCGAAAAATACCTCCCCTAAGAATACAGACGTTGTCAGCTACCAGCGACCTGACATTCACACTACTGGCGTAGCGCAAACCGTATGTATTTCGATTCTTGCTTGCGATGCGCGATGAGGTTTGGCACGCTAGTTCAGCAGGGCACAATCAGGGGCACACGCGCTTTTTTGCCAGCTAAGTGATGCCTGTAAGTTGTTGATAAATATAGACACTGGGTTGCGGTGAAGGGATTCCTCTCCCCGACCAGCATACGACAAAGGCCCGGCCATCATCGGCCGGGCCTTTTGCTTGGCGTTTTACGGCGCCCCTAGGCGCTGAACCGCGTCTACTTCTCTTCTTTCTCGTTCCCGCCGCTGCCGAGCATCACGCTCAGCATGCGGAAGACCGTGAGCACGGCGACGCCCGCAGCCGCGCCGACGATGGCGATCGCAGCGCCCTCGCCGAAGCTGCCCGGCGCGAAGCCGAAGCTGAGATCGACGATCTTTCTGACATGCAGCAGCGAGGCGGCCATCATGCCGCCCAGCATCGCCAGCAGGAGCGATCGGAGCCTACCGCTGATCATCGGAGCTTGGCTTTAGCTTTAGCCCTGCAGCGCCTCGTCTGTCGACATCGCCTGGTCACGTGATCAGTCCGCCCATTCAGTCCGCCAATTCAATCTGAATGATCGGCGGCCTTGGCGATCAGGAAGAATATCGCGAGCGTGGCGAGCACGAAGACGCCGAGGCCGATCCAGTATATCGGCGAGCCGCCCGCGCGCGAGGCGATCAGCAGCCCGAAGAAGCCGATGAGGACGAACATCGCGCCCGAGGCCCAGGGCAGGATCGGGGTAACGTGGAATTCGGATCGATCATCAGACATACGGTCAGACATGGGCCGGTTCGACATGGGCGCCGATTATACCCATGGCGCACCGAAGCGCGAGCCCCTTTGAGGCCCTGGCCGGGCCCTTAAATATGCGGTGTCTACGAGCCTATTCCGGCTGTCTTCATTTGCTTATCTACGGGGGCAGGGGCGGGGCCAGGGCGCGGGCGGACGCGCCTTCGGGTCGAGCTTGGGCGGCGCGGCGGGATCGCCGCAGGCTTCCGTTAGCTGCGCCGCCGTGACCTTGGCGCCGCGCAGATCGCTGCCGGTCAGATCGGCATTGAAGAGATCGCCGCCGCGCAGATCGGCGCGGTCGAGACGCGCGCCCGCGAGGACCGCCCCCCGCAGCCGCGCGTGACGCAGCATGGCGCCGTTCAGCCGCGCCCCGGCGAGCCGCGCCCGCCAGAGATCGGCGCCCCGCAGATTGGCGTTGTCGAGGCGCGCCCGCGCCAGCTCGGCCATGCGCAGATTGGCGCCGGCGAGCGCCGCCCCGCTCAACGTGGCCCCGTTCAGGTCCACGCGCTGCAGCGGCTGGCCCTGCTCGTGCAGATACTCGACCGCCTCCTTGCGGCTGACCGTCCGCCCGGGCGCCTCGGGCGTGACGACGAGCGTCCACATGGCGTCGATGCGCTCGCGCGTGTACTCGCTCGATTGGACGACGTAGCGAAAGGCCTGGAGGTTGAAGAGCACCAGCCAGCCGAGCCCCACCAGCATGGCGAGGCCCTGCAGCGGCGCCAGGCTCAGATAACGGCGAAGCATCGCGGTGATCATCAGTCGGTCGGCCATGGCGCGTCTCTCGTGCAACTGGAAAACAGAGGTCTTGCGATCGCCGGCAGTTTGAGCCGGCATACGCGCCTAATCAAATACCGGGCGCGGTGGCCCCACAAGAAAACGGGCCGCGCGATGGCGGCCCGTTCGTGGCTTTCGGCATCGATGCCGGTCCGTCACGGCCCGAGGAAGAAGATCCCCCGGTTGCCGAACACATAGGACGACTCGAAGACCATGATGAACATGAACACCACCACCAGCAGCGGCGGCACGATGATGGCGTAGATCAGCGCCAGCCGCTCCCACACCATGTGCATGAAGACCGCGATGATGAGGCCCGCCTTCAGGATCATGAAGACCAGGATCAGCGTCCAGCGGAGGTAGCTCTCCAGATGGAAATAGTCGACCAGGTAGGAGCCGGTGCTGAGGACGAACAGCCAGGCCCAGATCTTGAGGTAGACCCCGATCGGATGGATCTTGCCCTCGACCTTCCTTTGGCCGGCTTGCTCCGCCGTTTGGCTTGTTTGTTCTGACATTCAGGTCCTCACCACAGATAGAAGAATGCGAAGATAAACACCCACACGAGGTCGACGAAGTGCCAGTAGAGGCCCATGATCTCGACGTTCTCGTACGTGCCTTTGCGGCTCGTGAAGAAGCCCGGCTTCTGGGTGTCGAAGTCGCCGCGCCAGACTTTGCGCGCGATCAGGATCAGGAACAGCACGCCGACCGAGACGTGGAAGCCGTGGAAGCCGGTGATCATGAAGAAGGACGAGCCGAACTGGGCGGCGCCCATCGGGTTGCCCCAGGGCCGCACGCCCTCGTCGAAGATCAGCTTCGACCACTCGAAGGCCTGCATGCCGACGAAGGTGGCGCCGAACGCGGCGGTGACCAGCATCAGGATTGCGGTCTTCTTGCGGTCCTTGCGGTAGCCGAAGTTGACCGCCATCGCCATCGTCCCGCTGCTCGAGATCAGGATGAAGGTCATGATCGCGATCAGGATGAGCGGGATCGGCGCGCCGCCGAAGCTCAGCGAGAAGACCTCGCTGACATTCGGCCACTGCACCGTCGTCGCCTTGCGCACGGTCATGTACGAGATCAGGAAGCAGCTGAAGATGAATGTGTCACTCAGCAGGAAGATCCACATCATCGCCTTGCCCCACGGGACGTTCTTGAACGCCCGTTGGTCCGACGACCAATCAGCGACGAAGCCTTCCATATTGTTGGGCGTCGTCGGAGTTCCTGCGGCTGTTGCCGTTTGCGCCATATGCGTCGTTCCTACTTACCTATTTAAGCCCACAGACTTTCAACAGAAATTCAAGCTGGGTGTTGCCCGAGAAGAGCAGCCCGAAGAGAACCAGCCAGACCACCAGCAGGAAATGCCAATAGGTGGTGCAGAGCTCCACGCTCTGGCGCACCCGCTCGACACTGTAGCCCCGCCAGACCTTTTCCATGGTCCGGATCCAGGCGACCAGCCCGCCCACCACGTGCAGCGCGTGCGCGATGGTGATGAGATAGAAGAAGGCGATCGCCGGGTTGGAAATGCCGAAGCTCGGCAGGTTGTCGAGCTGCCGCCAGGCGAGGAACTGCCCGGTCAGGAAGGCGATCGCGAAGATGCCGCCCGCGACCAGCCCGACGCTGACCCGGTCGATGCGCTCGGCCCGCACGCCCATGCGCGCCCATTGCAGGCCGATGCTGCTCAGGACCAGCCAGGTCGTGTTCAGCCACAGCACCGATTGCGGGGGCGCCGGCCGCCAGTCGACCAACGCCATGCGCGACCCGTAGGAGATCACCAGAAGGAAGAACACAACGGACATCACGGCAATCAGGAACCGCAGGCCGAGCTTTCCCTTGGGCTTCTGGAAAGCATCGCCCGGGTAGTGATTGTCGATAATCCCCTGCGCCGTCGTCCAGGGCTTTCGGGTTAGCGCATGGACGATCCTCATGTCGTGGCGCTCTCCTTCTGGCCAGCGTCCATCTCGACCTGATCGGGGGCCACGTTCTGGGGAATGAAGTCCTGCTTGGCGCCCGGCACGCTGTAGTCGTAGGCCCAGCGGTAGACGACCGGCAGCTCCTTGGCCCAGTTGCCATGGCCCGGCGGCATGGTCGGCGTCTGCCATTCGAGCGAGGCCGCCTTCCACGGATTGCGTTCGGCCTTCTTGCCCCTATAGGCGCTCCAGAAGATGTTGCAGATGAACACGATCTGCGCGAAGCCGACCACGAGCGCCGCCACGGTGATGAAGGCGTTGAGGTCGTGGGCGGAGGCCGGCACGAACGAGGTGTCGTTGAGCTCGTAGTAGCGCCGCGGCACGCCCAGGAAGCCCAGATAGTGCATCGGGAAGTAGATGAGATAGGCGCCTAGGAACGTCACCCAGAAGTGGAACTTGCCCAGGCCCTGATGCAGGTGCCGCCCGGTCATCAGCGGGAACCAGTGATAGACCGCGCCAAGGACCACCAGGATCGGCGCCACGCCCATCACCATGTGGAAATGCGCCACCACGAACATCGTGTCGGAGAGCGGCACGTCGACGATCACGTTGCCGAGGAAGAGGCCCGTGATGCCGCCGTTCACGAAGGTGATGATGAAGGCGATGGCGAACAGCATCGGGATGGTGAGCTGGATGTTGCCCTTCCACAGGGTCAGCACCCAGTTGTAGACCTTGATCGCCGTTGGCACCGCGATGATCAGCGTCGTGGTGGCGAAGAAGAACCCAAAGTATGGGTTCATGCCGCTCACATACATGTGGTGCGCCCAGACGATGAAGCTCAAGCCGCCGATCACCACGATCGCCCAGACCATCAGGCGGTAGCCGAAGATGTTGCGGCGCGCATGGGTGCTGATGAGATCGGAGACGATGCCGAAGGCGGGCAGGGCGACGATGTAGACCTCGGGATGCCCGAAGAACCAGAAGAGATGCTGGAACAGCAGCGGGCTGCCGCCCTTGTAGCTGAGTTGCTGGCCCAGCTCGACGATTGAGGGCATGAAGAAGCTGGGGCCCAGCATCTTGTCGAGGGTCATCATCACCGCGCCGACGAACAGCGCCGGGAAGGCCAGAAGCGCCAGGATGGTGGCGACGAAGATGCCCCAGACCGTCAGCGGCAGGCGCATCATGGTCATGCCGCGCGTGCGCGCCTGCAGGACCGTGACGACGTAGTTGAGGCCGCCCATCGTGAAGCCGACGATGAAGAGCGCCAGCGAGATCAGCATCAGGACGATGCCGTTGCTGGAGCCGGGCGTGCCCGAGAGGATCGCTTGCGGCGGATAGAGCGTCCAGCCAGCGCCGGTCGGCCCGCCGGGCACGAACCAGCTCGAGATCAGCACGATCACGGCGAGCAGGAATATCCAGTAGCTCAGCATGTTGACGTAGGGGAACACCATGTCCCGCGCGCCGACCATGAGCGGGATGAGGTAGTTGCCGAAGCCGCCGAGGAAGAGCGCGGTCAGCAGGTAGATCACCATGATCATGCCGTGCATGGTGACGAACTGGTAGTAGTCCTTGGCGGTGATGAACGAGAAGACGTCGGGGAAGCCGAGCTGCAGGCGCATCAGCCACGACAGCACCAGCCCGACCATGCCGATGGCGACCGCGGTGCCGGCATATTGGACCGCGATGATCTTCGCGTCCTGGCTCCAGATGTATTTCGTCGCGAAGCTCTTCGGATGATAGAGCTCCATATCCTCGACTTCTGCCGGCGGGACTTGTTCGTACCCGACAGTTCCAACTTCGGCCATTAGAACACCCTCTTCCTCTTGTCCTCAGACACCGTTAGTCCAGGCTCTTCGTGCCTGGCGTTTCGCGCGCAGCCTGCTTGATGCTTTCTGCCGCCCGCTTTGCGGCCTGCCGCTTCTTCGCGTCGCGCTGGCGGCGCAGACGCGCCTCTTCCTGCTGCTTGGCGAAGGTCGTCTGCTCGCCCAGGAACTTCTCGAAGTCGGCCGGCGAGACCACCGAGACCTTGCCGCGCATCGTGTGGTGGCCGACGCCGCAAAGCTCGGCGCAGAGAATGTCGAACTCGCCCGTCCGCTTCGTGGTGAACCAGAAGTAGGACACCTGGCCCGGCACCAGATCCATCTTGGCGCGGAACTGCGGCACGTAGAAATCGTGCAGCACGTCGATCGAGCGCAGCAGCATCTTGTACGATTTGCCGACGGGCAGGGTGACGTTCACGTCTTCGACCAGGATGTCGTCCTTGCCGTTGGGGTCCTTCGGGTCGATGCCGAAGGGATTGTCCCCGTTGATGAAACGCACCGCCGTCTTGCCCAGCTTGCCGTCCTTGCCGGGGAAGCGATAGCTCCACTGCCACTGCTTGCCGACGACCTCGAGCTGCAAGGCGTCCTTGGGCACGGCGACATACTTGTTCCACGTGATGAGGCCCGGCGCCAGAAGCCCGGCGACGCCGATGGTGGTGACCACCGTCAGGATGATCTCCAGCTTCTTGTTTTCCGGCTCGTACTCGGCGCGGCGATCTGGGCGGTGGCGATACTTGTAGATGCACCAGGCCATGAACAGGATGACCGCGATATAGACGAAGCCGGTGATCCAGAACGTCAGGTTGATGGTGAAATCGATCTGGCTCCAGTTGGACGCGATCTCGGTCGACCACCACGGCGTCACCAGGTGAAAGATGACGGAGCCGATGGCAACCACGAACAGGACGAACGTCACAATCCACCGATTACTCATGCTTGCCTCGCGTCCATACAGTCCTCCGGGATTTGCACCGCATACTTAAGGTCTTGTTTGATCTGGGAGTCTCGTTCGGTTTGAGTTTCTTCTTCGATTTTGGCGGCGATGCGCTTCAGGCGGTTGGGTGCTCTACAGCGGATCGGTACAGGTGCCACGTTGCGTGGCCCAGCACCGGCAAAACGATCGCCAGGCCGACGAAAAGCGGCAGCGAGCCGACCGCGAGCGCGACCGCGACGATGATGCCCCACAGGCCCATCGATATCGGATTGGCCAGCACCACGCGGATCGAGGTGCGCGCGGCGGTCCAGGCGCTGACCCGGCGGTCGATCAGCATGGCCGCGAAGATGAAGCCGACGCCGCTGCCCCACCGGACGAGCTTCCAGCCGGGGCGGGTGGTGATGATATCGACCGCGAATTCGCCGATCGCCTGCGGGCCGGTGGCGCTGAGATCGAAGCTGACGAGCTGCATGAAGATGGTGCCGAGCGAGCCCACCAGCCCATTGCCGAAGGTCATCTTGTAGATTGCCAGGGCCGCGATGAGCCAAGCGAAATAGACCACCGCAAGGACTATGCCGAGGGTGACGATCGCGCCCAGCGAGGGCGACTTCAAGACGTCGAAGAGGTGCTTGCGCGACGTGTCGCGCCCCTGCTCGCGGCGTCGGCTCAGTTCGTACATGCCGATCGCGATCAACGGGCCGACCAGCGTGTAGCCGGCAAAGAGCGGGAAGACCAGCGGCAGCATTTCCTGCCCCGCGGCGACCCGCGAGAGGATCAGCATGACGACGGGATAAATGAGAAAAAGAAAAATGAGATGGGTCGGGATCGCCTTGAAATCGTCGAACCCTTTGGCCAGGGCATCCATCAAATCACGGAATCGAATGTCGTGAATGACCGGTTGCGCCGGATCGGCCCTGCTTTCGGCGCCCATATGGGCAATTGAAGTTTCTTTTGCCATCGCCGCCCCCCACAACCTTGGGTTCGAACCGTCGCGGCTACGCGATCCGCCCCTGCATCTTTGCGAGTGTCCGCGGAGCGCGCACCACAGCTAAGAATGCTGCAGAAATATACGACGCCCCTGCTGGTTTGTCGCCACTCTATTGATGTAGATCAATGACGTAGAGTGTGCACTGCAACATTCGCCGAAAAAGTCCGCACTTGCTGCGATTTACGGCATCATCGCCGATCCCGAAAACGCGTGATTCGACGGCGGTGCGGTAGGTGCGACGTGATGTCGCGGATGGCACATTGCCGCATCTGCGTAAGTTGCAGCGACGCCGAAGCGCCCGAGCAGAATGCATGAGCAGAAATCATTCTGTTTGGATCGCGGCGTTTTTGACTATAGTGCCGAAGTGGACGACGACAGCCGCCTCGACCTCACCAATTGCAGGCGCACAGGGAACGGAGCTTTGACGCCATGGATCATGGGCACGACGACGATTTTCAGCTGAGAAAAGCAGGCATGGTTGCGACGATTATCGTCGTCAGCATTTTTGTCGTCGCAATGATCGGCGTGATCACCGCGATGGACTGATCGCGCGCCGCGCTCATTCCCGCGCCTTTGGCGCGCACGCCGCACACGGGATTGCCCCGCGCGGCGCAACAGCCGCATCGGCGTCGCGGCAAAGGAGTGACGGATGCATTGGGCCGGCGTCGCCTTCGCCATACTTATCGGTTTGGGCGTGATGTTCGCCGTGTGGCGGCTGATCCGAAAACTCGAAGGCAACAAGAGCCATCGGCCCTGGCACTCGTAAAGCCGCACTTGGGCTGTACTGGGGCGGTCGGCACCGGGCCGTCACCGCGTCTTTAGGCGCTCCGCCAGAAATCCAGCCACCAATTTCGAATACCGCAGCGCCGCGCGCCGGTTGATGTGATTGCCATCGAAGAAATCGGCGGGGTCGCGTGTCGCCGTCACGAAGGATCGGTACGGCACGCCCCATTCGGCCGCCAGTTTGGCAAAGCGCGCGAAGAGCGGCCGCCAGTCGGCACCACAGTCGATCAGCAGCGGCGCGGTGACGAAGACGAGCTTGATCTTCGCCGCCTTGGCGTGATCGACCAGCCGTTTCAACAGCGCGAGCTTGAAGGCGTTGAACGGCGGGCTCACGGCCTTGCCGGGTCGGCACGGCTTGCCCGCCATGTTGCCGTCATGCGCCATGAAGCCGTCCTCGCTGGTGAGGCGCCCGCGCTGCGAGGGAAAGAGGCGGTCGACGAGGATCGGCGCGATGGCGCCGTTCACTCGGTAGGTGCGCGACAGGAAGCGCAGCCGGTTCCACGGATCGAGGCTGTCGAAGACCTCGCGCGCCGTTTCCGACGTCCCATAAAGAAACGATGCCACCTCCACCGCGCGTTTGGCCGTCGGATTGACGGCGGTCAGATCGAGGTGGTCGAGCTCGTAGACGACGACGCGTAGATTGGGGTTGCGTTTCACCAGCGCCTCGAAGGCGATGATCTGGAAGGTGATCGACTGCCCCGGCGCGGTGCCGTTGTAAAAGGCGATGCCGGTGCGGGCTTTCAGGATCTTGGGCGCGATGGCGCCAGCGCGCGAATCGCCGAGCACGATGCCCGGCTCGGTGCGGTTGATCAGCCGCGCCACCTGGTTCGGCCCCCAATTGCTGTCGGTCGTGTAGATCAGCCGCTCGACCAGCCGGCCCACGCCCTGGTCGAGCAGCACCAGCAGCACGGCGAATGCCGCCACCGCGCGCCAGGGCAGGCGGCGGGCCTGCTCAGAACTGAAAATAGATGAACTGGCCGCCATTCAGCTGCCCCCAGGCGAGGGTGAAGATGAGGAGGGATGCATAGGCCGGCACCGCCACGGCCGGCCGCGCGAAGAGCGCCCGCCAGCGCTCCTCGAAAGCTTCCCACAGGAACAGGATCGCCAGCCCGCCCACCGCATGCACGAAGACCATGAGGCCGACGAACGGGATGTCTGCCGGCTGAACCAGCCGCTCGAAAAAGCCGAGCGCGCTGTCGAGCGTCGGCGCGCGGAAGAACACCCAGGCCGCGCAGACGATGTGGAAGGTCACCAGCACGGCGATGACGTTGCGGATGTTGAGCCCGTGTGGCGGGGTATCGCTCTTCCATCCCGACAACGCCTTCTCCAGCGCCAGGATCACCCCGTGGATCGCGCCCCAGATCACGAAGGTCCAGGCCGCGCCGTGCCACAGCCCGGAGAGCAGGAAGACCAGCATCAGATTGCGGTAGGGTCGCCAGCCCTTCGCGTGCTTGCCGCCGAGCGGCCGGTAGACATAGTCGCGGAACCAGGTCGAGAGCGAGATGTGCCAGCGCCGCCAGAACTCCGTCAGGTTGCGCGCGAAGTAGGGCCGGTTGAAGTTGAGCCGCAGGTCGATGCCGAAGAGCTTGGCGCAGCCGCGCGCGATGTCCGAATAGCCGGAGAAGTCGCAATAGATCTGGAAGGCGAAGAAGTAGAGCCCGATCAGCAGCTTCCAGCCGGTCTGCCGGTTGAACGAGACGTCGACGTATTGCGCCAGATGATCGGCGATCGCCACCTTCTTGAAGAGCCCGAGCGCGATCAGCAGCACGCCCTCGTTCACACGCTCGAGCGAGACCGTGCGCGGCGTCTGGATTTGTTTGAGGAGATGCCCCGCCCGCTCGATGGGTCCTGCGATCAGCTGCGGGAAGAAGGCGACATAGAGCGCGTAGTCGAAGAAATTCTCCGTCGGCGTGACCTCGCCCCGATACGCGTCGATCGTGTAGCTCATCGACTGGAAGGTGTAGAAGGAGATGCCGACGGGCAGCACGATCTGCAGGACGAGCGGCGTGTAGGGGATGCCGAGCAGCTTCAGGAAGACGAACACGTCCTCGATGAAGAAGTTGTAATATTTGAAGAATCCCAGAATGCCGAGATTGACCGAAATCGCCGCTACGAGCGCCAGTTTCCGCCGGCTCTGCCGGTCCGTGTTGGCGATGACGAGCGACGCGGTGAAGTCGGCCAGCGTCGTCAACAGGATGAGCCCAAGGAACTTCCAGTTCCAGGCGCCATAGAAGAAGTACGACGCCGCGAGCAGCAGCAGGTTCTGCGCCCGGTGCCGGAGCACCCAGTAGAGCCCTAGCACCGCGACCAGGAAGACCAGGAACTGAACCGAGTTGAACAGCATGCACGCGCGTGAACGCCCGTTGGTAAGCGACGCGCCTGTTTATCGGGGATGGGGGTGGAGGGCCAGAGTCCTGCCTAGAATGCGCCCGCGCCTAATACGCCCGCTCGATACGGACGGCGGCATAAGACCACCTCGCCGCCGGATCGGCGTTCGAGCCGGTCTTGGCGGCATTCGAGACCGCTATGTCACAATTCATCGCCGCCAGCTCACAGCAGGTCGTCGGTGTTGGCGATCACGGCAAAGCGGTCTGACAGCTCGACCAGCGCGACGTCGTTGATGACATCTGCTGTGACGGTGCCGCCGCGGCCGTTTGGGAGATCGCGCGTGTCGCAAGCGTCGGCTGCGACCGTCACACGGTAGCCGAGATCGAGCGCCGCGCGCGCCGTCGAGCTGACACACATATGCGTCATGAAGCCGGCGAGCACGAGGTTGTTGCGGTCTGTTGCGGCGATGCGTGCTTGCAGCTCCGTGTTGGCGAAGGCGTTTGGAAGCTCCTTTTCGATGACCGCCTCATCGGGCAGGGGCGCCAACGCTGTGACGATCTGACCTCGCGCCGCATCGCGATCGAAAAGTCCGCCGGCGCGTCCCTTATGGGCGATGTGGAGCACCGGTGCCGACGAAGAGCGGGCCGCCTCAAGAAGCCGCTTCGCATTTGCGATCGCGGCGCCAGGGTCCCCGACGGCGATGGGTCCGTCGAGATACTCGTTCTGAATATCGATGAGCACGAGGCAGGCATCATCCACTTTGGACGGGGTGAGGTCGGCGCCTGCGAGCTGCAGCAGGGTCTTGGGTACGCTCACGGAATGGGTCTCCACGTGTCGGTTCGGTGTGGAGTGATAATGGCGCATGAGGAGGCGGTAATCACGCAGGATTATTGCGGCTTGTAGCTGCGAATTTGCAGGGTCCATATTTCCTTATTAAACTCCTTCCCATGAACTGGGATGACTTACGGATCCTTCAGGCGGTGCACGATGCCGGGACCTATGCCGGCGCCAGCGTGAGCCTGCGCATCGACCAGACAACGGTTGCCCGACGTCTGGCGCGGGTACAGAAGGCGCTGGGCATGCCCCTCTTCGAGCTGGTTGAGGGCAAGCGCAGACCAAGCCCGCAATGTGAGGCGATAGTCGGTCACACGCGGGCCATCGCGCGGCACGTTTCAGAGATCGGTGCGGTTGGCCAGCAGGTCGCAGGCCCTATTGGTCGGTTTCGGATTGCAGCGACCAACACGATCGCAGAAATGCTTCTGGCGCCACGGACCGGCTCCTTCCTAACCGCGCATCCGGGTCTTATGTTGCAGTTCCTCACGTCTTGCGAAAACGTCAATCTCTCACGCTGGGAGGCGGACTTGGCGGTCCGCTTGCGCAGGCCCGAAAAGGGGGACTTCTCGATCTCGAAGCTCGGAGCGCTGCGGCTCTATTTCTTCGAACCCGCCGAGCCTCTGCTCAGTGGTGAACCCATTATATGCTGCTACCCCAGTGAACTCGCCGCGACACCGGAAGCGGAGTTTGTGACGGCGCGCTTCGGCGACGCGGCAGCCCGCTGCGTGACGGATAACGTCCGCATCGTTCGCTCCCTCATTCTGTCGCGACGGGCCGTCGGCGTGCTGCCGGAGTATCTGTGCGCGGATCTGCTCGAAGACGCTCGATTAAGAGCATCCCCGCTGCCGAAGCGCCGCGAGGTTTGGCTGCTCGTCCAGAACCATTTGAAGCGTGACCGGGCAGCCCAGCTCGTAATCGAGTGGATCCGCGACTGCATGGCGGCTTGAAAGCCGTCGCTCCGGTCTGACTCCGCCTAATACGCCCGCTCGATCGAGAAATCGATGGCCTCGATCAGCGCGTCCTTGGCCTCGGTCTCGGGGAAGATGCCGAGCGCGTCGCGGGCGATGGCGCCGTAGTGGCGGGCGCGCTCCACGGTATCCTTCAAGGTCCCGTGCTTTTCCAGCAGGCCGATGGCCTCTTCCAGATCGCCGTCGTGCTGGTCCATATCCTCCAGCGTGCGGCGCCAGAACTTGCGCTCCTTCTCCGAGCCGCGGCGATAGGCGAGCACGATGGGCAACGTAATTTTGCCCTCGCGGAAGTCGTCGCCGATCTGCTTGCCGAGCTCGGCCTGGCTGGCGGAATAGTCGAGCGCATCGTCGACGAGCTGGAAGGCGATGCCGAGGTTGAGCCCGTAATTATCGAGCGCTTCCTCCTGGATGCGCGGGCGCTCGGCGATCACGGCGCCGATGCGGCAGGCCGCGGCGAAGAGCGTCGCCGTCTTGCCGGTGATGACTTCGAGATAAGCGGTCTCCGAAGTCTCGGTGTCGTTGGCGGTGGTAAGCTGCGCCACCTCGCCCTCGGCGATCACGGCCGAGGCGCTTGAGAGGATATCGAGCACGCGCAGCGAGCCGTCCTCGACCATCAGCTTGAAGGCGCGGGCGAAGAGGAAATCGCCAACCAGCACCGAGGCCTGGTTGCCCCAGACCGAGTTCGCCGTCGCGAGCCCGCGGCGCAGATCAGGCGGCGAGCGCGATATGCCGGTCGCCCGAATAGCCGCAGAGCTGGGCGGAGGCCAGGGTCAGCGTCGGCCGCAATCGTTTGCCGCCCGCGGCCACGATATGCCCGGCCAGCTGGGGGATCAGCGCCACCGGGCTGTCCATGCGCGCCACGATGACCTTGTTGACGCGCGCAAGGTCCCGCGCGGTCAGCGCCGACATCTTGTCGAGGCTGGCGCGCTTCCGCGCACCGCGTCCTTCGTTCAGCTTGACGACGACCGCCACGATGCCGTCCTTCCCCAGTTCCGCCGTTATCATTATATCGCACTGGAGAATATGGCCCGCGCCCCGCCGGTCAAGGGGTCAAATCCGCCATATCGCCGCCATATCGCCGCAGGTGAGATCACGATCGTGATAGAGCTGATCCGTACCAACAACCCGGTTTTGCTCTCCTGGGCGAGCGCCGTGCTCAAGGAGCAGGGCATCGAGAGCTTCGTCCTCGACGCCCATACGAGCGTGCTGGAGGGCACGGCCGGCGCCATTCCGCGCCGTCTCATGGTGATCGACGAGGACGCCGCCCGCGCCCGCGCCATCATCGAGGCCGAGGGCGAAGGCAAGGAGCTGCGGCCTGAGAAAGGTTAGCCTCCGCTCCGACATGGATTGGATTATTTCCCCTCTCCCGCAAGCGGGAGAGGGTAGCCTCACCGCCCGAGCCCGCAGCCGATGATGATCGCGCGGTAGCGCGCCGCCGGATCGTGCTGGGTCCAGAGCGATGGGTTGGCGAGGAGGTGCGCGTTGATCGCCTTGCGCACGCCCTGCCAGTTCAGCCGGTCGATGCATTCGACGAAGGGCTGGATCGTGCCCGCATCGACCCCGAAGGCCGGCGCCAACAGCACGCCCTCGACCAGCCCGCCGACATAAGCCTTCTTCTGCAGACCGTTCATGTCGAGATACTCGCGGCCGGTGATGTAGCCGCCGTCGCGCCGCCTCTCGGGCTTGGCCGAACCGGGCTTCATGCCCGCGCGGCAGCCGGAGGCGATAGCGCGGTACATTTTCGCCGGGTTACGGTTGTTCCAGGAGCGGTTCCGCTCCACGAGATAGGTCTCGATCACGTCGCGCATGCCGCGCCGGCCGAGGCTGTCGGCGCAGATCGCAAGCCAGCGCATCCGTTTCGGGTCGCCGCCCAGCTTGGGCGCGAGGAACATGCCTTCGAGCAGCCCCGTCACATAGGCGATCTTGCGCAAATTCGGCATGTCGAGATAGGCCTTGCCCGAGACGAAGCCGCCCTGGATGAGCGTCTTCGCGCGCGCCGGGCCTGGCGGGAGCACGACAGCGACCGCAAGCGCGATGGCCAGCGCCGCCGCGATCGGCGATAAGGCACGCAAGGGCGTCATGGAAAGCCTCGGCAGGGCAGGGCCGGTTTGCGGTTGGGCCTTGTCCGGTCCAGAGTACATGAAGACAGGGCCCAGCCCAATGCGCCGCAGTCCCATGCGTTGTATGCGGCATATGAATGAACGCGTGAACGATCATATGAGCGGTCCGGAGGCAAAGGACGTCACCGTCGAAACCACCGAGGACCGCATTCTCGGCGGCCGCGTCGTCGTGCGCCAGCCCGTCGCCGGCTACCGCGCCGCGATCGATCCTGTCCTGCTCGCCGCGGCCGTGCCAGCGAAAACGGGCGCGCAGGTCCTCGAGCTCGGTTGCGGGGCAGGGGCGGCGGCGCTCGCTCTGGCCGCGCGAATGCCCGATATCCGCGTCACCGGGCTCGAGCGCGATCCGGACATGGCGCAGCTCTGTCGGGCGAATATCGCTGCCAATGCCATGGCCGGCCGGGTCACCGTGCTGGCGGGCGACCTGCTCGCCCCGCCGCCGAAGATCGTGGGCGGCGGTTTCGATCATGTGATGGCGAACCCGCCTTATTTGGAGGCCGCCCGCGCCGATCTCTCGCCAAACGCAAGGGCTGGATCACGCTTATCCATCGCGCCGACCGGCTCGACGCCCTGATCGCCGCCTTCGCCGGCCAGGCCGGCGGCATCACCATTCTGCCGCTCTGGCCCAAGGCCGGCGCCCCCGCAAAGCGCGTGATCCTGCGCGCCCGCAAGGGCGTGCACAGCCCTTCGGTGATGCTTCCCGGCCTGGTTCTCCACGAAAACGGCGGCTACACGGCCGCCGCCGAGGCGGTTCTGCGCGACGCCATGCCGCTGGGCTGAAGCCCCGTTCCGCTTGGCATCGGGCCCGGCCGTCCCTATCCTCTGAATACGGGGCGGACCAGGCCGCCCCGGAAAAGGATTTCGGACGTGTTTTTCTTCGGTTCCAGAGGCCCGGTGGTCGCGGTGATCCGGCTGCACGGGGTGATCGGCCGCTTGGGACCGCTCCGCAGCGGGCTGACGCTGGCCGGCCTCGCGACGGTGATCGAGCGCGCCTTCAAGATGAAGCATCTGAAGGCCGTGGCGATCTCGGTCAACTCGCCGGGCGGCTCGCCGGTCCAGTCCTCCTTGATCTTCAAGCGGTTGCGCGCGCTGGCCGAAGAAAAGGACGTGCCGATCCTCGCCTTCACCGAGGACGCGGCGGCCTCGGGCGGCTATTGGCTCGCCTGCGCGGGCGACGAGATCTACGCCGACGAGAACTCGATCGTCGGCTCGATCGGCGTGATCAGCGGCGGCTTCGGCTTCCCCGAGCTCATGAAGCGCATCGGCGTGGAGCGGCGCCTGCATACCGCCGGCGAGAACAAGAGCCTGCTCGATCCCTTCCAGCCGGAAAAGCCCGAGGATGTGAAGCGCCTCGAGGCGCTGCAATCCGATATTCATGCGAGCTTCATGGACCTCGTGCGCAGCCGGCGCGGCAAGCGCCTCAAGGGCGACGAGAAGGATGTCTTTTCCGGCGCCTTCTGGACCGGCAAGCGGGCGCTCGAGCTCGGCCTCGTCGACGGCATCGGCGATCTGCGCACGGTGCTGCGCGACCGCTTCGGCGACAAGGTTCGCCTGCGTCTCGTCCAGGCAAAGCGGGGCTTTCTGTCCCGCCGCCTCGGCTTTCGCGCCGGCGGCGAGGGGCTGCCCGGCCCGTCGGGCTGGCCCGCGGAGCTGATCGCCGCGGTCGAAGAGCGCTTCCTCTGGAACCGGCTGGGGCTGTAACCCCAACCCACCATGTTCGGATTTTCCCTTGCCAAGCTTCTCGTTCTCGCCGCGATCGTCGGTGCGGTCTGGTACGGCTTCAAGTACTACACCCGGATCGAGGCCAAGCGCGCCGCCGAGCGGCTGAAGGCCGAGCGACAGGGCGGCAGACGCACCGCAAAGCGCGAGAGCGTCGAAGACGCCGAAACAATGGTGCAATGCCCGGTCTGCAAGGTCTACCAGCCGGCCGGCGACACCGCCCCCTGCGACCGCGCCGACTGCCCGTACTAACGCCGCCCGTCCCCACCTTCCTTGCCCTCCCGGCCAGCGGCGTCTAAGTTGCGCCGCACAAATCGCGGCCTTCACTTGCCGCCAGCACCTCGCCCAAGATATGGCGCGCAAACCCGACCCCGAAACCTGCTTCCAGCGCCTGATCCTCAAGCTCCAGGATTTCTGGGCGCGCGAGGACTGCGTGATCCTGCAGCCCTACGACATGGAGGTGGGTGCGGGGACCTTCCATCCGGCGACGACCTTGCGTTCGCTCGGCCCCGAGCCCTGGCGCGCCGCCTACGTCCAGCCCTCGCGGCGGCCGACCGACGGGCGCTACGGCGAGAACCCCAACCGGCTCCAGCATTATTACCAGTACCAGGTGCTCCTGAAGCCCAATCCGGCGGATAGCCAGGGGCTCTACCTAAAATCGCTCAAACATCTCGGCATCGACCCCCTCGAGCACGACATCCGCTTCGTCGAGGACGACTGGGAAAGCCCGACCCTGGGCGCCTGGGGGCTCGGCTGGGAGGTCTGGTGCGACGGCATGGAGGTGACGCAGTTCACCTATTTCCAGCAGGTCGGCGGCTTCGACTGCGATCCGGTCTCGGTCGAGCTCACCTACGGCCTGGAGCGCCTGGCGATGTACGTGCAGGGCGTGGAGAACGTCTACGATCTCGACTTCGACGGGGCGGGCACGAGCTACGGCGACGTCTTCCTGCAGGCCGAGCGCGAATACTCCGCGCATAACTTCGAGGCCGCCAACACCGACATGCTGCTGCATCACTTCGCCGACGCGGAGCACGAATGCCAGTCGCTGCTGGCGGCCAAATTGCCGCTGCCCGCCTACGATCAGTGCATCAAGGCGAGCCACCTCTTCAATCTGCTCGATGCGCGCGGCGTCATCAGCGTGACCGAGCGCCAGTCCTACATCCTGCGCGTGCGCACGCTCGCCAAGGGCTGCTGCGCCGGCTGGCTCGAAAGCCGTGGCCACGCCCCCGCCGAAACCGCGGAGGCGGCGCAGTAAAGATGCCTGAGCTCCTCTTGGAATTGCTGTCCGAAGAGATCCCCGCGCGCATGCAGGCGCGGGCGGCCGAGGACCTGAAGCGTCTGGTCACCGAGGGGCTGGAAAAGGCCGGGCTCGACTTCGACAGCGCGCACGCCTACGTCACGCCGCGCCGGCTCGCGCTCGTCGTCGACGGCATTCCGGCCAAGCAACCCGACGTCACCGAAGAGCGGAAGGGCCCCCGCGTCGGCTCACCCGACAAGGCGATCGAGGGGTTCCTGAAGTCCGCCGGCCTCGCCTCGCTCGACGAGTGCGAGAAGCGCGAGGTGAAGGGCAACGAGTTCTGGTTCGCTGTCTCGACAAAGAAAGGCGGGCCGTCGACGGAGGCGATCACGCAAACGCTCGATGCCGCGATCAACAAGCTGGCATGGCCCAAATCCATGCGCTGGGCGAATAACCCGTTCCGCTGGGTGCGCCCTCTGCATAATGTCGCGGCAGTGTTTTCCGGGAAAACACTGGCCGGCGATCTCAGCTTGGGCGGCCAAGGCACTGAAATGATTGCGTTTCGCAATCGCACCTTCGGTCACCGCTTTCTCGCGCCCAAGTCCTTCGCGGTGAAGTCCTTCGCCGACTACACGGCGAAGCTTAAGGACGCGCATGTCCTCCTCGATCCCGCCGACCGGCGCGCCAAGATCGAAAAAGACGCAACCGCGCGCGCCAAACGCGCCGGTCTCGTCCTCCGCGACGACCCTGCGCTGCTCGACGAGGTGACCGGTCTCATCGAATGGCCGGTGGTGCTCATGGGCAGGATCGACGAGGCCTTCATGGACGTGCCGCCCGAGGTGCTCATCACCTCGATGCGCTCGCACCAGAAGTACTTCGCGCTGACGGATGCAAAGGGGAACCTGGCGCCACGCTTCATCCTCGTTGCCAACATGGTGACCGCCGACAAGGGCAAGGCGATCGTCGCCGGCAACGAGCGCGTGCTGCGCGCGCGGCTGTCGGACGCCAAGTTCTTCTGGGACCAGGATCGCAAGCACGCGCTGTCGAGCCGCGTGCCGGCCTTGAACAACATCATCTATCACGAACGCCTCGGCGCGCTCGGCGACAAGGTCGACCGCATCGGCGCGCTCGCCGCGGAACTTTCAACCATCACGGGTGCCGACCGCGACCAGGTGCGCTCCGCCGCCCGCCTCGCCAAGGCGGATCTCACCACCGAGATGGTGGGCGAGTTCCCCGAGCTGCAGGGCGTGATGGGCCGCTACTACGCACTCCATGACGGCGAGCATGCGGAGGTCGCCGATGCCGTCGCCGAGCACTACGCACCCCAGGGCCCGAACGACCAATGCCCCACCGCGCCGGTCTCGGTGACCGTGGCGCTTGCCGACAAGCTCGACACGCTCACCGGCTTCTGGACCATCGGCGAGACGCCGACCGGCTCGCGCGACCCATACGGGCTCCGCCGCGCCGCGCTCGGCGTCATCCGGCTCATTCTGGAGAACGATCTCCGCCTGCCGCTCGTCCCCGTGATCAATGCCGCGACACAGATGGTGCTCGACCAG
Source organism: Alphaproteobacteria bacterium (assembly GCA_037387885.1). Lineage (GTDB taxonomy): Bacteria > Pseudomonadota > Alphaproteobacteria > JAPULJ01 > JAPULJ01 > DATKZM01. Next base: position 33,358 of record JARRKQ010000051.1, on the reverse strand, counting down.
CAGCTCCGCGAGAACGTGCTGGAGACCCGCGCCGCGCTCGATGATCTGGGCTTGGACGAACACGTCGCCGTCGAGACCCTCGAAGTCGAGGTCGAGGACCACGATCGCTACGGCGAGATCTATGCCGTGGTGCCCGAACTCCTCGGCTTCTTCGCCGACCGCTTGAAGGTGCATCTGCGCGGCCAGGGCGTGCGCCACGACCATATCGATGCCGTCTTCGCGCTCGGCGGCGAGGACGACATCGTGCGTCTTCTCGCCCGCGTCGATGCGCTGGCGAAATTCCTCGACAGCGAGGACGGCGCCAATCTCCTCATCGCCTACCGCCGCGCCGCCAATATCGTCCGCATCGAGGAAAAGAAGGACGACACGTCCTACGACCAGGCCCCCGATCCGGCCGCCTTTGCGCAAGCGGAAGAGAAGGCGCTCGGCGCGGCTCTGCAGACGGCGGCCGCAGCGATGGATACGGCGATCGAGCGCGAGGATTTCGCTGCCGCGATGGCGGCGCTGTCGAAACTGCGCGGCCCGGTCGATATCTTCTTCGATGAGGTAACCGTTAACGCGGATGATGGTACGCTTCGCGCCAATCGCCTGCGGCTGCTCTCCGCGATCAAGGCGACGATGGCCCACGTGGCCGATTTCTCGAAGATTGAGGGCGGCTGATGGCGAAGGCACGTGCAACCAAGCCCAAAGCAAAATCCAAACCCGCGCCCGGGCGCACGAAAGCGCTCGCGCGGAAGACGACGAAAAAGCCCGCCAAGAAACCTGCTGGGAAACGACCCACGAAGTGGGTCTATAGCTTCGGCGCCGGCAAGGCGCAGGGCCGCGCGGACATGCGCGAGCTGCTCGGCGGCAAGGGTGCGAACCTCGCCGAGATGGCCTCGATCGGCCTGCCGGTGCCGCCCGGCTTCACGGTGACGACGGAGGTCTGCACGGTCTTCGACGAGACCGGCGGCAAATATCCCGACGGCGTCGACAAACAGGTCGCAACCGCGCTCAGACAAGTCGAGAAGATCGTCGGCGCCAGGTTCGGCGACCGCAACAACCCGCTTCTGGTCTCGGTGCGTTCGGGCGCGCGCGCGTCGATGCCGGGGATGATGGACACGGTCCTCAATCTCGGCCTCAATGACGAGACCGTCGAGGGCCTCGCCGCGCAGTCGGGCGACCCGCGCTTCGCCTATGACAGCTATCGCCGCTTCATCCAGATGTATGGCAACGTCGTGCTCGACGTCGACCACCACGCCTTCGAGGCGCTGCTCGAGGACAAGAAGGATGCGCGCGGCGCTTATATGGACACCGACCTCACCGCCGAGGACTGGCAGGATCTGGTCGCGCAGTACAAGAAGGTGGTCGCCGAGCGCACCGGCGCGCCGTTCCCGATGGATCCGATGGACCAGCTCTGGGGCGCCATCGGCGCAGTGTTCGGCTCCTGGGGCAACCAGCGCGCCGTGACCTACCGCAAGCTCCACGGCATTCCCGACGACTGGGGCACGGCGGTCAATGTCCAGGCAATGGTGTTCGGCAATATGGGTGAGGACTGCGCGACGGGCGTCGCCTTCACCCGCGATCCCTCGACCGGCGAGAACCGCTTTTACGGCGAGTATCTGGTGAATGCCCAGGGCGAGGACGTCGTTGCCGGCATCCGCACGCCGCAGAACCTCACCCTTGCCGGCAAGGAGGCCTCGAAGTCGAAGCTGCCGGCGATGGAAGAGGTGATGCCCAAGATCTTCCGCCAGCTCGTCAAGATCCGCCGCACGCTGGAAAAGCACTACCGCGACATGCAGGACATCGAGTTCACCGTGCAGAAGGGCACGCTGTGGATGCTGCAGACGCGGACCGGCAAGCGCACGGTGCACGCGGCGCTGCGGGTCGCCGTTGACATGGCGAAGGAAAGGCTGATCAACCGCAGGCAAGCGGTCTCGCGCATCGACCCGCTGGCGCTCGACCAGCTCCTGCACCCGACGCTCGATCCCGACGCCGACGTCACGATCCTCACCCGCGGCCTGCCCGCCTCGCCGGGGGCCGCCTCGGGCATCATCGCCTTCAACGCCGACGAGGCCGAGGCGCTGGCGAACCAGGGCAAGGACGTCATCCTGGTCCGCATCGAGACGAGCCCCGAGGATATTCATGGCATGCACGCCGCCCGCGGCATCCTGACGGCGCGCGGCGGCATGACCAGCCACGCCGCCGTGGTCGCGCGTGGCATGGGCCGGGCCTGCGTCGCCGGTGCGGGCGAGCTTCGGATCGACTATCCGGCGCAAACCCTGAGCGTCCGCGACAAGACCGTGAGGGCGGGCGACGTGATCACGCTCGACGGCGGCGCCGGCACGGTCATGCTGGGCGAGGTGCCGACCATCCAGCCCAAGCTCTCCGGCGACTTCGCCACCATCATGGAATGGGCCGACGCCGCGCGCCGCATGGCCGTACGCACCAATGCCGAGACGCCCGCCGACGTGCGCACCGCGCGCGAATTCGGCGCCGAGGGCATCGGGCTCTGCCGCACCGAGCACATGTTCTTCGACGGCGAGCGCATCATCGCCGTGCGCGAGATGATCCTGGCCGAGGACGAGGCCGGCCGCCGCGCGGCGCTGGAAAAGATCCTGCCGATGCAGCGCCAGGACTTCATCGAGATCTTCGAGGCGATGGCGGGCCTGCCCGTCACCATCCGCCTGCTCGACCCGCCGCTCCACGAATTCCTGCCTCACGAGCCGCACGAGCTGGAAGAGGTCGCCAAGGCCGCCGGCGTCGAGGTCGCGGTGGTGAAGCGGCGCGTGGCGCGGCTCGCCGAAAGCAATCCGATGCTCGGCCATCGCGGCTGCCGGCTCGGCATCACCTATCCCGAGATCTACGAGATGCAGGCCCGCGCCATCTTCGAGGCCGCCATCGCCGCCGGCGAAGCGTCGAAGAAACCCGTCGTCCCTGAGGTGATGATCCCGCTCGCCGCCACCAAGGCCGAGCTCGACATCTTGAAGGCCGCGATCATCGATGTCGCCGCCGCGGTCGAGGACGAGACGGGTGCCAAGCTCGACTATCTCGTCGGCACCATGATCGAGCTACCGCGCGCCGCCTTGCGGGCCGACGAGCTGGCGGTGACGGCGGAGTTCTTCAGCTTCGGCACCAACGATCTCACCCAGACCACCTTCGGGCTCAGCCGCGACGACGCCGGCAACTTCCTGCCGGACTACCAGGCCAAGCACATCGTGCCGCACGACCCCTTCGTCTCGCTCGATGTCGACGGGGTGGGCGAGCTGGTGTCGATCGCCTGCGAGCGCGGCCGCAAGACCCGGCCCGACATCAAGCTCGGCATCTGTGGGGAACATGGCGGCGATCCCGCCTCGATCGCCTTCTGCGAAACGGTGGGCCTCGACTACGTCTCGTGCTCGCCCTACCGCGTCCCCATCGCCCGCCTCGCCGCCGCCCAGGCCGCCATCGGCAACACCGGCGGCAGCGGCACGGCGTGAGGCGCCGCGCATCGCAAACCACGACATGCGCGAATATTCAGGCTAAATTTCTCGTCACCCAAATCCTGTGCGCCGAAACGCCGGCACGCGGATGATCAATGGGGGAGGGGCAGGCCATGAAAACCGACGACAACTGCATCTTCTGCAAGATCATCGCGGGCGAGATCCCGTGCTTCAAGCTCTACGAGGACGACGACAGCATCGCCTTCATGGACGTGAACCCGGCCAATCCCGGCCACGCGCTCGCCGTGGTGAAGGAGCATTGGCCGACGCTCTACGAAATTCCGGACGAGCAAGTGGCCGCGGTTACGCGGACGGCCAAGCTCGTCGCCACGGCCGTGAACACCGCACTCGCACCGGACGGCGTCAACCTCATCCAGGCCAACGGGCCGGGCGCGGGGCAGTCTGTCTTCCACCTGCATTTTCACATCCTGCCGCGCGGCGGCGACGGCGACCTGAAACTCAACTGGGGCCACACCCCCGGCGACATGGACGCCGTCAAGGCGGTCTACGAAAAAGTTCTATCGGCAATGTAGGGCCGCTGTGTGGGGCGGCGATCCAGCCCCGCATAGCTAAGCCCGGAATTAGGAGCGCCCGCGACTATGGCCTACCGTTACACAGGTTTCGATTTGACCCGCATGGTGGCGCTCGTCACCGGCGGCAATGGCGGCATCGGGCTCGGCATGGCCGTCGCGCTCGCACAGGCCGGTGCCGACGTTTGTATCTGGGGCACCAACGAGGCGAAAAACGACGAAGCCTCGCGGGCCGTCGATGGGGCCGGCGCCGGCAAGACGGTGGCGATGGTCTGCGATGTCAGCGACAGCGCCGCGGTCGACGAGGCGATGGCAGAGACGATCGACCGCTTCGGCCGGCTCGACGGCGCGTTCGTCAATGCGGGCGTCACCGGCGACCGTTCGATCAAGAGCGTCCTCGACATCACCGACGAGGAGTTCCACCGGGTCACCAAGGTCAATCTCGACGGCGCCTTCTGGACGCTGCGGGCAGCCGCCCGGCACATGGTCGAGCGCGCCGAGGGCGGTGATCCCGGCGGCCGTCTGGTCGCCACGGCCAGCCTCGCCGCGCTCTCGGGTGCGGCGCGCAACGAGCATTACGGCGCCACCAAGGGCGGGCTCACCGCGATGATGCGGGCGATGGCGGCCGAGCTCGCGCGCCACGGCATCACCGCCAATTCGATCCTGCCCGGCTGGATCGAGACCGAGATGACCGAGGCCGCCTTCAACTGGGAGCGCTTCCGCGACAACGTCCTGCCGCGTGTCCCGCTCCGCCGCTGGGGCCAGCCCGACGACTTCGCCGGCATCGCCGTCTACCTCATGAGCGACGCCAGCGCCTATCACACGGGCGACAGCATTCTGATCGACGGCGGGTATTGGGTATTCTAACACTCTGATATTTAAACGTCTTTTCCTTGTAACCTCGATGAACGCCAGATGAACGGGCCTTTCAGGGTCCGTTCAAGCAGCGCTTGGCATAACCCGCGCCAGAAACCGGCGCGAGGGGAAACACCCATCGGAAAGCGCCGGCGAACCAAACAGAGGAAACAGGGATATGAAACGCAAACTGATCACCCTCGCCGCCGCCGCGGCCGCCGTCGTCACCATCGGTACCACCGGTGTCGCTTCCGCTCATGGCGGCGGCCCGCTTGAGCTCTCGCTGCACCGCTGCCATCCCGGCACCTTCCAGGCCGGCCGCGTCCGCTTCCAGAATGTCGGCTACAAGGACTTCAACGAGGGCGCGCGGAACTACATCACCATCCGCCTGTGCTCGGTCCGTCCGCACAGCCCGGTCACCCTCACCCCCGGCTATTGCCGCGGCCGCCGCATCAGCATGACCCGCTTCCGCAATGTCGGCTACAACGACCGCAACGAGGGCGCGCCCAACCGCGTCTATATCGGCCTCTGCGCGCGCCGCCCGCTGCACCGCCGCATCGCCGTCTCGGCGCGCCACTGCCCCGCCGGCACGCGCACCGTGAGCCGCGTTCGCTTCAAGAATGTCGGTAACAACGACTTCAACGAAGGCGCGCGCAACTTCGTGACAATCCGCCTCTGCGTCGGCCGTTGGGTCTAAATCGGCATTCCGAGCCAATTTCGACACGATCGAAGAATACTCCCTCCCCCTCTTCAGAGGGGGAGGGTGGGGTGGAGGTGTCGCGCCATCTGTGTGCAGCCTGATACGGGGACGCAAGGTCGGTCGACTGCACCCCTCCCTTACCTCCCCCTCTGAAGAGGGGGAGGAGATTAGCCACACGCCTTATTCCTCCAGCCCGGCCTTGCGCAATCCTTCGAGCAGATGCTCCATATCAGCCGGCGCCGCATTCCATTTCTGCAGCTCGGCGCGGGCGGAGAAGTCGGGCTTGAGCTCGAAGATCCGCTTGAGCGACGCACCAGCCTGTTCGCGGCCCAACTGACCCTCGGCCGCCGCGCGCATCAGCCAGATCCAGTAGAACTCGGGCAAGGAGATGCGCTCGATATCGGCCAGCACCGCCTCGTAGTCGCGCTGGTCGTAATGCAGGCGGGAGAGGCTGAAATGATACCAGCCCGGATGCAGCGGGTTGAGCGCCATCGCGCGGCGCGACAGCTCCGCCCCGCGCTCGAACTCGCCCATGAAAGCGAGATAGTGGCCGATATCGGCGAGCGTCTCGGGATCGTTCGGGTTGAGCGCTAAAGCGCGCTCGGCTTCCGCCTCGAACTGATCGTTCTCGCCGCGAAAGAAATGCACGATCGCGAGCCAGCAATGGGCGTAGGCGTCCTGCGGGTCGAGCCGCGTCGCCGTCTGCGCCATCTTCAGCGCCCGGCCGATCGGATCGGGCCGCGGATTCGAATCGAAGCGGTGCTCGGCGAGGTAGACGTTGGCGAGCAGCGCGTGCGCCTCGGCCGAGTTGGGATCGAGCGCAACGGCCTTTTCCAGATAGTCGCGCGCCTCGGCGTGCATCTCGGTGCTGAGGAGCGACGTGTAGCGCCGCGCATGCAGCACGCAGTCGTAAGCGTCGAGCTCAGCCGGGCTTTTCTTCAGCGAGCGGGTGAGGGCGGCGTCTTGCAGCTTGACCCCCAAGGTCGCCGCAATGGTGCGCGTCACCTCGTCCTGCAGCGCGAAGATATCCTCCATCTCGCGGTCGTAGCGATCGGCCCAGACATGCACGCCGCTCGCCGCGTCGATGAGCTGGGCGGTGATGCGCACCCGCCCGCCGGCGCGCCGCACGCTGCCCTCGACCGCGTAGTTGGCGCCCAGCTCGCCCGCGACCTGCGCGAGTTTGATGGGCTGGCCCTTGAGCTGGAAGGTCGCGGTGCGCGCGATGACCTGCAGCTCGCGGAAGCGCGACAGGTTGGTGATGATGTCCTCGGTGAGGCCGTCGGCGAAATACTCCTCGACCTCGGCGCTCAGATTGTCGAAGGGCAGGACGGCCAGTACGGGCCGCCCGGTTCTCGGCCCCTTCGGGGCGTTGTCGTTGGCGCTGGACGCTTTGGCCGCCGTCGCGGCGGGTGCTCCGCGGCCATCTGGAACCTCGGCGCTTTCCGTTACCTCGCCCACGAAGCGGAAGCCGCGCCCATGCACGGTCTTGATGAAGCGCTGATTGCGTCCGTCGTCGCCGAGCGCCTGGCGCGCCCCCTTGAGGCAGGTCGAGATCGTCGCCTCGCTGACGATGCGGCCGTCCCATACGGCCTCGACGATCTCGTCGCGGCTCACCACCCGGCCGGCATTGCGCACCAGGAACAGCAGCAGATCGAACACCCGCGGCTCGACCTTCGCCGCCTCGCCGCCGCGCCGGAGCTCGTAAAGCTCCGGGTCGAGCTCCCACTCGCCGAACCGGTAGGTCATAGCGCCGCGCCCGCGCGTTTGGGTGATTTCTCAAACATTCCGCAGCATATCCTCAAATCGTCCTCAAGCATGCATGCGCAGGGCGGTCTATTCCAATGCTCACGCGACGGGATGATCCCGGGGCGCAGAAGATCGAAGCAACGCAACAGTTATGCAGGAAAGGAACCGTCATGCCACTCGTCGACATTCAGCTCATCGAAGGCGTTTTCACCCCCGACCAGAAGCGCGAAATGATCGAGAAGGTCACCGACACCATGGTCGGCATCGAAGGCGAAGCCATGCGCGGCGTCACCTGGGTCCGCGTCCAGGAGTTCGCCGGCGGCGAATGGGCGATCGGCGGCAAGGCGCTCGACGCCTCCGACGTCAAGGCCATCCAGCAGGCGGCTGAATAGCCCTCCCTGAACCTCCCTCCCCTAAGTCTCCCTTAACGCCACTATGGGGGCTGAGATCCGACAAGGGTTTCAGCCCCCGCTTCTTATCGTCCCGTATCCTTGAGAATTGCCCGCGCGGCGTTGCGGCCGGGGATGCCGCTCACGCCGCCGCCCGGATGCGCGCCGGCGCCGCAAAGATAAAGCCCCTTCACCGGCATGCGGTGGTCGGCGTGACCAAGCGCCGGCCGCATCGCGTAGAGCTGGTCGAGATGCATGGCGCCGTGGAAGATGTCGCCGCCGACGAGGCCAAAGTCGCGTTCGAGATCGAGCGGCGTGAGGATCTGGCGGCCGACCACGAGCTGGCGCAGGTTGGGCATATAGGCTTCGAGCGAGCGCAGGACCGCGTCGGCGACCTCGTATTTCGCCTTGTCCCACGACCGCCCGTCGGCGAGCGTCGGATGAAAATGCTGGCAGAAGAGGCTCATCACATGCGCGCCGGACGGCGCCAGTGTGTCGTCGATCAGCGAGGGAATGCACATCGAGACGATCGGCTCGGGCGACCAGCCACCGGATTTCGCCGCATCGTAGGCGCGGTCGAGATAGCCAAGCGACGGCGCGATATCGATCGTGCCGTTCAGCAACTCCGGCCCGCCGCCGTCTCTTAAACACGCAAACCGCGGCAGGCGGCTGAGCGCCAAATTCATGCGGAAGGTGCCCGAGCGGCAGCGCCAGTTCTCCATGCGCTTGCGGAAATCGTCGGGCAGCACCGCCGGGTCCATGAGGTCGAGGAACAGGAGCTTGGGATTGACGTTGGCGGCGACGCGGCGGGCGTGGATGGTGCGCCCGTCTTCGAGCACGACGCCGGCCGCGCGCGTCTCGCCGTTCTTGCCTTCGATGATGACCTCGCGCACCGGCGATTCGGTCACGATGATCGCGCCGCGTGTCTCGGCCGAGCGCGCCATGGCCTCGGTGATCGCGCCCATGCCGCCCTTGGCATGGCCCCAGGCGCTGGTCCGCCCGTCGGTCTCGCCGAAGGCATGATGCAGCAGCACATAGGCCGTGCCCGGATGATAGGGGCTGGCGAGATTGCCGATGATGCCCTCGAAGCCGAAGGCGCCCTTGACCGCATCCCCTTCGAACCAGCGATCCAGATAGTCGCCGACGCTCATCGTCATGATTTCGGCGAGCTTGGCCTGTTGGTCGCCGCCCATCTTGCGGAGCTGCTTGGTGAGGCCGAGCACGCGGAACGCATCGCTGATCCCGTTCGGCATGCCGATCGGCGGCTCGCGCAGCAGCGGCCGCACCGCCTCGGCGAGCGCGGTGATCTCGGCGTCGAAGGCCTCATAGGCGTCGCCGTCGGGGCCGTGGAACTTCGCGACCTCGGCCTTCGCGACGGCGCGGTCGCGGCTCAGATGCAGGTAGCGGCCATCGGGCTGCGGCAGGAAGGTGCCGGCGGGCCGGTCGAGGATCTCCAGGCCGAACTTCTCGAGCTTGAGGTCGGCGATGATGCGCCGGTCGAGCAGGCTCACGACATAGGAAGCGACCGAATTGCGGAAGCCCGGATGGAACTCCTCCGTGATCGCCGCCCCGCCGACGACCCCGCGGCGCTCGACCACCATCACCTTCAAGCCATGGCGCGCGAGATAGCCGGCGCAGACGAGGCCGTTATGCCCCGCGCCGATGATCACCACGTCATACACTCTGGCGCGCTTGGCCATCACCCAAACCTGTGCTCGATCCCGCCGGATCACTCATAGAAAAGCGCCCGGCCGCCCCCAATCACATGGCGGCCGGCGCGAAAATCGCCGCGTTGCGGCCGCTACATCTGCAACAGCTTAAGCGCCCCTTCCGGATAGCGCGTGCCCGCGGTGACGCCCGGCGGGAAGCCCGCATCGAGCCGCGCGATCTCGTCGTCGCTCAATTCGATGTCGACCGCGCCTGCATTCTCTTCCAGATATTTCACCTTCTTGGTGCCGGGAATCGGAATGATGTCGTCACCCCGCGACAGCACCCAGGCGATGGCGAGCTGCGCCGGCGTCACGCTCTTGCTGGCGGCGATCTCCTCCAGCGTTTCCAGGAGCGCCACGTTCTTGTTGAAGGCGTCCTCGAAGAAGCGCGGATGCTCGTGGCGCCGGTCTTCGTCGATCAGATCGGCGGGCGACTTGATGGTGCCTGTGAGGAAGCCGCGTCCGAGCGGCGCATAGGCGACATAGCCGACACCGAGCGCGCGGCAGGCCGGCAGCACCGCGGGCTCGCAGTCGCGCGTCCACAGCGAATATTCCGACTGCAGCGCCGTGATCGGATGCACGCCGTGCGCCCGCTTCAGCGTCTCCGGGCTCGCCTCGGAGAGGCCAAGATAGCGGATCTTGCCCTCGGCCTTCAGCTCCGCCATTGCGCCCGCCGTTTCCTCGATCGGCACGTCGGGATCGACCCGGTGCTGGAAGAAAAGGTCGATCCGGTCGGTCTTCAAGCGCCCCAGGCTCGCCTCGCAGCTCGCCTTCACCGCCTCGGGCCGGCTGTCGCAGCCGCTCGGCCGCGTGCGGTCGACGCCGAACTTGGTGATCAGGAACACTTGGTCGCGCTTGCCCTCGAGCGCCCGGCCGAGCAGCTCCTCGTTCTTGCCGAAGCCATACAATTGCGCGCTGTCGAGGAAATCGATGCCGAGCTCGATGGCGCGGTGGATGGTGCGGATCGATTCCGCATCGTCGGGCGTGCCGTAGGCCATCGACATGCCCATGCAGCCGAGTCCGATAGCGGAGACCTCGGGCCCGTCCTTGCCAAGCTTGCGGCGTTTCATGATTGCCTCCCTCCCGTGAAAAGCGTTGCGCCATTGGACGGCAGCCGGCGCGCAATCGCAAGAGGCTTGGCCGAGCGGCCCAGGAATTTCGAGGCCGGCGGCAAGAAAGTTCTGGACTCGACGGTCCAGTAAGACCATATACCCGACTGAACGGTCCAAAACCGGCACCCGCCCAAAAACGCTCAACAAGCACCCGCCATGTCCCGCCCCCGTGAGTTCAACGTCGATCAGGCCCTCGATGCCGCCCTCGATGTGTTCTGGGCCAAAGGTTACGAGGCGACCTCGCTTTGCGATCTTCTCGACGCCATGGACCTGTCCAAAAGCAGCCTCTATGACACCTTCGGCAGCAAGCACGAGCTCTATCTCAAGGCCATCGACCGCTATGTGGGCGAGCGCACGGAAGGTCACGAGCGCGCCTTCCTCAGCGCGCCCTCGGGACGGCAGGCGATCGAAGGCGCCTTTCGGCAGATCATCGAGGACGCGACCGGCAAGACACCCTATCAGGGATGTTTCGCCATGAACTGCGCGATGGAGCGCGCCCAGTCCGACGACGAGGCCGCCGAGCGCGTGAAGGCGGCCTTCAAACGCTATCAGCGCAACTACGAGATCGTGATTCGCCGCGCCCAGGCTGCCGGCGAGATCCCGGCCTCTAAGGATGCGCGCGCGCTCGCCCGCTTCCTCACCTCCAGCGCCCATGGCCTGCACGTCACCGCCAAGGCGAATCCCGATCGCGAGGTGCTCGAGGACATCGTTTCAACGATCCTCGAAGCCCTCGATTAGCGGAAGATTTTTTTGGTCATTCTGGACCGTTCGGTCCGTTTCGTTCCACCCCAACCCTATCCACCAGTCCACAGGAGACACCGATGAACACGACAAACGACACCCCCGATCAGGCCGGCACGGCGGACGGGCCGATCGACCTCTTCACGCCCGTTGCGGTCGGCGCGCACGATCTCAAGAACCGCATCGTGATGGCGCCGATGACCCGCAACCGCGCGGGCGAGGGCAACGTTCCCCACGCGCTCAATGCCGAGTACTACGCCCAGCGCGCCGGCGCTGGGCTCATCGTCACCGAAGGCACCCAGATCTCGCCGCAGGGGCTCGGCTATCCCGCCACCCCGGGCATCCACAGCGAGGCCCAGATCGCCGGCTGGAAGGCCGTCACCGAGGCGGTGCATGCGCGCGGCGGCAAGATATTCCTCCAACTCTGGCATGTCGGGCGCATTTCACATCCCTCGCTGCAGCCGGATGGCGCGTTGCCGGTCGCGCCGTCGGCGATCAGGCCCGAAGGTGAGGGCATGACATACGAAGGCCCGAAGCCCTTCGTTGCCCCGCGCGCCCTCGAAACCGCGGAGATCCCGGGCATCGTCGACGACTACCGTCAGGGTGCGGCGAACGCCCTCGCGGCCGGCTTCGACGGTGTCGAGATCCATGGCGCCAACGGCTACCTGATCGACCAGTTCCTGCGCGACGGGACGAACGAACGAAGCGACGCCTATGGCGGCAGCGTCGAAAACCGCGCCCGCTTCATGCTCGAAGTCACCGAGGCGGTGGCCGATGTCTGGGGCGCGGATCGCGTCGGGCTCCGGCTGTCCCCGGCCGGCAGCTTCAACTCGATGTCCGACAGCGACCCCGACACCACCTTCGGCCATGCGGCCCAGGCGCTGAACCGCTTCGGCCTCGCCTATCTCCACGTGGTCCAGGACTTGAGCGGCGCGCCGGTCGACTGGGCGGCGCTGCGGGCCGCTTTCGACGGGCCCTACATGATCAACGGCGGCTTCGACCGCGACCGGGCCAACGAGGCGCTCGCCCGCGGCGCGGCGGATCTCGTCTCCTTCGGCTCGCGCTATCTCGCCAATCCCGATCTGGCCGAGCGGTTTGCACGCGGCGCGCCGCTCAATGCGCCCGACCAGGCGACCTTCTATGGCGGCGACCATCGCGGTTACACCGACTATCCCACCCTGGAGGCCTCGGCCGCCGCGTAGATCGCGTGCGACGTCCGAAATCGGATATGCCCCGCGCCGGCCCCCACATGATCAACGCCGGCCGGGGCGTTTCCTTCGCCAGCCCGGCCGCTAGTTCCCCGGCGCCTTGATCCGCGCGAGCGAGGTCGCCGACAGGCTGCCGAGCCAGAGCATGCCGTCGTGCTCGACCACGCTCGTCACTGGCGAGTAGCGGCCCTCGGGGTCCTGCAGATTGTTTCGCGAGCGCGTCGGCGGCGGGGTTCCGCACCGTGAACATGGCGAGCCAGAACGTCCCCTTGCCGTTGGCCGAGATGTTGTCGGGAAAGCCTGGCAGGTTGTCGATGAAAATGTCGGACTGGCCCGCCTTGGGGCCTTTCAGCCAGTGGCGGCGGATCCGGTATTCGCCCGACTCGTTGACCAGCACGAAGGACTCGTCGGCGGCAAGCGCCACCCCGTTGGCGTATTGCAGCTTCCGCATCAGCACGCGCACGGTCTTGGCCTTCGGGTCGTAGGCCATCAGCCGGCCCGTCGGCACATGCTCGAAGATATCGGCGACCGCCTTGCCCGGCCCCCAGCGCGTCGAGCTGTCGCTGAAATAGATCGTCCCGTCCGTCGCGATGGCGAGGTGGTTGGTGAAGCCGAAGCCCTTTTTCTCCGCCTGCGTTGCCAGCACGGTGATAGTGCCGCCGGGCGCGATGCTGAGCAGCCCTTTCGACGCATCGGTGACGATCAGATTGCCGTCCGCATCGAAGCGCATACCGAGCGGCCGCCCGCCCGTATTGGCGATCACCTTGTGGGTCTTGCCGTCCGGCGCGATGGCAACGATGCGGCCGTCGATAAACCCGGTATGGATCCAGCCCTTGGCATCGATCGCGATGTCCTCGGGCCCGATGCCGATGCCGGCACCGAAACGCGTCGCCGCCGCGAGCTTGTTGTTGAGCGCGTAAGGGCCCGTGAGCGTCGGTGCCTGCGGCGGCGTCCAGGCCACCGGGTCGATCGAGACCGGCCAGAACAGCAGATAGAAGATGCCAAAGAAGATGAGCGCGCCCAGAAGGCGCAGAAGACGACGACGCATGTGAAGCCCTATCCCGCTTGCGCTTCTTTGGCGGCGGCGCGCTTGGCTTCCTCTTCGGCGACCAGCTCTTTCTTGGAGAGCTTGCCGACCGCGGTCTTGGGCAGCTCGGCGCGGAACTCGATCTCGTGCGGTATCTCGTATTTTGCCAGCTTGTCCTTGAGCGACGCCTTCAACTCGTCCGCAGTCAGCGACGCACCCGCGCGCAGCTTGACGAACGCCTTCGGCATTTCGCCCCTGTAGTCGTCCTTGACGCCGATCACGGTCACTTCTTCGACCGCGTCGTTCTCGTAGATCGCGTCTTCCACATTGCGCGGATAGACGTTGTAGCCCGAGGAGATGATCAGGTCCTTCTTGCGGTCGACGATGTAGAGATAGCCGTCCGCGTCGAGATAGCCCGTGTCGCCGGAATAGAACCAGCCGTCGCGCAAAGCTTCCTTCGTCTCCTCCTCGCGGTTCCAGTAGCCGTGCATGAGCTGCGGGCCCTTGATGCAGATCTCACCGATCTCGCCGGTGGGCATCTTGGTCGTGCCGTCCTCGAGGCTTCGGATCTCGATTTCGGTGCCGGGCAGCGGCACGCCGCACGAGCCGATGCGGTATTCGTTCCGGCGCACATGCGCGGTGCCGGCGGGCGAGGTCTCGGTGAGGCCGTAGCCCTCGTAGACCGCAACGCCGGTCACCCTTTGGAAATGGTCGCGCACCTCCGGCGGCAGCGGCGCGCCGCCCGAGGCGCAGTAATTGAGCGAGGAAAAATCGGTGTTGGCCGCGTTCGGGTGATGCGCGAGCGCGGTGAAGAGCGTCGGCACGCCCGGCAGGACATTCGGCTTCTTCTTGGCGATGTCCTTCAGGATCAGCGGGATATCGGGTTGCGGATAAAGGATGATCTCCGCCGTATCGCGGATCGCGCCCATCAGCACCGCCGAGAGGCCGTAGATGTGGAAGAGCGGCAAGACCAGCGCCACCTTGGTCTCCTCCGGCGGCCGCTCGCGGAATTGCGGCGTCCACGACCCATACATCGCATCGGCCGCGGTGACGGCCCGGTGCGACAGCATGGCGCCCTTGGGCGATCCGGTCGTCCCGCCGGTATATTGCAGGAACGCGACCGAGCGCTCCGGGTCGATCTCCACCGGCGCATAGGCGCCGTCATTGGCGATCAAATCCTCGAAACGCATGTGGTGCTCGTCGAGCGGGAAGGTGGCGATCGTCTTCTTCTTGGCGATCCCGTAGAGCTTGTTCTTCGGAAACGGTAGCGCGTTCGCCATGCGCGCCACGATCACCGTCTCGAGGCAGGTGTTGGCGAGCAGCGCGGGGATGCGGTCGTAGAGCAGCTTCAAGTCGATGGTGATCAAGACCTTGGTGCCCGAATCCTCGATCATGTTGGCGAGCTCGCGCGGCGCTAGCAGCGGGCTCAGATTGACCGCGGTTGCGCCGGTCTTCAGCGCGCCGAACATCGCCGGGATGTATTGCGGCACGTTGGGCATGAAGAGCCCGACCCGCGTGTCGGGGCCGATGCCCAGGGCCTGGAGGCCCTTCGCGACACGGTTCGCCTGGTCGTGCAGCTCGGCGAAGGAAAAGCGCCGGCCGAGGAAGTCGATCATCGTCCGCTCGCCGGCCTTGGCGGCAGCCTCGTCGAGGATCGCCGGGATCGGCCGCGGCGTGATCGTCAGGTTCCAATCGATCTCGTCGGGATAAACCTTCTCCCAGCTATGCGTCGCCATGCAGTACCTCCCTGGGCCTCCCAGATGCGCTTTATCTACGTCGCGCTTCTCGGAGCGCGTTCGTCCGCACGGTAGCAAGCGGGAGGGCGCACGTCATCCGCGACGGCGCGGCATTTCACTCTTCAGAACGCCGCCCAGTCGGGTTTCTTCGGCGTCAGGCGGGCCTCGCCCGCGGTCAGCGCGCCCTCGCTCTCGGCCGCTTTCTCCACGGCGTCGAGACGCAGCAGCGCCAGGCCGCATCCGTCGGTCCCCGAGCGCATCTCTCCCGCTTCCTTGTCGCCCAGCATCACCAGAGTGCCCGGCGCGGGCAGGGGACCGTCGATCTCGACCGGCATCAGGCGTTTCTTGACCAGGCCGCGGTAATGGGTGCGCGCCGTCAGCTCCTGGCCGAGGAAGCAACCCTTGTTCCAGTCGACGCCGTTCAGCTCGTCGAAGCCGTTTTCCAGCAGGATCGATTTCTCGGGCACCAGATCCCGGCTGCCGTCGGGCAGACCGAGGGAAAGGCGCGCCCGATCGTAGTCCGCCGCCGATCCCGCTGCGAGTCCGGCTTCCGTAAGCGTCGCGTCAGCTGTGCCGCTGGGCAGGATCGCGCGCGCGCCCGCCGCGGCCAGCCGCGGATCGACGAAAGCGACGCCGTCATCGAGCGCCCGCGCCGCACCGGCCGTATCGGCAAGCCCGAGCTTCCCGGTCGCACCATCGCCGAACGCAACGGCGACACCCAGATCCGGCCGCGCCTCGATCGTCACCTTCGAGCGCAGCCGATACATCGAAAGGCGCTTCTTGAGATCCTCGGCGCGCGCCGCTTCGCAGTCGAGCAGGAAACGCTCGCCCAGCGCGGCAATGAAGAAATCGTGGAGATACTTGCCCTGCGCGGTCAGGAAGGCGGTGTGGATCGCCGCCGATTCCGACACCGTGGCGACGTCCGTTGAGACCAGCCCCTGCAGGAACGCCACCCTGTCCTCGCCGGCGACGTCGAGAACGGCGCGGTTGTCCAGGATTGCAAATCGAGCATCGCTCATGGTCGTCTCCGCGCGGGGGATCGAGGACAGGGCCCCGCGGGCCTTCAACTGGAACTGTAACGCGGGTGAAACAAGACCCCAATTCTGGCCATGCCCGCAAGAGCGCTCTATAACCCGCGGCCATGCGGATCTTGTTCATCACCTCGACGCGCATCGGCGATGCGGTGCTGTCGTCTGGTCTGCTCGCGCATTTGATCGCGCAGCATCCGGGCGCGCGGATCACCGTCGCCTGCGGGCGCGCACCGGCGCCGCTCTTCGCTTCCGTGCCGGGCCTCGCGCGGGTGATCGTGCTCAAGAAGGCGCCCCTTGGGGGCCATTGGCTGCGCCTGTGGGGCGAGACGCTGCCGTACCCCTGGCACACCATCGTCGATCTGCGCCGCACCGGGCTCGCCTGGCTTGTGCTCGCGCGCCGCCGCTATCGCCTCGGCCGCGAGGTGCCGGGCATGCACAAGGTGCGGCAGTATGCGCGCCTGCTCGGGCTGACGGATCATCCGCCCGCCCCGCAGGTGTGGACGAGCGAGACGGCCAAAGCACTCGCGAGCACGCTCATTCCCGACGGCTCGCCCGTGCTGGCGCTGGGGCCCACGGCGAACTGGCCCGGCAAGCAATGGCGGCACGATCGATTTGCCGAGCTGGCACGCCGGCTCACTGGCCCGGCGGGTCCGCTCGCGGGCGCGCGGCTCGCGGTCTTTGCGGGGCCGAGCGAGCGCGACCGCGCGCTGCCCGTCCTGGAGGCCGTGCCCGAAGCGCGCCGCATCGACCTCGCCGGCACGATCGATCTGCCGACGGTGCATGCCTGCCTCGCCCGTGCGGCGCTCTATGTCGGCAACGATTCCGGGCTCATGCATCTCGCCGCCGCGGCCGGCGCACCGACCCTCGGCCTCTTCGGCCCCAGCCGCGACGAGCATTACGCGCCCTGGGGGCCGCGGGCGGCCGTGGTGCGGACGGCCGAAAGCTACGACGCGCTGGTGAGCGGATCCGGCTACGACCATCGCACCACCGGCACGCTGATGGACGGCTTGAGCGTCGAGGCGGCGGCCGAGGCGGCCGAGGCGCTGTTGAAACGCACCGGCGCCTGCGCCGCATGACCGCACTATGAGCAAACAGGCGACGACCCCGACGCTGTCCGCCCTCGTCGTCGCGCATAACGAGGAGGCGCAGCTCGCGGATTGCTTGGAAACGCTCGCCTTCGCCGACGAGATTGTGGTCGTGCTCGACAAATGCACCGACCGCTCGAAGGAAATCGCCGCGCGCTATACCGACAAGCTCGTCGAGGGGTCCTGGGAGATCGAGGGGCCGCGCCGCAATGAAGGCATCGCAGCCTGCACCGGCGACTGGATCCTCGAGGTCGATGCCGACGAGCGCGTGCCCGAGGCGCTGGCGCAAGAGATCCGCGCCAAGATCGCCACCGCCGAGCCCGGCGCCTACAACATTCCCTTCGACAACTACATCGGCACGCGCCTGGTGCGCTACGGCTGGGGCGCGGCCTGGGGCGTCAGCTCGACGGCGCGGCTCTTCGCCAGGGGCTGCAAGCGCTGGGGCGATCAGCGCATCCACCCGGCGGTCGAGCTCAAAGGCGCGCGCGGCCGCCTCGAAACGCCGATGACGCATTATGTCGATGCCGGGGTGGGCGACATGATCCGCCGCCTCGACCGCTACACCGCCGCGCGCGCGAAGGATCTCCGCGACGCCGGCATGCCGGAAAGCTTCGGGCGCAACGTGCGGCGCATCGTCACGCGTTTCTTCAAATGCTATGTCCGCCGGAAGGGATATAAGGAAGGCCATCTCGGCTTCCTGATCGCGCTCTTCGCCGCGATCTATCCGATCCTTTCGTGGCTGCGCGCCAAGCTCGACGAAGACTGATGGCGGACACTGATCCATCGTCCCCGCGAATATCATCCCCGCGTATTCTGCAGGTGATCGCCGGCGCCGAGCGGGGCGGGGCCGAGGCTTATTTCGTGCGGCTCTGCCAGGCGCTCGCCGGTGCGGGGATTCCCCAGCACATCGTCATGCGCCCGAACGCTGCCCGCCGCCAGGCGCTCGAAAACGCCGGCCTTCCGATCGCCGAGGCGCCCTTCGGCGGCCGCCTCGACCGGCAGACCAGGAAGCGCCTCGCCGCCGAGATCGCCGCCTTCAAGCCCGATATCGTGATGAGCTATATGAGCCGCGCCAGCCGCTTCGTGCCCGCGGCGGGGCGTAGTGGCGGCTACGCGACGATCGGCCGGCTCGGCGGCTACTACGATCTCAAATACTACCGCCACCTCGATCATCTCGTTTGTAACACCCGCGATCTCGTCGACTACGTCGTGCACGAGGGCTGGCCGCGCGAGCGCGCGCATCACGTGCCCAATTTCGTCGTCGATGTGAGCGCGCCACCCGCCGCGCGCGGGCCCTTGCGCACGCCCGAGGACGCGCCGCTCATCTTCGCGCTCGGCCGCCTGCACAGGAACAAGGCCTTCGATGTGTTGCTGCGCGCGCTGGCAGAGCTGCCCGAGCATTACCTCTGGCTCGCGGGCGACGGACCGCAACGCCAGGTGCTGAAGAGCCTCGCCGAGGAGGTCGGCGTCACCGACCGCGTGCGCTTCCTCGGCTGGCGCGACGACCCCGCACCCTACTATGCGGCGGGGGACGTCTTCGTGCTGCCGTCGCGCCACGAGCCGCTGGGCAACGTCATGCTCGAGGCCTGGATGCACGCCCGCCCGGTCGTCGCCACCGAAAGCCAGGGCCCGTGCGAGATCGTCGAGAGCGACAGCGAGGCCCTCCTCGTGCCGGTGGACGACCCGGCGGCGCTCGCCGCGGCGATCCGTTCGGTGACGGACGATCCCGAGCGCGCCGCACAACTGGCGCAGGCCGGCCGCGCCGCTTATGAAAGGGACTACACACCGGCGATCGCGGTCGCGCGCCACCGCGCGCTGTTCGATACCGTGCTCAGGGAGCGTCATGGCCGATAGCTTCGATCTCATCATCCGCGGCGGCGAATGCATGACGCCGGCGGGCCGCGTCACGGCCGATATCGGCGTGTGCGACGGCCGCATTGCCGCAATCGGCGATCTGGGCACGGCGGGGGAGGAGGTCTTCGAGGCGGGCGGCCTCACCGTGCTGCCCGGCGTGATCGACACGCAGGTCCATTTCCGCGAGCCGGGCATGGAGCACAAGGAAGACCAGGAGTCCGGCACCCGCGCGGCCGCGCTGGGCGGGGTGACGGCGGTCTTCGAGATGCCCAACACGCGGCCCTCGACCACCGATGCCGCTGCGCTCGCCGAGAAAGTCGCACGCGCGCAAGGCCGCGTCTGGTGCGACATCGCCTTCTTCATGGGCGCCTCGCCGGAAAACGCCGACGAGCTCGCAACGCTCGAACGCGTGCCCGGCTGCTGCGGCGTCAAGATGTTCATGGGCAGCTCCACGGGGACGCTCCTCGTCGCCGATGACGAGAACGTCCGCCGCGTGCTCGCGCACGGAAACCGCCGCATGGCCGTGCATTCCGAAGACGAGGCGCGGCTCGAGGAACGGAAATCGATCGCCCGCGATGCGACCTCACCCCATGCCCACGCCGAATGGCGCGACGCCGAGACCGCGCTCCGCTCGACCAAGCGGCTGATGAAGATCGCCCGCGAGACCGGCCGGCCGGTCCATGTGCTCCACATGACCACCGCCGACGAGATCCCCGAGCTCGCCGCCAACAAGGATATCGCCACCGTCGAGGTCACGCCCCAGCACCTCACCCTCGCGGCCCCCGAGGCCTATGACCGGCTCGGCACGCTCGCCCAGATGAACCCGCCGATCCGCGACGAGACGCACCGCGCCGCGCTCTGGCAGGCGGTCACCGACGGCATCGTCGACGTCATCGGCTCCGACCACGCCCCCCATTCGCTGGAAGAAAAACAGCACGGCTATCCGCAGAGCCCCTCGGGCATGCCCGGCGTGCAGACGCTCGTCCCCATCCTGCTCGACCACGTCAATGCCGGGCGGCTGACGCTCGAGCGCTTCGTCGATCTCACCAGCGCCGGCGCCCAGCGCATCTACAACATCGCCGGCAAGGGCCGCATCGCCGTGGGCTACGACGCCGATTTCACGGTGGTCGACATGAAGGCGAAGCGGACGATCGAGAATTCGTGGATCGCCTCCAAATGCGGCTGGACGCCCTTCGACGGGATGCAGGTCACCGGCTGGCCGCGCGCCACCATCGTGCGCGGCGCCATCGTCATGCGCGAGGACGAGCTGGCGGAAAAGCCGAGCGGCGGCATCGTCCGCTTCGTCGGCAGTGGGCACGCGACCTAGACAAGCTTCCTACTTGCATATCGCCTTCAGCGCCGCCCAGTCGGTCGCACTCATCGCCCGGCCGCGGCCGGTCGAGCGCGCCTTGATCCGCCGTGCGCGCTCGGCCGAGGGCGGATGGGTCGAGAGATAGCCCCAGATGCCGACATCGCCGCCCGACTTAGTCTTGCCCGACTTGGCCTCACGTTTCTTGCCGCCGCGCTTCTTGTCCTTGCCGTGTCTCGCCGCAATGCGGCCGAAAAAGGCGGCGAGCCCCGCGCCGCTGATACCGGCCTGGTTCAACAGCCTGACCCCGATCGCATCGGCCTCGCGCTCCGCCGCACGGCCGTAGGAGAGCGAGGCGAGGCCGGTGCCGACCTCGGCGACGGCGCTGCCCATCGAGGTGGTGTTGCCGACGAGGGTAGCGACGATCAGGTTGAAGCCGAGCGAGCGGAACAGCGCTTCGGTCGAATGCCGCTCGACCACATGGCCGATCTCGTGCGCCAGCACGCCCGCCACCTCGTCGCCGTTCTCGGCCTTGTCGATCAGCCCGCGCATGACGATGACGTAGCCGCCGGGCGCGGCGAAGGCATTGACCATGGCGTGATCGATGACGCGAAGCTTAAAGCGGTAGCGCGTCTTGAGCTTGCCGGTGAGGCGCACGCGCAGGCGTTCGAGCGCGGCCTTGCCCGCCGATGCGTCACAGGTCTTCGATTTGCGGGCGAAGATGAAAGTCACCTGCTTGACCACGGCCTCGCCCAGCGCCTCTTCCCATTTGAGCGGCACGATCCGCGCGGCAATCGCCGGCATCTCGGCGATCAGCAGATAGACGGCGAGCGCGGTCGTTCCTACCGCGATCCCCCATTTGGTGAAGCCGCCGAGGGAGACGGTGTGGCGGAGGCGTCCGCTCAGATGCGGCGCCCGCTCGATCAGCGCCCGGATCAGTCCGGCATGGGCGATGGTGAGCCGTCCCGCGCGGTCGCCGTGGCGGAGCCGCATCGGCGCGTCGCCGAAGCGCTCTTCGACCAGCACGATCTCGCGGTAGGGCCAGCGCTCCAGCGTCTGGCCGGCCTGACGGATTTCCAGCGCATCGCGTGCGAAGTCGAGCTCGACCTCGCGCAGCTTGGCGGTGCGTCCGTCGGCGAAGGTCGCGGTGATCCGGGGGGTGTCGTCAGATGCCGCCGACATCGAGCATCTCCGCCAATCCCTCGCCGCGCTTGGGCATGGCTTCGGCGCTCTGCTCCAGCGCGTCGAAGTCAAGGCGGCCGCGTATTTCGAGCGTATTGCAGAGCGGCCCCGCGACGCCGTGGATTACGATGAGGTAGCGCGCGATGCTCGCCACGGGCAGATAGACCACCATCAAGGCGCCGACGACGGCCGCAGCCGCGCGCGGATCGACCGCGAGGTGGGCCGCCGACAAACCGGCCGCGATAGCAACGCCGGCGATCGCGCCCAGCACCACCACGACCGTCAGCATGTAAAGCGCGATCATGCCGATCACGCGCCCCGCCGGCAGCGCGGAGGCAAAGCTCAGCGTCTGGTAGCGCGTCCAATCGGTGAAGCGACGGAACTGAACGACACGGTACCAGCCATACATGGCGAGCCAGCCGCCAATCCAAAGCGCGTAGAGAAGGATCATTATGATCGCGACCGACGCCCGGTTGTCCCTGAGGACGCCGGCGGAGCAGAGGCCGATCAGGGCTGCGACAATGAGGATGTAGCCGCCGACGCCGACACCCCAGGTCGCCATCCAGGGTCCGTAGAGCCGCCCGGCACGCCCCTCGAACGCGAAATAATGCGGCCCGAACATCGTTCGCGTCATCAGATAGCGGTTGATCCAGATCGAGGTCACCGGAACCGTGATCCCGATGGTGATGATGTTGAGCAGCGTGCAGCCGAGGCCTAAGAACCCGAACTCCCAGGCCGAGCCGGTCTGCGCCGCGCGGATGCCGCGCCACTGGCTGCGCGAGAAGCGGTAGCGCCGGGCGAAGAACACGGCCGCCCAGTAGAGCGTTATCAGGACCAGGTAGAAGACGATGACCAGCAGCACATAGAGCGGCGGGTTCCGGCTCAGCACGAAATTGAGCAGCAGCTGGTACGGCAGCAGCGTCACCAGGCCGATGCCGAGCACGATCAGGAAGCCAAGGAAAAGCTCGCGCCCGCGCCCGGTATATTCGATGCGCTCGCCCTTCACCGAAACATGGCTCCAGAAATACTGGCGCATCCGCGTCTTGGCCCAGAAGCGGTAGATGCCGAGCGTGATGAGCGTCAGCCCCGCATTGCGCAGCGCCAACGAGAACACCTCGCGCGCCCTGCCGTCATAAACGGGCCGCTCGACCGGTTCGGGAGCGATAGGCGGTGGGCCGGGGACGGCGCCGGTATCGGGGGGTGTGGTCATAGCGCTTTCCTATGGGCCTTTCTACGCCAGAAAGGTGGTGCAACCATGGCGCGGTCATGATCGGGGGTTAAAGGCTTCCATTAGGTAAAGACGGACAGGGCATAAAGACGTACAATCGACGCGGTAATCCGCCGAGTTTGACGCGCCAGCCTGTCTTGATAAGGTGCCCCGCCCGCCCGCAAGAGCTCTGTGGCGGGATCATGGTCAACGAAATCCTAATATCCGGGGGAGGGGTTCGCGATGAGCTTCAAGGCGCTGATGCTGGAGGAGGCCGACGGCACGGTCACGCAGGTCTGGAAGGATCTCGAGGACGGCGATCTCCCCGACGGCGAGGTGACGATCCGCGTCGCCTATTCGGACTTGAACTACAAGGATGGTCTCATCCTCAAAGGCCTCGCGCGGCTCGTGCGCAATTACCCGCACATCCCTGGCATCGACCTCTCCGGCACCGTCGAGGCCTCGACGAGCCCCGACTGGAAAGAGGGCGACGAGGTCGTGGTCACCGGCTGGGCGGTGGGCGAGCGCCATTGGGGTGGCTACACCCAGAAGGAGCGCCTGAAAGCCTCGATGCCGGTCAAGCTGCCCGACGGCATCGATCTGAAGCGCGCCATGGCGCTCGGCACGGCCGGCTTCACGGCGATGCTCGCGATCATCACGCTCGAGCGCCACGGTCTCACCCCCGACAAGGGCGAGGTGCTGGTGACGGGTGCGGCGGGCGGTCTCGGCAGCGTCGCGGTGGCGCTGCTGGCCAAGCTCGGCTACCAGGTCGCCGCCTCGACGGGGCGTCAGGAAACCCACGATTATCTGAAGGATCTGGGCGCGGCCACCATCGTCGACCGCTCCGAGCTCTCTGAGCCCTCCAACCGGCCCCTCGAAGGCGCCCGCTGGGCCGCCGCCATCGACACGGTGGGCGGCGTCACCCTCGCCCGGGCCTTCGCCTCGATCGAGACCCATGGCAGCGTCGCCGTCTGCGGCAATGCCGGCGGCAACGATCTGGTAACCACGGTCCTCCCGCTCATCCTGCGGGGGGTGAACCTGCTCGGCATCGACTCGAACTTCTGCCCGACGGATCTCAGGACCGAAGCCTGGAACCGCCTCGCCTCGGACATGCCGATGGACAAGCTCGACGCCATGACGCTCGTGATCCCCTTCGCCGATCTGCCGGCCCAGGGCGAGGCCATCCTCAAAGGCCAGGTCCGCGGCCGCGTCGTGGTCGATGTGAACGCCTGAGATCGAGATAGACGTCCGAACATTGCGGTCACGCGCTTATTTGTAGGGGCCCGTAACCACCTTTACCGAACGACTATCGACTGGCGCAGCAAACGGGCTCCATAGGTCCAAATTGGGGGCACGCAGCCACCTTAACCTGCTCTTCGATGCACTGAGGCTGCTATAGCTCTTTTCAACCGTCAAATCATTAGGATAAGTAGCATTTCCAATATCGGAGTTAGAGGACATTTCAGACACTTTGGCGACGGCATTTCATGTTGAAGATATGCCAAGAACGGATGTCAAAGGAAAGTCGGCGACGTTGCCGAGTTCCAAGCCCGCACGATCTTCCGTCGCGTTAGAGTTGATAGTCGCCATCTGGCCGATCACAGGATCGCACCCGCCGAGCCACTCGACGCGATAAGTGGGAACCATCGCATACGTTTCCGTGGATGTGGACGGACTGATCCCCAAAACGGGTTTAGAATAAAAAAAGGCAGTCCGTCGTTGGTTCGCACCTGCTCGCTTCCCCAATGCAACGAGTCTGCGCCGGGCACACGCGATAGCAGCCCCCGCATCATGTCATGAAATGACTATTGGCCGAAGCAACACGTTCATTCACGATTAATCCGCCCGCCATGGAAATTATTAGACAGGCTCTACTAAAGGCTTAAAGTGCGCCTCAAGGTGTGGTGAGGATAAACGATTTGGTCTCAAGTCCATATCGATTCCCGTCCAGATCAGATGTTCAGAAGTCAACTACAGATAGGGCTTGGTCTGTGGCAAGAATCAAAGTTGCAATCGCTGGTGTCGGAAACTGCGCCAGCGCGTTGGTGCAGGGACTCGAATATTATCGCGACCGGACGGGCAGCGCTGCTGAGGGCATAATAACGCCCCAGATTGGGCCGTATTCGTGTGGTGATATAGAGGTGGTAGCGGCTTTTGATATCGACAGCCGAAAGGTTGGTTATCAGCTGGAAGAGGCAATATTCGCCGCGCCGAACTGTGCACGGGTATTCCAACATGCCTTGCCAGTGTCCAAAGTTATCGTCCAAATGGGGCCGATTCTGGATGGCGTCGCCGAACATATGGCCGAGTATGACGACGATCAGGCATTTCGCCCGTCCGATGACCATCCCGTCGATGTTGCTGAAGTTTTGCGACAAAGCGACGCAGATATCCTGGTCTGTTACATGCCGGTCGGGGCCGAAAAAGCGGTCCAGCACTACGCGCAGGCGTGCATCGACGCCGGCGTCGCCATGGTCAATTGCGTGCCGGTGTTTATCGCATCGGATCCAGAATGGGCGAAACGCTTTCGCGAGGCGCAATTGCCTATCATCGGCGACGATATCAAGAGTCAGGTCGGCGCGACGATCGTCCATCGCGCGTTGGCGCGGCTGTTCGGCGACCGCGGCGTGAGCATTGACCGGACCTATCAGCTCAACACCGGGGGCAATACCGACTTCCTAAATATGCTTGAACGAAAGCGCCTGAGTTCGAAGAAAAAGTCCAAGACGGAGTCGGTGCAGTCGCAGCTCGATCACGAAATCGACGCGCGTCAAATCCATATCGGGCCGTCCGACTATGTGCCGTGGCAGGAAGATAACAAAATCTGCTTTATCAGGATGGAAGGCCAGGGCTTTGGCGGTGCGCCGATCGAGTTGGAGCTCCGTCTGTCGGTCCAGGATTCGCCGAACAGCGCAGGGGTGGCAATGGACGCCATCCGCTTCGCAAAGCTCGCCCTCGATCGCGGCCTTTCCGGACCACTCGACGCACCGTCGGGCTATTATATGAAACGCCCGCCGGTCCAAATGCGCGACAGCGTCGCCCGAGAGCTCTGCCAGGCATTTATCGAGGGCGAGATCTCAACCAAATCGGACGATGAGTCCGCCGTCCATGCCACGGCAAAGCAAGATCGCTCGGCCTCATAGACTGGTGACCGCGACGGATGTTAGCGCCGGATGTCACCACAGGTCCGGCGAATGAAATAGGTGCCTTTGGTGCGAGCATTATTGATCGATTTCGGTGGGACCCTGGATGCCGACGGCCGGGCTTGGAAGGAACGGTTCTATGCCTGTTACCGCGATGAGGGCCTTGATCTCGATGAATCCCAATTTGCCCGGCACTATTACGATGCGGACGATCCTCTCGTCGGCGGAATCCCGGTCGATACAGGCTTTGATGAGACGGTAAGACAACTGGTCGCGAATTTGGAGGCCGGGCTTGGTGGCGGCGACCCTGACCGCAGCCGACGGGTGGCCGATCGGTTCATTGCAGACTCGCGCGCAGCGCTCGCGCGCAACGCCGCTGTCCTGGCCCGACTGGCCAAACGCTATCAGCTTGGCATTGTGTCCAACTTTTACGGAAACCTGAATGCGGTTTGCCGCGATACCGGCATCGAGCCCCACATTGCCGTGGCTATCGACAGCACTCAGGCCGGTGAGGAAAAACCGAACCCGGGTATATTTCGTGCCGCCCTTGACAGGATCCAGGTCCAGCCGACGGATTGCATATTCGTTGGTGACTCGCTGCCCCGCGATCGTACCGGTGCACGCAATGTGGGCATGCCCTTTATTTGGGTTGCATCGCCGGAAGCGAGGCGCCAGAGCGGCACCACGTCCGACGATCGCATCGTTGCAAGCATCGCCGAGCTTGAAGAGGTCCTGACGTGAGTGCGGATGGCCATACTATCCGCCACGGCGGCATCATCGCCGCCGGGACTGGAAGTCGCCTTAGCGCGGCGGGTATTGCCTTGCCCAAACCTCTGGTTCCGGTCGCCGGGCGACCGCTGCTGCGCCATGTACTCGACAACTTCCGGGCGGCATCCATCGATATGATCTCCATCATCTTGAACGAAAACAGCGGCGCCTGCGTGGATTGGCTGGACGGCAATGCCGGAGATATCGACATCGATCTCATCGTCAAAACGACGCCCTCGTCGATTGCCAGTTTCCGGATTATTGCAGATCGGCTGGCTGGTACGCGGGCCGTGATCAGCACGGTCGACGCGTGGATTCCGGATTGCGGCTTCAAGCGTTTCGTCGAGGCGACCGCGGAAATGCCCGCGGACGCGTTGGGCCTCGCTGTGACGGATCGGGTCGACGACGAGAAACCGCTGTGGGTCGATCTCGATCCCGCGAGTGGACGCGTAAGGGCCCTGGGCGAGGGGACCGGAAGCCATGTAACGGCCGGCCTCTATGCCTTGCCGCTCGCCCTCACTTTTCCAAATGCGACTGCGTTCTCTCGGCTGCGCGACTATTTGCGCTGGGTCATCGAGAGCGGGCGCCCCGTATACGGGATTTTGGTGCCGAATGTCGTTGATGTCGACCGAGTCGCAGACATGGCGGCGGCAGAACGCCTTGCAGCATTGGAGACAAATACCCCATGATCGATCGTAAGTGCTGGGGCATCTTCCGCGAAACGAGCCACTCACCGGGCCGAGAGGACGACGACACGGCTATCTTGCGTGTTACTGCCGACAAACTTCGCGATAAAGGCTTCGACGTCACCGTTTGCGAGGCTTCGGCCGCCGAGGAAGCCCTGCACACCCCTGGCAGCTGCATTTTCTCAATGTGTGAACAGCACCGGATCATTGAGGATTTGCTCCAGGCGGAGAAGGCAGGTTCGATTATCGTGAACCGCCCTGGCGCGGTGCTCAACACCTACCGGCATCATACGCTCGAACTCTTCGCCAAGGCGAAAATAAGCGCACCGTCAAGTCGCATCGTTGCCGCCGATCCGCGATCGCCGGCGCCTTCTTTCCCCGTTTGGATCAAGCGCTACGATTTTCACGCGACACAGCCGAGCGACGTCCTCTTCGCCGACAACGCTGCCGATTGGACGAAGGCGCTCACACGTTTCGCGGAACGCGGTATTCCTTTCGTCGTCATTCAGAACCATGTGCCCGGCGACCTGATTAAATTCTACGGGGTGCGGAATCCGAACATGGCCGCGCCGACCTGGTTCATATGGTTCTATCATCGTGATCAGAAACTGTCCGGATACGCGTTCGACGAGTCCCTGTTGCAAAGGACCGCCTGCGCCGCCGCTGGCGCCCTCGGCGTCGAAATCTTTGGTGGCGACGCAATTGTCGGTTTCGATGGCCAGCCCATGATCATCGACCTGAATGCCTGGCCCAGTTATGCGCTTTATCGCGATACAGCGTCCGACGCGATCGCGGAGCACCTTGAGTGGCGTTTTACGCAGCAGGCGGCGTCGGCCGTCGGCTAAGGAGACCTCGATGAAAATACCACCACCCGGCGCGATCACGCCCGCCGACACAGGCGACATAGAGACACCGTCGATACCCGGACCGCGCTCTCTTGAGATGTTCGAGCGAGAGCAGAAATACATGGCGCCCGGCCTGCAATCGATCGCCCTGTATTCGCACCTCGCAATGGAATACGGGCGCGGCTGCACGCTGACCGATCTGGACGGCAACGAATATCTCGATTTTATCGCCGGTGTCGCGGTCGGCAGTCTCGGACACAGTCATCCCCACTATCTGAAGCGTATCAAGGAGCAGCTGGAAAAGCTGACCTTCGGTAGCTTTACAACGCCGGTACGCGCCAAATTCCTCGAGATCCTGTCCGGCATGCTGCCCGGCGACATCAGCCGGGTGCAGCTATTCTCCGGCGGCGCTGAGGCGGTCGAGTCGGCATTCCGTCTAGCCAAATCGGCGACCGGGAAATGGGAGTTCATCGGATTCTGGGGCGGCTATCACGGGAAAACCGCCGGCGTCGTTGGCCTGCTTGGCGGCAGTTTCCGTTACCACCAGGGACCTTTTCCGCCGGGCACGCACCTGTCGCCCTATGCCAGCTGCTATCGTTGCCCCTGGAATCTCGAGCCCGGACGCTGCGGGCTCGCCTGCGCGGAACACCTACGTAACGTGATCAAGCACGAGACCCAGAACGAGGTCGCGGCAATTATACTCGAACCGATACAAGGAACGGCCGGCAACGTCGTGCCGCCCGACGACTTCATCCACGCGGTCTGGGAAATCGCGAAGGAGACGGATGCGCTGGTAATCGCCGACGAGATCCTTGCCGGCTTCGGTCGCAGCGGAACGCTTTGGGCCTGCGATCAGTTTGACGTCGTGCCGGACATCATGACCATCGGCAAGGGTATGGGCGGCGGATTCCCACTCAGCGGCGTGGCGGCGTCAACCGCTATCGCGTCGTCGAAACCGTGGGCGGACGCAAGCGGCAGCTCTTCGAGCTACGGCGGCAATCCGCTTGCGTCAGCGGCGGGCCTCGGCGCCGTCGAGGCAATCCCAAGGAACCGCTCGGTAAGGAAATCACCCAGGCCTTGTTTCAGGAAGCGCTCAAGCGCGGATTGGTCACCATGGCCTATTCGCACATCATCCGGATCAATCCGCCTCTGGTGATCACTGAAGACGAAGCGTTGCGCGGAGTCGATATTCTCGATCGATCCTTCGCGGCGATTGCGCGAACGTTTCATCTGGACTAGGCGGCGGCGATGGCCCTGCGCGGCGCATTCATCGGTTTCGGTAACGTCGCCGAGAACGGTCATCTCCCCGGCTGGCGGGCTTGTCCTGAGGTTGAGATTGTCGCGGCGACTGATGGCTCGGACGCCCGGCGCATGAGGGTGCGCGAAACATTGCCGGGCATTAATGTCTACGCCGACCCTGCCGAGATGCTCGCGCAGGAGATGCTGGATTTCGTCGACATCTGCACGCCCCCCGGAAGCCATGCCGCCATGATCGGCCAGGCACAGGCCGCCGGGATACACGTGCTCTGTGAAAAACCGACCGTAACCCATGCCGCGGCGTTGACCGCACTGTCCCAGGAGGCGCGGCGGCGCGGGCTTGTTCTGCACACTGTGCATAACTGGCTCAAGGCGCCCATCTGCCGCAAGATCACATCGCTGATCGATGAAGCCGCCCTCGGCACCATTCATCGCATCCATTGGGAAACACTTCGATCCCAGCCCGCGATGGCGGTTCCGGCGGGGAGCGCCGCGAACTGGCGCCTTGATCCGGCAATGGCGGGCGGCGGCATACTGGTCGATCACGGGTGGCACGCTCTGTATTGCGTTCGGCGCTGGGCGGGCACGCAACCGCAGTCGATTTCGGCGCGCCTCGAGACGCGCAAGTTTACGGACTGGCCGCTCGACGACACCGCGCATATTACGCTCGAATTCCCGAACGCGACCGCGACGATCCATCTGACCTGGACCGCCGAAACGCGGGAAAACTGGATCGAAATCGAGGGCGCCGACGGCAGGCTGATCGTGGAAGAGGCTGCCGTCGTTCGTGAAACGGGCGCCGGGCGGCAAACCTGGAATTGTCCGCCAGCGTTGTCCCGGGGATCCCATCATCCGGATTGGTTCTCGGGCGTGGTGGACGATTTTCTGACTGCGATCAAAAACCCGCAGCGGGGCAGCAATCTGCCGGAAGCGCTTTTCTGCGCCCGGGCGATTGACCTCGCCAAGGCCTCCAGCGCAGACGGTAGCGCGGTTATCGCGTTCAACGGCTAGGGAATCGCGGGCGACCGTTGGCGGTCCCGAAAGGCCACGATCAGCAGCAGGATCAGATAGATAGGCGCGCCGATTCCGGTCAGCGCTAGGAACCACGACGCCTTACCGAACAGGGCGAGGATGAGAACCAGGTAAATAAAATCGCGCCGCGCGGCTCCGTCGAGGCAGCGGGAGAGCATCTCCGGCTGTTTTGCCGACACCGAGGTGAAGATCGGGCCATCCCCGCCCTTGTCGCGCAAAAGCCGCCAGTAGACGAAGCCGGCGGAACCGCCCGCGCCGAGCACCGCCGCCGCACCGAGCAGAAGCGGCCAGAGTGCGCCTTCCGCCTGCGCCCAACCCAGCGCCATGCAGGAGAAGATCGACAGGTGCACGATATTGTCGGACCAGAAGTCTAGCAACCCGCCCCAGCGCGACTCCTGAAACTTTAGGCGCGCAAGCTCGCCGTCGCATCCGTCGAGGATCGAATGAGTCAGAAAAAGCAGAGCACCGACCGTCTGCAACAACGGCGATGCAGAGAGAAAGAACGGCGCCCCGGCGATGCCCACCGCAGTCGAGACAATTGTGACTTGGTTCGGCGTCATCGGCGTTTCGGCAAGCCATCGTGAGATGGCAATGGAAATCGGGCGTTCCACATGCCGGGCCATGAATCCGTCCGTTTCTTTGACCAGTGCGCGCAACAAACGCCGACGCGCAATGGACAGATCCCTGTGGTCACGGATCACCACGACATCCCACCCGTCCAATCCGGTGGTGGGTGAACCGAAGCGTCCGGTCAGGTGTCGTTCGAGCGCGTCAAACCCCGACGTCGCGTCGGCGGGCGCGAACCCTTCCAGCAGTGTTAATGAATCCAGAATAGCAACACAGCCCGGCATGCCGCCCCAGCCGCCATCCGGGATTGCGACCGTCGCGGCTGCTTTTAGCCAAGCGACCTCAGCGACCGCCTGAACCGGCGCGACGACGAGGCGCTGCCCTTCGTGCTGCGTCAGGTCTCCCCACTCACGGTCCGCTTCGCGATCGGACCGCAGCAGAATTGTTTTGGCGTATCCCGATCGGCGCGCCGCCAATTCCGCCCGGCGCAGCAGTGTCAAACCGAGCAGTGAAGAATCATGATGAACCGAGACGGTCCCCGCCGGCGCTTCCATCAGGAGAAGGACCGGCGCCCCATCCGGCACGCCAGCGTTGTCTGGTCGCTGCGGCGATTCATATGATCGGATGCTCATCGTGTAGAGATAAATGGATTTTCAAATGCCGACAAGAATTCTGGACAAGATCGAACAAGCAAGTCATTGAAGGGCAGTCGGCCGGTTCGGCAGAACTTGCGTTTCCCCTGAGACTGGAGTTTCCGCATTCATATTTCCCGGTCATCGATGCTGGCCGCTGCCGCACTTGGCCTCGCTGGCGTGATCTACCTGATCGTCGACAACGGCGCGGCCGCCGTCGGTCAGGCCATGGCCCTGATTGGCTGGTGGCTGGTCCCGATCAGCCTGTTCCACATTCTGCCGATGTGGCTCAGCGCCATGTCGTGGCGCGCGATGCTGCCGGCGACACCCGGATTGACCGTTGCCGCGATTACCTGGATTCGCTGGATTCGGGAGTCGGTCAATTCCCTGTTGCCGGTCGCAGGGGTCGGCGGCGATGTTGTGTGCGCGCGCCTCGCCTATCTGCGCGGAATTCCGGCTACGGCTGCGGCGGGAAGTATGATCGTCGACGTTACCGTTGGCGTCGTTACCCAGGTCGTGTTCGTCCTGCTAGGGCTCGTGCTGCTCCTGATCCGTTCCAGCGAACCGATCGTGCTGACCATTACCTGGTCGGTTCTGGCAGGGCTCGGCATCTTCGTGGTTGTGATCACCATCTTCGTTTTGCTGCAACACAAGGGACTGTTCGGGCTTTCCACGCTCATCGCCGGTGCGGTCCTGCGAAACGTGTGGCTCACCGAAGTTTCCGTCCGGGCGTCCCGAATCGACGATGCCGTCAGGGCGATCTATCGCAACCGGCGGACGCTCCGGCATGCATGCCTCTGGCGCTTTGTGGGTTGGGTCGCCGGTACGGGCGAAATCTGGCTGACCATGTATTTCTTCGGCCATCCGATTGGACTGGACGATGCGATTATCTTGGAAAGTCTGAGTTCCGGTATTCGCGCCGCTGCCTTTATGGTTCCGGGGGCGCTCGGCCTGCTCGAGGGTGGCTTCGTCGTTCTCGGCGTTGCGCTCGGAATACCGGCAACGACGGCGCTCGTAGTCGCCCTTGCCAAGCGTGTCCGCGAGCTAGGCCTCGGGCTGCCCGGACTGGTTGCCTGGCACCTCACTGAAGCGAAGGGCCTGTTCGTTAAACGCGATGCCCGTTGATCATCCGCCTCCCTGCGCCACAAACACATGAAGCTTCTTCCCGTCGATGCCTGGCCCGACGCCGACCTCCAGCTGTGGGACATGACTTTCCGACACGGCAACATCCTGGAAGATGATAAGGCCGGCGCCGCCTGGTCCGAGGGCGGCCAACGCAGTATCGGCTATGTTCGCTGATCTTGGCGATCGTGCTAACACCCGAGAACGGCGAACTGAAGATCGACCTCCAGGGTGACATCGCGCATATCCTGACGCTGGCGTCAGAACGAAACAAACCTGCCGTTTTAAGCGACGAGTTGATCGAGCAAGTAAAGTTGGTTGCGGGGGCCCGCAACCACCGAGAGTTGGCAATTCCTCCCGCCACAGTGTAGTCGGCGGCCCGCAGCCAACATTACTTGCAGTTGGGTTATGCGGCACTCGCGAG